>NZ_JAKZHW010000001.1:1200000-1516760 GCF_022568775.1 Sphingomonas telluris | reverse complement strand
GGCACGTCGAATGCTCGGCGATGATCGCGCGGCACCTCGGCGAGACGATCGACATCCACGGCGGCGGTCTCGACCTCATCTTTCCGCACCACGAGAACGAGATCGCGCAGAGCCGCTGCGCGCACGGCGGAGCGCCGCTCGCCCGCGTCTGGGTGCACAATGGATTCGTCGACATGGGCAGTGAGAAGATGTCCAAATCGCTCGGCAATATCATCACGCCGGCGGAGCTGCTCGAGCAGGGCCATCGCGGCGAGACGCTGCGTCTCGCGCTGCTTTCGGCCCACTATCGCCAGCCCCTGCCGTGGACGGAGAGCCTGATCGCGCAGGCGAAGGCGACCCTCGATCGGCTCTATCGCGTGGCCGGTGAGGCCGAAGCGGGCGAGGTCGACGAGGGCGTCGTCGAGGCGCTCCGCGACGACCTGAACACGCCGCTGGCGCTGTCACGGCTCTCGGCCATCGAGGATCCCGCTACGTTGAAGGCCAGCGCTGCATTGCTCGGCCTGCTCGGCGCTTCCGCGGAGGAGTGGTTCAAGGGTGGCGGCGATGCCGATGCGATCGAGGCGCGCATTGCCGAGCGGGCGGAGGCGAAAAAGAACCGCGACTTTGCTACGGCGGACCGCATCCGTGACGAGCTGAAGGCGGATGGCATCCTGTTGGAAGACGGGTCTTCGGGCACCACTTGGCGCAAGGAATGAACGCACCCCTCTACACGACCGAGATCCTGCGGCTGGCAGCATCCTTGCCCGAGCCGCGTGGGCTCGATCGGGTAGATGGCGCTGCGGATGAGCGGTCGCCGACTTGCGGCAGCACTCTTCGCGTCGAGGTCCAGCTCGACGACGGGGGTCGCGTGAGAGCGATCTCGCAGACGGTGCATGCCTGCGCGTTCGGCCAGGCCTCCGCCGCTCTCATGGCCGCCAGTGCCGCCGGCAAGTCGCGTGACGAGGTGCGAGAGGCGCTCGACGATCTCACCAACTGGCTTGCGGGGAAGAGCGACGAGCCCGGCTCGTGGCTAGGTCTGCAGACGTTGGCGCCCGCGCGGTCGCGCAAGTCGCGCCATGGCGCGATCCTCCTCCCGTTCAGGGCACTTGCATCGGCAATGGAGCGAGCAGGCGGATGACAACGACACCCGCCGAACTCGTTGCCAACAGCACCCTGATCGCCGGAGCCATCATGCTCGGCTCTGCGCTCTTCTTCGTCACTCTGTTCCGCAAGCTCGGGCTCGGTGCCACCCTGGGCTACATCGTCGCCGGAGCGATCATCGGGCCGAACCTGCTCGGCCTCATCGGGCAGGCCGACGCGATCATGTCGGTGTCGGAAATCGGCATCGCCTTCCTGCTCTTCCTGGTCGGTCTGGAGCTGAACCCGAGCCGCCTGTGGCGGCTGCGCAGGGACATCTTCGGCCTCGGCCTGATCCAGGTGCTGCTGTGCGGCGTCGCGCTCGCCGTGCTGATCCATTTCGCCCTGGACTTCAGCATTGAGGCGAGCATCGCCATCGGCCTCCCGCTTGCGCTCTCGTCGACCGCGCAGGTCCTGCCGATGCTGCGCAACACCGGCCAGCTCAACCATCCACGCGGCGAGCGAGCCTTCTCGGTCCTGCTGTTCCAGGACCTGTCGATCGTTCCGATGATCACGATCATCGCCGCCATGTCGCGGGCGCCGGCCGATCCGGGGACTCCTCCCGGCTGGCTGCTGACGCTCTACACGGTGGGCGCGATCATCGGCCTCGTGGTGGCCGGCCGCTTCATCCTCAATCCGCTGCTGCGGCTGGTCGGCCGCTTCGGCGAGCGCGAGCTGTTCGTCGTCGTCGGCTTGTTCACGGTCATGGCGAGCGCGGCGCTGATGCACTCGCTTCACCTGTCGACCGCGCTCGGCGCATTCATCGCCGGCGTGGTGCTCGCGGAATCGCCGTACCGGCACGAGCTGGAAAGCGACGTTGAGCCATTCCGCTCGATCCTGCTCGGCCTGTTCTTCCTCTCGGTCGGCATGCTCATCGACTTCGGCGCGGTCGCAGCGCGGCCCGGCCTGGTGTTCGGCCTCGCGGTCGGGATCATCGTCGTGAAGGCGGTCCTGATCTCCGGAATCGCTTTCCTTTTCGGCATGCGAAAGGGGCGCGCCATCTGGCTCGGCCTGCTGCTCAGCCAGGCCGGCGAATTCGGCTTCGTCCTGTTCGGGCAAGCGGCGGACGCACAGCTCATCACGGTCGAGGCGGCGTCGCTGTTCAGCGCCGTCGTCACCCTGACCATGGTCTCGACGCCGTTCCTGATGGTGGTGATCGAATGGATCCTGCGGCGGCTTCCCGAACCCGCCGTCGACCTCGACGGACCGGAGCACTCGCCCGAGACCAACGCCATCGTCGTTGGGTACGGCCGCTTCGGCCAGACGGTCGCGCAGATGCTCATGGCCAAGCAGATCCCGGTCACGATCATCGACAGCAAGGCTTCGCAGATCGAACTCAGCGAGGAGTTCGGGACGAAAGTCTATTACGGCGACGGCACACGCCTAGACCTGCTGCGGACCGCGGGTGCGGAGACCGCCGAGGGCATCATCTTCTGCCAGAACCCCCAGGAACTGACGAAGGACAAGCTGGAGGCCGTATTCGAATCCTTCCCGCATGCAGCAATCATGGCCCGGGTCTACGACCGGCTGCAGGTCATCGAGTTCGACGGCCTCGACCTCGCGGTGTGCCAGCGCGAGCTTTACGAAAGCGCGGTCGTCATGGGGCGAAAGGCGCTGATGAAGCTCGGCGTTTCGCGGCGTGAGGCGGAGCGCGTCGAGCGCGAATATCGTGAGCGGGACCTCGAAAGGCTGGAGGCGCAGACCGTCACCGGCGATCTCCACGCCAAGTCCGACCGCAGCTTCGGAGTGGACCGTCCGCTTCCGGACGAGGTCGCGGACCCGGCCTAGCTCGCCGCTTGGCGGTCCTGGCCGTCCAGATGCTTCTCTATCGCGGTAACGATCGATTCGACGACTTCGCCATGCGCCGCGCTGCCGCTGGTCACGCGGATGTGGGCCTCGGCGTAGGACGGGCCGCGCTCCTCTGCGAGCCGTTCCAGCGTGCGCTTGGGGTCGCCGTTGCGAAGCAGCGGGCGCGTGTCGCGGCGGGACGTCCGGTTGGCAAGGATCTCGACCGGCGCGTCGAGCCAGATGGTGATGGCGCGCTCGTTCAACAGGCTTCGCGTGCGCGGATCGACGAAGGCTCCGCCGCCGGTGGCGATGACCCGGACTTCGCCGTCGATCAGGCGGGCGACGAGTCGGCGCTCCCCGTCGCGGAATTCCGCCTCGCCGAAGCGCTCGAAGATTTCCGCGGCGGAGCAGCCCGCCGCGCTTTCGATCGCTTCGTCCGTGTCGATGAACTCCAGGCCGAGCCGCCGCGCCAGGCGACGGCCGACGGTCGACTTGCCGGCACCCATCAGGCCGACAAGAACCAGCGGACGATCGAGGCGATCTGACAGCTTTCCCACCGGCAGGGCTATACAGCGGCGGGGCGGGGCGGCAAAAGCGGTCGCGTTCCAATTCCAACAGACGCGAGTGCCATGCCGCGAGCCGTAATCGTCCTTGTCGTCCTCCTCCTCTTGATCATCGGGCTGATGTTCTTCTTTTCGAGGCAGGCGGGTGAAGTGCCCACGAAAACCATCGAGACCGAGGTCACTGCCACTTCCAATGCAAGCTAGCCGCCTGCTCGCGGCGGGGGCCGCAATTGCGCTGGCGATTCCCGCGCTGGCGCAGGTGGCCACGCCGTCCAACGTCGCGACTCCCGCTCCCGCGCCGACGCCCGCACCGGCCCAGCCGGCGCCGAGCGGCACGCTGACGACGCCGACACCTTCGGCGGCCCCCGATTCCGTCGGCGAGGTCCAGGTCGGCGTCACCGACGGCACTCCGATCGAGCTGGTCCGGGAAGTCGCTCCGCCGGTCGAATATCCCGATCACGCGCGCCGCGATCCGCGGTTCGCCGGGCGCCTCGATGCCGCAGACCTCGGGCTAGACGCCGCTCCGTTCGGCGGCGCCAGCGGGGCTTACGTCGCCACGCTGATGCGGCGGATGCAGACTCCGCTGGCTTCGCGCTGGGCGCATATCGCGTTGCGCAACGTGCTGCTCGCCCGCGTGCCGGCACCGCGCAACATCAATCCCGTCGACTGGACGGCGGAGCGCGCCTGGCTGCTCGTGCGCATGGGCGAGGCGGACAGCGCGCGCATGCTCGTGTCCAGCGTCGACGTCGACCGCTTCACGCCGCGCATGTTCCAGGTCGGCGTCCAGAGCGCTCTCGCCAATGCCGATCCGGCGGGTCTCTGCCCGTTGGAGCAGGGCATCGAGAAGGTCGAGCCCAACATCTACCAGCTGGTCGACGCCATGTGCTCCGCGCTCGCGGGTGAACCGGAGGCAGCCGCCGAGCAGGTGGACTCCGCGCGCCGCCGCGGCCGCGTTCGTGGCATCGATCTCGAGCTTGCGCAGAAGGTCGTTGGCGCTGGCGGCAATACGCGCCGCGCAGTGACGATCGAGTGGGAGCCGGTCGACCGGCTCGACACGTGGCGGTTTGGCCTTGCCACCGCGACGGGGATGACTTTCCCCGATCGCCTGATCAACGATGCGCCGCCGCAGCTCCGCGCCTGGCAGGCGGCGGCTCCGATGCTTGCGCCGCAGGACAGGCTGGCCTCAGCGCAGATCGCGGCGGGGCTCGGCGTCTTCTCATCGCAGTCGCTCGTCGATCTCTATTCGCTGATCTATGAAGCGACGAGCCCGGACGATTTGCCGGACACGCCGGCGTGGCAGCTGCGGCTGGCGTTTGTCGGCAAGGACCTCGACACCCGGCTCGGCGCGATGCGCAAGCTGTGGGACGCGTCGAAAGACCCGCTCCAGGCGGAGGCCGCGCGCGCGATGCTCGGCAAGGCGGCGGCGCTCGTGACGCCGAGCAAGGACCTGCAGACCGACGCGCCCAACCTGATCGCATCGATGCTGGCCGCCGGATACGATCGCGACGCGGCGCGCTGGGCACGCGCGGTCAATCAGATGGACGACCAATATGCCGACCAAGCCTGGGCGATGCTCGCTCTCGGCGCGCCGGACGGCACGAGCAACGTCGACGTCAGCGCCGGCCGGATCAGCAAGTTCATCGATCGGGACAATAGCGAGGGAAAGAAGCGCAGTGCCTTGCTCGTCGCGGGTCTCGCGGGTCTTGGCCGGATCGACACGGCGACGGCAGGCCGACTCAGCAACCGTCATGGCCTCCGCCTGGGACACCGATCGAGTTGGACGAAGCTCATCGACCGCGCTGCAGCCCTCGGACAGTCGGGAACGGTCCTCGTCATGACCGGCACGGGCCTGCAGGCGGCGACCTTTGCTGACATCCCGCCCGCGCACGTCTTCCACTCGGTCGCCGCGCTGAAGCGCACCGGTCAGGACTACACCGCCCGAATGATCGCTGCGGAAGCGCTCGCACGGACGTGATCCTGGCGTGACCTTCGAAGACCGGGCGCTCGTCGATCGATTCCTCGACATGATGGCGGCCGAGGCGGGGGCTTCGCGCAATACCTTGCTGGCCTACCGCACCGACCTCGAGCGGGCAGCGGACGGGCTCGGACAGCCCATCGGGACTGCGGGCAGCGACGTGCTGTCGAAGCTCGGCGAACAGTGGCGCGACCTCGCGCCATCCACGGTCGCGCGGCGCTCGGCGGCGCTGCGGCGGTTCTACGGCTTCCTGTTCGACGAGGGACTTCGGAAGGACGATCCGTCGGGTGCTTTGCCGAAGCCGACGCTTCAACGGCCGCTGCCGAAGATCCTCGATTCCAACGAGGTCACCGCTCTGTTCGAAGCGGCGGAGGCCCGGGCGGCGAGCGACGAGCCGCTGGCGGTCCGAAACCTGACGCTGCTGGAATTGCTCTACGGATCGGGCCTGCGCGCAACCGAGCTCGTCAGCCTCCCACGCGGCGCGCTCCGCACCGGCCAGCCGTTCATGGTCCTGCGCGGCAAGGGATCGAAGGAACGGCTCGTACCCATCTCCAGCCGTGCCGAGCAGGCGGTCGTGCGCTGGCGAGAGCATGTTCCGACCGGCTCGCTATGGCTGTTTCCGAGCGGGAAGACGCATCTCAGCCGCATCAGGCTCTACCAGATCGTCCGGGCGATGGCGGCGGATGCGGGAATCCCGCCCGAGCGCATCAGCCCGCACGTCCTTCGGCATGCCTTCGCCACGCATCTGCTCTCGGGAGGAGCGGACCTGCGGGTCGTCCAGTCGCTGCTGGGCCATGCCGACATTGCGACGACCCAGATCTACACGCACGTCGACAGCGCCCGGCTGATCCAGCTGGTCAACACCAAGCATCCTTTGGCGGACCGTCGTTGACGCTAACGGCAAGCCGCCCTACCCGCGCGGTCAAATGGCATTGAACACCTACCTCGAATTCGAAAAGCCGATTGCCGAGCTCGAAACGCGCGTCGCGGAGCTCAAGGAGACGGCGAACTCCGGCGACCTCGATCTCGATGCGGAAATCGGCCGGCTCGAGGCGAAATCCTCGAAGCTGCTGCGCGAGACCTATGCGAAGCTGACGCCGTGGCAGAAGGCGCAGGTGGCCCGTCATCCGGAACGGCCGCACTTCAAGGACTATGTCGCCGGGCTGACCGACGACTTCGTTCCGCTCGCGGGGGACCGCGGTTTCTCCGACGATCCCGCGATCCTCGGCGGTCTCGCCACGATCGGCGGCCGCAAGGTGTTGCTCCTTGGGCATGAGAAGGGCGACGACACCGCCTCGCGCCTCAAGCACAATTTCGGGATGGCCAAGCCCGAGGGCTATCGCAAGGCGATCCGCCTGATGAAGCTCGCCGACCGCTTCGCTCTTCCGGTCGTCAGCCTGGTCGATACGCCCGGTGCCTTTCCGGGCGTGCAGGCGGAGGAGCGCGGGCAGGCGGAGGCCATTGCGCGCGCCACCGAGGAATGCCTCTCGCTCAAGGTGCCGATGATCGCCGTCATCGTCGGCGAAGGCGGGTCGGGCGGAGCGATCGCGATCGCCGCGGCCAACCGCGTGCTCATGTTCGAACATGCGATCTACTCAGTCATCTCGCCGGAAGGCTGCGCGTCGATCCTGTGGCGGACCGCGGACAAGGCCGCCGAGGCTGCGGAAGCGATGCGCATTACGGCGCAGGACCAGCAGGCGCTCGGCGTGGTCGACCGCGTCGTTCCGGAACCGCTCGGCGGGGCGCAGCGCGACCCGCAGGAGGCCATCGCGAACCTCAAGGAAGCGATCCTCGAAGAGCTGTCCGGCTGCTCGAACCTTGGTGGCGAAGAGCTTCTGAAGCAGCGCCGGGCCAAGTATCTCGCAATGGCCTGAACCGGCAACCGCAGGAACCCACACAGTCATCTCTCGTTCAAATCGCTTCGGGTCAGTTACGTGCCCGTAGCGAATTCGAGAGGTGGTTCATGCGGTCTGCGTTCCTTGTTCTCGGCAGCATCGCCATGGTGGCTGTGCCGACGGCGTCCTCGTCGCAAATGGCGGGGCGTCCGCTCAATCCGCGTTACGTCCAGGAAGCCCAGCAGGATCATCCGAAGCTGCTCGCCGAATTCGGGGGTGCAGAGACCGGGCCGCGCGCCAACTATGTCGACGGCGTCGGACGGCGGGTTGCCTCGTTCTCTGGAGTCACTCCGGGGGCCTACCGCTTCACCGTCCTGAATTCCGCCGTCGAGAACGCCTTCGCGGTCCCCGGCGGATACGTCTACATAACCCGGCAGCTGATGGGGCTGATGGACGACGAGTCACAGCTCGCCTTCGCGCTCGGCCATGAGGTCGGCCACGTCGCCGCCAACCATGCACAGGCCCGCGAATCCTACGCTAGCCGCAGTTCGGTGCTTGGCGTGCTCGGTGCCATCCTCGGTAGCGTCGTCGGCGGTGGACTCGGCAGCGCGGTCGCGCAGATGGCGCAAACCCGCTCGCAGCTCGCGACGTTGAGCTTCTCGCGCGACCAGGAATATCAGGCGGATACTTTGGGCCTGCGCTACATCACCGCGGCGGGCTACGATCCGGGGGGAGGCGCCGGCGTTCTTACCGCGATCACCCGCGCGACGGCGCTGGAGGCTCGCGTGCAGGGCCGCACCGGCCGCCAAACTCCGGAGTGGGCTAGCACCCACCCGCTGAGCGAGAATCGCGTGCAGCGGGCCCTTAATGAGGCTCGGCAGACCGGGCACCTCGGCCAGGGCATGCGCAACCGCGACCAGTTCCTCGCGAACGTGCAGGGCATGTACGTCGATGACGATCCCGCGCAGGGCATCATCGACGGACGGACGTTCACCCATCCGGACCTGAAGATCTTCTTCGCCGTTCCGCCCGGTTACCTGATGCAGAACGGAACGACGGCGGTGACGATCAGCGGTTCCGGCGGGAAGGCCCAGTTCAGCGGCGGCCGCTATTCCGGCAACCTCGACAATTACATCTATCGCGTGCTGCAGGGCCTGACCGGCGGCGAGATCCCCTTGCAGATGGGTCCGACGCAGCGGACGATGATCAACGGCATTCCAGCCGCCTACAACGTCTCCCGCGCGAATACCTCGTCAGGTCCGGTGGACGTCAGCGTCTTCGCCTATCAATGGGGACCGGACACGGTCTACCACTTCGTGATGCTCAGCCGCGGCGGGCAGGGCATCGGGCCGTTCGTTCCGATGGTGCAGTCGATCCGGCGCATCTCGCCGGCGGAGGCGGCGGCGATCCGGCCGCGGATCATCGATGTGTGGACGGTGCGTCCGGGCGACACGGTGCAAGGGCTCGCGAGCCGGATGGCCTATCGCGACTTCCAGCTCGACAGGTTCCTGTCGCTTAATGGATTGCAGGCTAACTCCCGCCTCGTCCCCGGTCAGAAGGTCAAGTTGATCGTTTACGGCTCCAGACGTGCGTGAAGTCCTGCGGCATTTTCAGCCGCAGGTCCTCACATCGAATTCTGCACGTTGCTCTGAATCTTGCCCCACAGGCCTCCCATGCCTCCGCCCATGGCGGAAAGGCCGCCCATCATCGCAACGATGATGAGAGAGGCGATGAGTCCGTATTCGATCGCGGTTGCTCCCGTCTGGTCGGCAAGGAGCCTGCGTAAAGTCATTCGGATAGCGATCACGCCACCCTCCTCTGGTCCACGTCCACGAGGCCTGAATAGTCGTAACGGGTTAACAAGTGATGCGGCGCAGAGGTTAACGGACCCTCATCCACTTCAACCGTGCGGCGTCCACGCCGCGAAGTGGATCAGCTCGAAGCGCTCGGTCACACGGCCGCTCTCCGCTTCCAAAGCGAACTGATTAACCGCAGCCGTGACCGCTTCGCGCGTCAGCGGCTTGCGGGATCGGGCGGTCAGGAGGTTGGTCGCGCCCATCGCCCGCAGGTCGCGGACCAGGTCCCAAAGGCTCGTGTAGCTGACGTTTACGCGATCGACGTCGACGACGGGCATGGCAAAGCCGGCATCGCTGAGAAGGCCCGCGACCGCGGACGGCTCGACCCGGGGATGGACATGCGGCGTTGCGGCCCCCGTCTTTTCGTCTGCGGCGCGCATGGCGGAACGCAGCGCGGGAAGGGTATCGCCGCCTGCAAAGGCGCCGAGCAGCAGCGAATCCTCCTGCAGGGCGAAGCGCAGCGTCAGCAGAGCGGTCGGCAGATCGTTGACCGTGTCGAGCCATCCGATGGCGATGCACAGGTCGTAGGCGCCCGGCTGCACCTGCATCAGCGCGTCCGGGTCGATCACGTCCACTGCATCGCACTGTTCCAGCAGCCGCTCCCGCCATTGCGGGCTGGCGTCGCCGACGAACAGTGCGGACCGGAAGCGGCGGCTGACCAGCGAGAGGCGATCGACGACATCCTCGAACGCGCGGTCGTGAAGGAAGCGCTCCGGCCCCTTGCGGTCGGCGCGTGCACGGCGAAGCGCGCGCAGCTTTTCATCGAACAGGTCGGCCACGGCGCGCTTGTGCGGCGACGGCGGAGCGGCGACAAGATGCGAGTGAGGGTGCGTTCAACGATCAACACTGCGCTGAAGGCGGTGCTGGATTTTGCTCTGCCGCCGCGCTGCGCCGGTTGCGGAGCGATCGTGGCCGACGTCCACAGCTTCTGCGGCGATTGCTGGTCGCAGGTCGAATTCCTGGGCGAGAGCGGCTGCATGACGTGCGGGATGCCGCTCGAAGCGACGGACGCGGAGCTTTGCGGCGTTTGCGTTGCAAAGCCTCCGCGCATCGAGCGCACGCGATCGGCGGTTGCGTACGACGAGCTTTCGCGGAGCATCGCCATCCGGCTCAAGTACGGCCGCAAAGTTGCGCTCGCGCGGACGATGGCGCGCTTCATGGCGCCGCTCGTCCGCCCCGAGCACGATCCCGTCCTCGTGCCGGTGCCGCTCCATCGCGGCCGCCTGTGGCAGCGCGGATTCAACCAGTCCTTGCTGGTCGCGAACGAGATCGCCCGCGCCACCGGATTGCGGTCCGAAGCGCGGCTTCTGCGGCGAACGAGGTCCACGCCCGCCCTGAAAGGCATGAGCATCGCCCAGCGGCGAAAGACCGTCGCGGGAGCGTTCGCCGTCGATCCGGCGGCGGACCTTCAGGGGCGTACGGTCGTTCTCGTCGACGACGTGCTCACGACCGGAAGCACCGCCAATGCCTGCGCCAAGGTATTGAAAAAAGCCGGTGCCGCCCGAATTGAGCTGGTAAGCTGGGCGCGAGTGATCAAGCCGACGCAATTGACTTGAGAGGAGTGAGGTGAGCGTGGTCCGGGTGGAGATGTATGTGAAGTCGGCCTGTCCCTTTTGCTATCGGGCGCAGCTGCTCCTGGATGCCAAGGGCGTCGACTATGAGCTGTACGAGCTGACCTGGGGCAGCCCGTTGCGTGAGGAGATGGTCCAGCGCGCGTCCGGACGGACGACCGTCCCGCAAATCTTCATCAACGGAACGCATGTCGGCGGGTGCGACGATCTTTATGCGCTGGACCAGCAGGGCAAGCTGGAGCAATTGCTGGCCGCCTGATGGTTCGGATCGCACTCTTCCAGTCCACGACGGGCGTCGACCCCGCAGCAAGCGCGGAGCGGCTGGTCCGCGCCGTGCGCGAGGCTGCTGACGGCGGAACGGCCATGCTGTTTACGCCCGAGATGTCGGGGCTTCTCGACCGGGATTCGGAGCGCGCGGCGCACAATGTGCGGCTCGAGGAGAATGACGAGGTCCTTGCCGCCGTCCGCGATGCCGCGCGCGAGCATGGCATCTGGGTCCATATCGGCTCGCTCGCCATCAGGACCGAGGGCCGTCAGCTCGCCAATCGCGCGTTCGTGATCGACCCGCGCGGCGAGATCCGCGCGCGTTATGACAAGATCCATCTGTTCGACGTCGACCTTCCAACGGGCGAGAGTTGGCGCGAGAGCAACACCTACAAGCATGGCAGCGAAGCCGTGGTCGTGACCGGAACGCCGGTCGGCACCTTGGGCCTCGCCATCTGCTACGACCTGCGCTTCCCGGCTCTCTTCTCGCGGCTTGCGGAAGCGGGTGCGGACGTGATCGCGGTGCCTGCCGCGTTCACCGTGCCGACCGGCCGAGCGCATTGGGAAGTGCTGCTGCGGGCCCGCGCGATCGAGGCGGGGCTGTTCGTCGTCGCTGCCGCGCAGGCGGGACAGCACGAGGACGGGCGCACGACCTACGGTCACTCGCTGGTTGTCGATCCCTGGGGCGACGTGCTTGTCGACATGGCCGAAAATTCCGGCGTCGCCTTCGCGGAGATCGAGCTGAGCCGGATCACCGACGTTCGCGGCCGCGTGCCTGCGCTCAGCCATCGCCGAACCGTCGAGCAGGCGGTCAGCCGGTGATCGTTTTCGACCTTCGGTGCATCGAGGGCGGAGAGGTCTTCGAAGGCTGGTTCAGCTCGACCAGCGACTATCAGGGGCAGCTCGAACGCGGGCTGGTGCAGTGCCCCGTGTGCGGGTCGGCCCAGGTCGAGAAGGCGCCTATGGCGCCGCGCGTCGGCCGATCGACGGCCGCAGAGGACGGCGTCCGCGCGAAGCTCGCTGAGATGGCCGCTATCCAGCAGAAGCTGCTCAGCAATTCCGAATATGTGGGCGAGCAGTTGCCGGAGACGGCGCGCGCCATGCATCTCGGCGAGGTCGAGAAGAAGGCGGTCCACGGGCAGGCGAGCGTTGCTGAAGCCAAGGCGCTGATCGACGAGGGCGTGCCCATCATGCCGCTGCCGCTGCCCATCGTCCCGCCCGGCCAAGTGAATTGATAAAACGGCTGCGGGTGCCTATTCCCGCACCGGATCGGCTCCGTAGCTCAGCAGGATAGAGCGACGGTTTCCTAAACCGCAGGTCGCAGGTTCGAGTCCTGCCGGGGCCACCAACTTGGTTCATGGGCCGATGGGGATATGGCTGTAGAACAGCAGAAAGCGCGCGCCGGAAACATCTTCACGGCACATCCGCGTGCACTCGGAATGACGTGGGCAAGCCACGGGTCGGGAGCAATCAAGATCGGTGCCGAGCTGATCGGGGCCGGGACCGCCTGCATCATTCATGCGATTGTACCTGGATGGTTCACGGAAACTGCCGGCCGGACGGTGATCCGGCTTCACGATCACATGGTGAAGCGGAAAGCCGGCGCAAAGAACCCGAACGCATGGCCCGACTATGAAATCTGACCGGGGTCTCCCGGTAGCGATTATCGGTGGCGGGTTTTCGGGAACGATCGTGGCGGCGCAACTGGCGCGGCGGGGCATCGACAATGTGCTGATCGAAGGCTCGGGCCGGGCAGGGCGCGGCGTCGCTTATTCGACGCGGGAGCCGGCGCACGTGCTCAACGTCTGCGCGGACGTGATGAGCGCGTGGGAAGACGATCTCGACCATTTCGTGCGAGTCGCGGAGGCGGAAGGCGCAACGCGCCGCGACTTCGTGCAGCGAATGCAGTTCGGACAGTATCTGCGCCGCATCCTCGACGAGGCCCTCGCCACCGGCCGGACGCGGCTGGTCCAACGGTTGGCCATGGAGGCGGAGCCGCGCGACGGCGGCTGGCGCGTCAGCCTGGACGGCGGCGAGCAGCTTCAGGCAAGCGCATTGGTCCTCGCGCTCGGCAACCAGCCGCCGGAGCCGCTGCCGTTTGGCGGCGGATCAACGCGGGTCATCGACAACCCGTGGGGACCGGAGGCGCTCGCTGCCATCGAGGACCTGGCGGCCACGAACGAAGACGTCCTGCTGGTCGGGACCGGGCTGACCATGGTCGACGCCGTGCTGTCGCTCGATGCCGCCGGCCATCAGGGACGGATCGTCGCGCTTTCGCGCCGTGGCCTGGTCCCTCGCGGGCACGTGGATTTCGAAGCTGCGCCCGTGGAGCGCGGCGACATCCCCGCGGGCAACGTGCGTGCCTTGTGGCGCTGGCTGCGCCGCCGTTCCGCCCAAGTGGGCTGGCGAGCGGCAATCGATTCCCTGCGTCCGCACAGCCATTGGCTGTGGCAGAGCCTTCCGCAGGATCAGCGGGAAAGGTTCGCTCGGCATGCGCGGCCGTGGTGGGACGTTCACCGCCATCGCATCGCCCCCACCGTTGCGCAGCGCCTTCACGAGCTGATCGCCGAGGGCAGGCTTCAGATCGTCGCCGGCCGCATCCAGTCCGTGCGCGAGGAGCATGACGCCTTGTCCGTGGTCTATCGCCGTCGCGGCAGCTCGACTGTTCAGGACGAGCGTTTCGCCTACATGATCAATTGCACCGGCCCGCTCGGTCGCATCGACCGGACCCGCGATGCCCTGCTGAAAGGCATGCTCGCCGACGGTCTCGCCAGGCCCGACGACATGGGCATTGCGCTCGACGTCGACGAGCACTCGCGGATCGCGGGATCGCAGCGTGCCTGGGCGATGGGACCCCTGACCAAGGGCCGGTATTGGGAAATCATCGCGGTTCCCGATATCAGGGGCCAGGCCGCAGCCGTGGCCGAAGATATTGCGATGGAGCTAAAGCGATGAGCGCGTTCGAACATGGCGAGCCGGAGGACGGGGACCTCGTCAATTCGGGTCCCGCCGTGGAAATTCCGGACGACGTCAGCGAAGCCATCCGCACGCTTATCCGCTGGGCCGGCGACGATCCCGACCGCGAAGGCCTGCTCGACACGCCGCGCCGCGTCGCCAAGGCCTGGAAGGAATATGCCAAGGGCTACGAAGAAGATCCCTGCAAACACCTCAGCCGCACATTCCACGAGGTCGGCGGCTATGACGAGATCGTGCTTTTGAAGGACATACCGTTCCAGTCGCACTGCGAGCATCACATGGCGCCGATCATCGGCAGGGCGGCAATCGCCTATCTGCCGGGTGACAAGGTCGTCGGCATCAGCAAGCTGGCGCGCGTGCTGCACGGCTTTGCGCGGCGGCTTCAGGTTCAGGAGCGGCTGACGGCGCAGGTCGCCGACTGCATCTGGGATCATCTGCAGCCCAAGGGCGTCGCGGTGGTCATCGAGGCGAGCCATGCCTGCATGACGGCGCGGGGAGTGCAGACTCCGGGTGTGATGATGACCACCAGCCGCATGATGGGGACGTTCCGCGCGGACGAGCGGAGCCGCCGCGAAGTGCTCGCGCTGATGGGATACTAACCCATATCAAATGTGAATTTACTTTCGGTTCAACCGGAGTAGTCTCCGCGCCCGGCCGACCTCGCCCGTTTTTGTCTGTGAAGACGGGGCCGACCTGCGAGCGGGCGGCCAATCGGGGTCCCCCTCGGTTATAAGGGGGACGTTCATGAGAACAGTCACGTGCACGGCGATCGCTGCCGCTCTCATCCTGATGGCGCCTGCCTGCAAGCAGCAGGAAACCGCTGCGAGCAACGAACCGGCCGCCGCGACGACCGAAGCTGCCGCTACCGATATCTCGGTGCTCAACGGCACCTGGAAGACCGATCGCGACAGCGTGAAGTTCGAAGGCAAGCCCGACGAATTCGTGCTGAAGGACGGCAAGTTCACCTGCAGCACCTGCATTCCGCCGGTGGATCTCGTGGCGGACGGCCAGTTCCACGAAGTCACCGGCCGGCCCTATGCCGACCACATGTCGATCAAGGCCGTCGACGACAAGTCGTTGGAATGGAAGAGCCAGAAGGGCGGGCGCGATACGTTCGCCGCGACGTTCTCAGTGTCGGCGGATGGCAACACGCTGACCCGCAAGTTCAAGGACATGACGACCCCGAATGCTCCGCCGGTCGAAGGAGCGAGCAGCTCCAAGCGCGTTGGCGCGGCGCCCGCGGGCGCGCATGCCGTTTCCGGCCAATGGATGGCTGAGCACGTCAACGAATATTCCGAGGACGCGCTGAACGCGACCTACAAGGTCGAGGGCAACAAGGTGTCCTGGTCGGGCATGGGCCAGAGCTATACGGCCGAGCTCGGCGGACCCGCCGTTCCTGTGACGGGCGACATCGGCGGAACGACCGTGCAGGTCTCTGTGGAAGGCAATGGCCTGAAGGAGGTTTTCACGCGCGACGGCAAGGTCGTGAGCGAAGCCGTGACGGTGCCGTCGGCCGACGGGCAGTCCGTGACCTGGACCAGCACCGATCCGCGTGACGGGTCGAAGGTCAGCGGAACGGCCAAGAAGACGAGCTAAGGGGGGTGGTGCCGGGCGGCCTAGGGGCGCGGCCGCCCGGCCTTTCATGACACCCTTGCGCGAATTTCGGCGTTGAACGGCCATGGCCAAGACGCCCAAGACATCCGCGCGGAAGCAGAAGCTCAAGGTCTTCCGGACTCCGATCGGCTTTCACGACGCCTATGTCGCGGCGCCGAGCCAGAAGGCCGCGCTCGAAGCCTGGGGCGCGGAAGCGAACCTGTTCGCGCAGAACATCGCCGAGCAGGTCACCGACCCCGAGCTGATGGAAGAACCGCTCGCCAATCCCGGGCAGGTCATCCGCCGGCTGCGCGGCAGCGAGGAGGAGCACGTCGCCGCGCTGGGCAAGCAGAAGCTGCCGAAACGGGTCGAAAAAGCGGAGCCGATCAAGCCTGCTTCACGGGGTCCCAAACCGAGCCGCGACGAGCTGGACGCAGCCGAGGCCGCGCTGGAGAAGGCGGAGAAGAAGCAGCGCAAGGAACTGCGCGAGTTCGACGAGAAGCTGGAGGCGCTGCAGCGCAAGCGTCGGGACCTGCAGCGCAAGCACGAAGCGAAACGGGATGCGCTCGCGGAGGCTCGGGACGAAGCGAAAGCTGCCTACGAAAGAGCGGTGCGGCGCTGGGAGCGTTAACATCCGCAAATTTGGTTACGGCACATCAACAAAACGGTTGTGAGGGTCCACCGCACATGCGATGCAGTGCGGGGGTGCACTCATGGATGATGTCGCCAAGCGACGGGAACTGAACGACAAAATCCTTGAAGGCCTCGCTCAGCTTGAGGCGCACCTCGAGCAACTTCGTCGGCATGGCGTGCAGAGCGAACTGATCGAAGAGATTGAGACGGTTGTGCGGGAAATCAGCGCCGAGAGCCGGCTGTCGTCCTAATGCTTGAGGACGCGCCTGACCTCGAGCTCGTCGAGATTGCGTTCGAGCTCGTCGGCGAGCTTGCGTAAGCTTTGCGCATTGGGAAGCGGATCGACTTCATCCGCCAGCTGACGGCAAAGTTTCACCGTCGCTCTCAATTTATGCAAAGATACAGTCAACGCCACACGCCCCGAATCCGCCCGGTCCATTGTTAGCAGAACTTCCGTTAATTCAAGACGGGTTAAACTGCTGTTACCGCCCATGACGGCCCACTAACTTTCGATGAGTTGGAGCCCCCATCGCCTCGACTTAGTCAGCGGCTGGGATTGTCGCCCCAAAGGCAATTCCCACTGTCGCAAATGGGAGGCGGTCCGGAGCCGGGGAGACACCGGACCGCTTCTTAGCGTTAGCGACGCGGGGGATCAGGGTCATGCCAGTTGCGGGAGTGTCCGGCCGCTCCGGCGGCGCAGCGCGACGCCGGCGACGCCCAAGCCCAGCAGCATCATCGCCCACGTGCCGGCCTCCGGCACTGCCGACAACGGCGTGACAGTCGCGCGGACGACGAAATCGTCGAAGTCGTCGTCCTGGTTCGTCACGCGATCGTCGTAGCCGAGGTAAAAGACCGAGGTCGTGCCGCCCGAAGTGAAGTCCGGACCGATGAAGATGCCGAAGCCGGGATCGCCGATCGTCGCGGATCCTCCGGCCGACGTGCTGAACATGAGCAGGCCGGCGAGATCGCCCGCTGCAAGCATCGAGCTGCCGAGCGCGATGGGCGTGGCGAAGCTGTTCAGGAGCGTCGTCATCTCCGTGTAGGAGACGCCGGGTGCGGAGAAGGTGTCGTCGAGGCTGCTCTCAGTCCCGAGCAGCTCGAAGCTGATCATAGAATCCGCATCGAGAAGGATGGAGGTGCCCGCACCCGTCGCGAGCTGCGTCAGTCCAAGGCCATTCAGGTCCGACTGGAAGTCGTTCGATCCAGGGATCGCGGTCGAACCCGTGAAGTTGATGGTGACTGCGGCACTTGCGGGTGAGCTAGCGGCGAGTAGCCCGGCAAAACCGAGCGCGGCTTTCGTAAGCATATGCATGGCGACGCCTCCGAACTCCGAGAATAGTTGGAGCCGGAACTAGCAAAGCGCCGTTAACCATAACGTTCCTACTGCTGTTCTTTTCGGGGTGAGTGTTTCATTTTGGCACAGTTGCCAGTGCAATGGCGTCGCCGAAATGCTCGTCGCCCGGACGCGTGATTATGGGAAGGCGCCGCTACTGACGTAGGTTCCTAGCAGTGGGCTGGGGTGGCTGGTCAGCGAAGCCTGAGAGACTCGGACCGAGAGCATCAATCCGTCAGACGACGGATTCCTGGTGCGCCTTCTCGCTCTCCCGCTGGGCTCGCATGGTTTCGGTGCGTTCGGCTCGAGCGGCCATCTCCATCCATGCGGCCTCGGCTCGCAGGCAGCGCTCGCGGACGTTGGCAAGTGTGGCTTCAGCCGCCTCCGCGCGCGCAGCTTCGGCGCGAAGCAAATAGGTTTCCCGATCCTTCGATCGGGTTGTTGTGTGGGCTTCGACCATCAAAGATTCCAATCAACTCCCTCGGCCGGCTCCGCACTTGGCGGAACTGGCTCGAGGGCCCTCCCGAAGGAGGAAAACAAGTCCGTTACGCGGACTGCAGGTTCACGGCGCTCAACTTGCCGTTGCGGCCCTGCTCCAGCTCGTAGCTGACGCGCTGTTCCTTCTGGAGCGTGCGCATTCCGGCCCGCTCAACGGCGGAGATATGCACGAACGCATCGCTGCCGCCGTCTTCGGGGGCGATGAATCCGTATCCCTTGTCGTCGTTGAAAAACTTTACTGTGCCGATGGGCATATGCTCATTCCTTCGTAGTGCGACCGCGTGCGCGGTCAGTGATCGCTAGGAGAAGCGAAAAGAGGGAATGAGGGCCGCAAAGCGCCTGAAAACCATCCGATTGCGACTAGTAGCGAAGGCTCCCTAGCACAGGCGCTTTCATCTTACGAATTTGTGCTCCGGGGGCGCCTGGGGCGCGACGCTGACCGAAGTGCCGTATCGAGACGCGACGGCCGTAGGAATAAGTGAGGAGCCTCAAATTCCATGGAGGCTTTCTATGTCCGTATCCCGTTTGCTGCTGCAGACCGCAGCCGTAGCTCTGCTGATCGCGGCGCCTTCAACCGCTTATAGTGCGCCCAAGGGCAATATCATCGCTGCAGCCCAGACTTCCCCCGATCACAAGACATTGGTCGCGGCAATCAAAGCAGCGAAACTGGTCGATGATCTGGCCAGCAAGGGGCCGCTGACCGTCTTCGCACCGACCGACGCCGCCTTTGCCAAGCTTCCGGCCGGAACAGTTGAAACCCTGCTGCAACCGCAGAACCGCGATCAGCTGGTGAAAATCCTGACCTACCACGTCGTGGCCGGCCAGTTCACCGCGGCTGCGATCGTGCAGCTGATCAATCAAGGCGGCGGCCAGGCCACTCTGACGACCCTCGAAGGCTCCCCGCTGGTCGCGAGACTGGTGGACGGGAAAGTCGTCGTCACCGACGAGAGCGGACGCACTGCCACCGTCGTCACCGCGGACCTTCAGCAGTCCAACGGCGTGATCCACGTGACCGATGGTGTCTTCCTGCCAAACTAAATGGACGGCAGCCTGCTGCCGGCTTTCGGCCTGAGCCGGCAGTACGGCACAAAGCGCGTACTGAACGAATTGGGGAATCGGCGTTGTACCGGTCGCTTAACTGGTGAACTGGAGTCACCGCGTGGCGTGCGATACTTGCCGTCCCCAAGCCGGCCCACCCGCTTCGGATCTTCCCCGGGCTTATGCGCTGCAGCTCATTGCCAAACTCCGCGAAACCTTGCGTTTATTGAAGGGCAGGGAGTCTGAGGGGCTCGACGATAAAGTCAGAGCTCTGGAGGCAGCGCTCACGGAACTCGAAGGCACCATAAGGTCAAGCGAGGCGACCCGCGTGGTCTGATGGAGACTAGCTGCCCCAGCTGAGGCGCGCCTTTCGCCTCACCCAACGAGAAGAGTTACTATTTCGACGAGCACGATAGCCAGGACGATGGGGAGGCACACAGCCAATCCGATCACCCATTTGTCCGACTCGAGTTCGCTCCATTTGTGACTTCTCATGGCCGGCGCGATTACCCGTCGGCCGCTGTTTTCAACAAGATAACCAACGGTAAGGGACGGCTCCGAAACGAAACGGCACTCGGGCGTGTAGTTCCCGTCGTCCGCGTCGGATCGCGGTCGGCGATTGGACGATGCCGTCGACATTTAGCAAATTCGCGTTGAATAACGTGCTCCCGGGGTCATGATGAGCAAAGGTGAATAAGGCTGCGCCATGACCGGCTCTTTCGTAAGAGCGCTGTTCGATGAGGCGCCGCCGGGCACCTTTGCGAAGGGATACGTTTTCATCGCGTCTCCCGATCTGACCGAGGCCGAAACAGATCCCGACGCCGGCTATTGGCACTGCGACATTGCGGGCGAGGACAGGCTTACGTGGTCAGCGAAAGTCTATGAGCTATTCGGCTTGCCGACGGGCAGCCCAATTGTTCGCGAGCAAATCGTAGCGCTTTACGAGGAATGCTCGAGAGAGGCTCTACAGCGCGTCCGCAAATATGCGCTGAGCCGCGCCTATGGTTTCATTCTCGACGCGGCGATCGAACCAGCGGCGTCGGAGGCGCGGTGGATCAGGATCCTGGCCGTCCCGATCTTGGCTGAGCGACGGATCGGTGCCTTGCACGGGTTGAAACGGAAACTCTAGCTGTGAAACCGTCGAGATTATGGTGGTCGCTAAAGCAACGTAAGTGCACGACCAGTTAACTTATGATAACCTCACAGCGCGTGGTTTTCGGAGTGAAACGACTCACGGCAAAACTGTAGAAAGTGGAGGGCGTAAGCGCGGCTCAGCCCGGCAGTAAGCGGGGCTTCACGCCGGTATCGGGGAGGACGTCCCATGATGATCTCGAAAATCGATAGCGCGTTTGACTCCTTCAAGTCTCCGAAAACCTCAAACGATTCAAACCGGCTTCCGCGAAGAGCGCGTATGAGGAGGCTAACCTCCGGGCTCTGCTCCATCGCCCTGCTCGCCGCCACCTTTGCATCCGGCCCCGCTTACGCGGCCGAGAAGGATGCGGTGCGCATGTGGAATGAAAGGGCCATCACGACCCTCGTCAACGGACCAGCTGCCGCCGTGCCAGGCATGCAGTTCACGCCTCCGGTCGCAACCATACATCTCGCGATCGTCCAGGGCGCGGTCTACGACGCGGTCAACGCCATCAAGGGCGGGCACGACGCCTATCTGCCCGGACTGAAGGCGCCGACCAGCGCGTCCAAGGGCGCAGCCGCTGCGACAGCAGCGCATCATGCCCTCAGCGGCCTCGTCGATCAGGCGCCGTTGACGGCGACTCTGACCGCCCAGGTCAAGGCCGCGATCAAAGCCCGTCTCGATTCCGAATACGCCAGCTCGCTGGCCGAGATCCCGGACGGTGACGCCAAGGCCAAAGGCATCGAAGTCGGAACCGCGGCTGCGGCAGCGATATTGGCCAACCGGGTCGGCGACGGCCGCTTCGGCCCGCCGGGTTATCCGGTCCCCGCGAACCCGGGCCCTGGAGAATGGCGCCCGAATCCGGTAAACGATCCGAACGCCTGGGTGCGCAACGTGCGACCGTTCACCCTGCCGAGCTCGGATTACATTCACACGGCAGGGCCGCCGCTCCCCTTGACAAGCGCGCAATACACGGCCGAGTTCAACGAGGTGAAGTCGCTAGGCCGGGTCGACTCAGCTACGCGCACGCCAGCTCAGACCTCGCTGGCGTATTGGACTGGCGGACACCCGCTTCCCATGCTGTATGGGGCGATGCGGCAGGTGGCGGCCTCGAAGGGGCTGACAATCACCGAACAAGCGCGGTTCCACGCCATGACCAGCATGTCGATGGCGGACAGCGCGATCAATTGCTTTGCAGAAAAGGCCCGCTGGAGCTTCTGGCGGCCCACGAGCGCCATCCAGCTCGCCGCCACCGACGGCAACGATGCGACCGAGGCCGATGGCGGCTGGACCTCACTCCTGCCCTTGCCGCCATACGCAGACGAGCCATCGGGCGCCAACTGCGTCTTCAGCGGCTTGATGAACGCCGCCAAGGCGTTCTTCGGCAACGACGCCGCGGAGTTCGATATCGTAAGCCCGGGCCTCGCGACGGTGCCTGGGAGCGGATCGACCCGGCACTACAGCCACTTCACCGATGTCATCCCCGACGTGATCGAGGCGCGGATTGTTGGTGGCCTTCACTTCCGCACGGCTGACGTTCATGGCGCCATGCTCGGGAAATCGGTGGCCGATTACGTGGATGCGCACTTCTTCAACTGCCGCAACTCTGGCCAGTGCAAGCAGGAAGAACGCGAGTAACGCCGGCGTAGACGCTCGGCCTATGGTAGGTGTCAGGTTGATGCGAACCGCTCTCTGTTTAGCGATTGGTTTCGCGGTCGTTTTTGGCGGTGTCCCCGCGTCCTTTGCCCAGGATTCGCGAGTTGTGGACCATGGCAAGTCCGCGGGGACCGCGACTGCGGTGAAAGGGCGGCAGCAGCAGACGCTCGGAAGGGGCATCTCTCTTGTCGTGCCGACCGGCAAGATTTCGGTAGATCCTGCCGCCGCGGCCGGCGAGCCGATTTACGTACGCCGGTCGACGGTCAGAGACGGCATGACGGTCGTGGAAGTTTCCACCACGCCCTTCATGCCGGTGTTGGCTTCGAACGCAGGCCCCGGAGGCACTCCGTTGAAAGTCAGACCGGACCAACCGGCGGGTTGGTAGGCTCGACGGATCCCTGACCTGCAGCGACCGGCGCTGGAACCCGAACAGCCATGATTGGTTTACGGTCCGCGCCGAATGTCGCCCCGGTGGCGTCGCTCCGGGTTCGGCGTTTGTAATCTCGGGAGTGGAGGCGGTCCCGCGTGCGGCGGGGCCGCCTTCTTTCGTTCCAGGAACGTCATGGGCCGGTTGTTCGTTTTACCCCTGCGAGCAATGACATCCCCGTTACCTCGCAGAAGGCGGCCCGCCCCCCTCCGGATGGGTCGCCTTCTTCCAATCGGGCTGCGCCTCTGGCCCTGAGCCGCGCCGCTATCATCCAGGTGCATTTGTCGCATCGCGATCAGAAAGTTGTGGATCGAAACTGATACTGCTGGCTACTGCCGTTCCATGACGAAAAAGGAGCTCCCGCCGTGTTTCAGGCGGGGTTGCGAGTACGCAGCGAGTATCGTTTTCAATGGGGTTCTTCTTTGTGGGACGCACGCGAACGAAGCGCTGGAGATGCGCCGTCAGGTATTGATGCGCGACAAAGAGGAAGGTAGCGGCGATCAGCCGTTGGAGCGGGAGTGAAGCTCAACGCTTATTCGGAACACGCGCGCCGAGTGGGTCGAGTAGAATGAATGACAAAGACAAGAGCGAGATCGCTCGCCTCGAAGAAGTGAACGAGCGGCTCGAGGACAGCCTGGATCGCTGTCGAGAACTCCTGAAAGAGTACCGTTCGAAGCTAGCCGCGAACGCGAATGACGAGCCTGAGTCTGAGCCGGACGAGGACGGGCAGAAGCAGTCAGGATAACCAGCTTCTATGGCCAACGATGTCCTGGATCACATCGAAAGCGCATCGCGGCGCTGATTCATTTTCGATGCTAACGAATGGTAAGGTGTCCCGCTTTGAGACAGGGAGTAAAGACGTCCGCGGAACCCTTTCCCTTGGTGAGCGACGCGAGGGGAGCGGGAACCGTCCTATGGCGCAGTAGGAAGGCGGCTCGGGCCTCCCCATTGTGGTCCGAGCCGCCGCTATCCAGCAGGGCGGGCGCCTAAGAAATAACCAGATAGGCGAAATAGCTGTTGACATCGTCACGCTGTTTCGGTACACGGTAGGCACAATGAAGAATTGGGTTTCGGGCCGGGCTCCTTCGGGAGTGACCGGCCCGAAGCCGTTTTGGGGGTCGGGGAATGGCGCGGAAGGCGGGGGCGGGCGAGCTGGTGCTCGTCGGAGGTAAGACGGCGCAGGTGCGCAAGGGGTCGGAACGCAGCTGGACCAAGGCGAAGGAGACGAAGTTCCTCTCGGTTCTCGCGGAGACGTGCAACGTCAGCCTTGCCTGCGAGCAGGCCGGCGTATCGCAAAGCCAAGCTTATCGCCGGCGCAAGAGCGACGCCGCCTTCCGCGCTGGATGGCTGGACGCGATCGGCACGGCCTATCAGCGGCTGGAGCTGGTGCTTCTGGAGCGGGCGCTCAACGGCACCGAGAAGATCGTCATCAAAACCGACGGACGCGAGGAAAGGATGCGCGAGTATCCGAACCAGATCGCGCTGACTTTGCTGCGGATGCATCGCGATACGGCGAGCGAGGCGGAGACGGAGATCGCTGCCGACGATGTCGAGGAGATCCGCGCACGACTGATCGGCAAGCTCGAGCGGCTGCGGGAGCGCCAGGAGAAGGCCGCGCCGTCCGAATGAAGGCGATGTCGATGCGCGAGCTGATGCTGCAGCTCGCGAAGGCGCCGATCGAGGAGGCAATCCGGATCATCGGCGCGATGAGCCCGCCCGACATTCTGAGGCTGGACGCATGTTTCGAAGCTTGGGCGCATGAGAGCCAGCTTCCGCCCAAGAGCGAAGGCTGGCGCGTCTGGCTGCTGATGGCGGGGCGCGGGTTCGGGAAGACGCGGGCAGGGGCCGAGTGGGTTCATGCGCTTGCAGGCGCGAAGCCCGGGGTCCGGATCGCTCTCGTCGGCGCAACGATGCACGATGCGCGCAACGTTATGGTCGAGGGCGTCAGCGGGCTGCTGCGGGTCGCCAAGTTGCATGGCGTGCGGTTGAGCTGGGAGCCGAGCCTTGGTCGCTTGAAGTGGCGCAACGGAAGTGAGGCGCAGATTTTTTCGGGCGAGAATGCCGACGGGCTGAGGGGGCCCGAGCATGATTTCGCCTGGGCGGACGAGCTGGCCAAATGGAGCCAGGCGGACGCGGCGTGGGACAATCTGCAAATGGGCCTGCGGCGGGGATCGCGGGCGCGGGTGCTGGTCACGACGACGCCGCGGCCGGGACCGCTGCTCGAGCGGATTAAAAAGGACAAGTGGACGGTGACGACGACGGGACGGACGAGCGAGAACCTCAACCTGGACCGGCGCTTCGTCGAGGTGATGACGGCGACCTATGGCGGGACGCGGCTGGGGCGCCAGGAGCTGGACGGCGAGCTGATCGCGGACGTCGAAGGCGCGCTTTGGCCGCGGGACCTGATCGAATGTTCGCGGGCTGACCGGCCTGCCGGGTTCGAGCGCATCGTGGTCGGGGTCGATCCGCCGGCAGGAGCGGGCGCGGAAAGCGATGCCTGCGGGATCGTGGTGGCCGGACGCTCGCAGGGGCGGCTCTACGTCATCGCGGACGAAAGCTGCCAGGGGCTGAGCCCCGACGGCTGGGCGCGGCGCGTCGCCGGTGCCGTGACTAGATGGGACGCGGACATGGTGGTCGCCGAGGCGAACAATGGCGGCGCGATGGTCGGAAGCGTGCTCGGTGCAGCCGAGATCGGCGTACGTGTGAAGCTCGTCCATGCATCGCGCGGAAAGGTTGCGAGGGCCGACCCGATCGCGCTGCGGTTCGAGAGCGGGCGGGCGTACTTCGCTGGGCGCTTTCCGGCGCTCGAAGATGAGCTGGCCGGACTGTCGCTCGGGGGCGGCTACGAGGGGCCGACGCGGTCGCCGGACCGCGCCGATGCGATGGTCTGGGCGCTCACCGAACTGGGCGAAACCCGGAGCGGGATTCCCCGCGTTCGGGCGTTGTGATTCGAAGGTGAAATATTCACAAATCAAGGAAATACCTGAGGGACGGCCGGCCTTGTTTGAATTACGGAAAGACGAGGGTCGCTGAACGCGCTGGGAAACGTTCCCATGACAATCAAAGCCGTGCTGAGACGCTGGCTTGAGTCGCATCCTTTTAACGGCCGCGCCGCCATTGTCGTTGGAGCGACGGCGGTCGCGATTCCAACGGCGATCCGGTTTGCGGTCGATGGGGTCGTCAGCGGCATTCCGGTCACCGGTTACGTGCCGTTCGTGCTGATTTCGGCCGTATTGCTGGGCTGGCTCAACGCGAGCATGGTCGCGGTGGCGTCCGCGCTGATTGGGGATGCCCTGTTCGTGGGGCCTGCCAACGAATTGCTTGAGGGCCCGTCCGACGTCTTTACGGTAGGATTGTTCCTGATCGTGTCGGGCGTCCTCATCGGCTTCGTGGAATTGGTGCGCCGGATCGTCGCGGAGGACGACCAGGTCGAGGCGCACAGGGAGCCGAGCGGGATTATCTTCAGCCTGGAGAAGGGGGTGGCCTGGGCGAGATGGCGCGGGCAGGGGGAGCCGGTGCGGCTGGGCCCACAAGCCGAAGTCGCCGAGATGATGGAGGATTTCCTCGGGCAGGTGGAGGTCGCGAAGCGCCTTAACGCTCACGCGAGGGAGACAAGAAAAAATGCCGCCGCACTCGCGCGCAGCGGCATCTCAACGAACGCTTAGCCGTTCAGGCGATTTGCGCGACTGCGGCGGGCTTGCGCCGGCGCAGCGAGAAGCCGACGGCCCCGAAGCCGACGAGCATCATCGCCCAGGTGGTGGGCTCAGGAACGCCCGAGCTGGTGCCTCCGGTCACGAACGTGAAATTGTCGAGCAGGACCCAGTCGTATGATTCCGTGGTCGACAGGTGCGCCGAGGTAATCCCGGGTACGCTCAGGCCATAATATTCGCCGGCATTGCTGCCGCCGATCGCCCCGAAGGTGAAGGTGTCGAGCAAGGTCGCGCCGTTGTAGGCCGTGATGGTCCACGACGAGTCATGAGCGCCGAGGTTGAAGCCGAACGCCGACACGGCGCTGTCGAATGTGAACAGGAGGTCCGTCGTCGAGCCCTGGTTGTTGTCGAGGTACGTTCCGGTCGTGTTGTACTGACCCGCATAGGTCGTATCGATGTTGACGTTCCCGCCGACGCCGCTGATCGTCACGGCGCCGAGATCGAGCGACGGATAGGTGCCGTTCGCCAGTCCGGTGAACGTGACCTGCGTGCCGCCCGCGAGAGCGGGATCGGACGCCGGGTTGCCATTTCCGCTGATCGAAGTTGCATTCGCGGCGGTCGCCGCAGTCAAGGCAAGAAGGGCAGCAACGCTGCCGGAGATTACTGAATTCACACGCGCCTCCTCAAGCATACATGCAAGTGGAACTGGGCTACCCCCCTATTCCAGGCGCACAGCCATAGTTAACTTTCGTTAAGTGACAAGAACGTAATGATTTGTGCGCCGTCCCATTTTGGGGCGGAGGTGAAGCCAGGAGAAGGCGGCCCGCGGTTAGGACATTGCGGGTCGCCTTCCCTAGCCGTCCGCGCGTCGGGGGGCTTCCCGCATGACGACGGCTATGCGCGCAACAGGGAAGTTCCGCGCAGAGGCGCAGTCACGCGCGCCCTCGAACGCCCCAAACTCTCGGAGCCGCGAGGGGTTGCCGAAGCTAATGTAGATCAGTCGCGCGGTCGTTCGCGCGAACACCAAGGAGAAAGCATGCGATTCTGGTTCGGCCGCAAGTCTGCGGCTCCGGACGCGCGGCCTTATGCGCCGGCGTGGTTGAGTGCGCGCGAGAGCGAGGGCTTTGCGCGCGGATACGAGACTCAGTTCGACGAGGTGTTCCGGCGTAATCCTGTGGGGCAGCGCGCGGTGCGGCTGGTCGCGGGGATGCTCGGTGCGCTGCCAATTTATGCCTCGAAGGGCGACGAGCGGGCTGCGGCGATCGT
Organism: Sphingomonas telluris; assembly: GCF_022568775.1. Classification (NCBI taxonomy): domain Bacteria; kingdom Pseudomonadati; phylum Pseudomonadota; class Alphaproteobacteria; order Sphingomonadales; family Sphingomonadaceae; genus Sphingomonas; species Sphingomonas telluris. The sequence goes on along the minus strand of NZ_JAKZHW010000001.1, from coordinate 1,489,590 downwards.
GTCGGCAGATGGATTGCTGGAGAGCATTGCGGCGCAGTTGCTGCTGCATGGGAACAGCTATGCGCAGCTGATCGTCGGCGACGATGGGGCGCCGGCGGAGATCTTCATTCTGCGGCCGGAGCGCGTGAGCGTCGTCGCGGACGAGCGGGGGTGGCCGACGGCGTACCTTTATCGTGTGGCCGGGCGCGTCACGCGGTTCGAGGCTCGCGATCCGCTTGGGCGAATGCAGTTGGCGCATTTGAAGAGCCTGCATCCGCGCGACGATCATTATGGCATGGGTTGCCTGGACGCGGCTTGCCCGGCCGCGACGGTGCACAATGGGGCGGCTCGCTGGAACAAGGCGCTGCTCGACAATGCAGCGCGGCCAAGCGGGGCGCTCGTCTACGATCCGGGTGACGGGACGACCTTGTCGACCGACCAGTTCACGCGATTGAAGGACGAACTGTCGGCGGAATTCTCCGGCAGCGGCAATGCGGGGCGGCCCTTGCTGCTCGAGGGTGGGCTCAAGTGGCAGGCGCTGGGCATGACGCCGGCGGACATGGACTTCGTCGCGCTGAAGGAAGGCGCGGCACGGGACATCGCCTTGGCGTTTGGAGTGCCGCCGGTGCTGGTCGGGCTTCCGGGCGATGCGACCTACGCCAATGCGCGTGAGGCGGGACGGGCGCTCTATCGCCAGACGATCCTGCCGATGGCGAGCCGGATCCTGAGCGGGCTCGGCACGATGCTGAGCGACTGGATGGGGCCGGTGAAGCTGGCCGTCGATACGGACCAGCTGAGCGAGCTGGCCGAGGACCGGTCGAAGCTTTGGGAGCAGGTCGGGGCGGCGAGCTTCCTCAGCGAGGAAGAGAAGCGCGAGCAGCTGGGCTTCGCGGCGAAGCGGGAGGAGGCATGACGGTGGTGACGGCGGATGCGCTGCTCGCGAGCCTGATGGCGCAGGCGGAAGGGCGCGGTGTGGACATGGTCACGCTGCGCGCGCTCGCCGAGGAGTCGAGCGAGAGCGGGGCGCGGCGAGCATTGGCGCAGCTCGGCCTGGACGACGCGCGGGCGCGGCGGGACATGGATGAGCTTCGCGAGCTTCTGTCGGCGTGGCGGGATGCGAAGCGGAGTGCGGCGCGGGCCGTTGCGGCCTGGGCCGTGAGTGTCGTGCTGGCGCTGTTGCTGATCGGATTGGCGGTGCGGCTTCGGCTGACCGAGCTGGTGACGCGATGAGCGTGCGCTTTGCGGGATATGCGGCGGTGTTCGACCGGCCGGACAGTGGCGGCGACATCATCCGCAAGGGCGCGTTCGCGGACGCGCTGAGGCGGGCGGGGGAGGTGCCTTTGCTGTGGCAGCACAAGGCGGGGCGGGTTCTCGGGCGGATCGAGCATCTGTCCGAGGACAAGCGCGGGCTGCGCGTGATTGCGCGGGTCGACGATGCGCGGGCCGGGTTGCTGCTGCAGAGTGGGAAGCTCGACGGGCTCAGCTTCGGCTATCGAGTACGCGAGGCGCGGTCGGGCGCGCATCGTGAGTTGATTGATCTCGCCCTGGTTGAGGTCAGCCTCGTCGCGAAGCCGATGCAGCGGCTCGCGCGGGTACATGTGGTCGAGGCAGATTAGGGCTTGGGCGGCTTGGCATTACGAAGCTCCGTCGCGAACGCGTTGAAGATCGGATCTGCGTTCGCACGCGCCGCGCAGGCATTGAGCGTATCGCGATAGGCTTTCGGGTCTTCGCCCATGGCTTTGACCATCGCGGTAAAATGCTCGCCCTGCCGGGGGTTCTCACCGGGATGATCCCGATCCCAGACCGTTTCGAACCAGAGGCCCATGATCAACAGTTCTTTCCGGATATCGGTCGGAGCCTGCTTGGCGGCGGCCATCCTGTCGAAGAATTCGAAAAGCACGGCCCAGTCGGAATCATTGTTCGGATCGACGGTCGCGACATTCGCATTTGAAGCGCCGGCGAGGGCCAGAAGAGCAAGGGAACGATGGAACATTCGACAGGGACGCTCAGCTTCGAGGCATCGTCGCCGAAGCTGATCGTACCTGCGGACGCGCTTGTCGGCGTGACGGGGTTGGTCACCGTCGGCGTCGCGCAGGTTGGCGATTATGCGAAGTCCCGGCCGGTCACGCTGCCATTCGACCTCGGCAGCTAGGCCGATGAGGCGCGTTCTTCTCGGGTGGCTTCGAGGTCGCCGATGCGGCGTGAGGCGATCCACAGGGCGACTAGCGTGAACGGCGGAACGACGTACAGCGAGAAGATGCCCGTCGCGAGGCTGCCGGTGATGGCCGCGACCTTGCCTGCACAATAAGGGCCGAGCGCGAGGCCGACCATGGATGTCCCGAGCACGTAGGTAGCGCCGGCCGTTCCGCGCATTCTGGGCAACACCAGATCCTGAAGCGTTGCCACCGCCGCGCCGACCCAGAGCGCGCTGCAGAGGCTGATGTACGGAGCGAGCAGGTAGAAGGTGACGAGGTTATCCGTCGTGAACGCCCAGAAGATTGCGGGCGCGGGCAGGATGATCGCGGCCATGTTCACGTAGAGCCTTCCGCCGGGGTGGCGACGGCGCAGTTTGTCGCTCACGATCCCGCCCACAATCACGCCGACTGCGGAAGCCAGTGCGGCGCTCCAGCCGAATAGGGCGGAGACTTCTTCCGCGGCGGTCGATCCGTTGAGGAAGACGGCGACGTCGGTCGGGCCCGCGTAAAAGGTTCTCAGCAGGTAGGGCGGAATCCAGAAGGCCACGGCGTAGGTCATGAAGCTGATGCTTCCGAACGCGACGACAAGCATGGTCGCGACAGGTGTTCCCCAAAGAAGCTTGTGGGTGGCAGGGTCGCGACGCTTGAGGGACTGGGTCCAGCTGAACACGGCGTAGATGCCGAGCCACCAGGCGATCCATTGCGGCCAGTCGCCGCTGAGGCTCCCGAGCAGGAATCCGCCTGCGACGCTAACGGCGAGAACCAGCAAGTTAGGGACGAGAGCGCCGGGAAGTCTCGCCACGCTGAACAAAGTCAGCGGCGGAATGATTGCTACCAGTTCTCGGCCGAACTCGCCCCAGGCATTCGGACGCACGATGTCCGCGGCGTGGCCGTCGATCGCGCCGCGCAGGGGTTCCTTGAGCGACCAGATCCATATGGCGAGGAGCAGCCCGGGCAAACCCACGGCGAGGAAGGCGGCCTGCCACGGAGCGATGGCGGAGTCGGGATAGTTGCGAGCCCACCAGGCGAGGACGAAGCCGCCCAGCGGAAGCGCGATGCCTCCGCCGATGTAGAGGCCGCTCGAATAGATCGAGAGCGCGGTTGCCCGCCGCTCCTTGGGAAAATAATCCGCGATCATCGAATAGGCGGCCGGAGACGCGCTTGCCTCGCCTATCCCAACGCCGATGCGAGCCGCGGCGAGCATCCCGAAGTTCTGGGCCAGGCCGGACAGGGCCGTCATCGACGACCAAAGTCCGAGCCCCATCGCCATCAGGCGGCCACGGTACCAGCTGTCGGCCAGGCGCCCGAGGGGTATGCCGAACAGGGCGTAGAAGACCGCGAAGGCGGTGCCGTAGAGGAAGCCAATCTGCGCGTCGTCGAGCTTCAGGTCGGCCTTGATGCTTTCAGCGAGGATGCTGACGATCTGCCGGTCGATGAAGTTGAAGACGTAGACGACCACGAACAGAATCAGCGCGTACCAGGCGTAACCCGACGCGCGCGCCGGTGAGGTCGTATCGTTGCTCATCGCCAGCGCTCTCCCTCACCAACTCGACAAGTCTGGCGGAGCGGAACAGAAAGGCAAGCCACGCATAGTTGCGAACGGGAGAGAGTGATGTTGCGTATCAGTGTTCTGGCATTGGGTCTGGCGGGCTGCGTCCCGATGGCCGCGCCCGACGTTCCTGTGGCGACGGTGCCGCTCGTAAACGCGAGTGGTGCAAGCATCGGTACGGTGCGCGTGTTCGCGGAGAATACCGGCGTGACGCTGCGGATCGACGCGACTGGGCTTCCCGCAGGAATGCATGGCGCGCACCTGCACGCCGTCGGCAAATGCGAGGGACCGAAGTTCACCTCGGCCGGCGGGCACTGGAATCCGACGAGCAAGCAGCACGGTCACCAGAACCCCGCGGGCTATCACACGGGCGATCTAGGCAACCTTGGTGTTGGCGCGGACGGCAAGCTGACGGCGGGTCTGCTGGTGCCGGGCGCGAGAGTGAGCAGCGATGGCTTCGGGGACGGACCGGTGTTGCTGGATGCGGATGGGGCGGCCCTTGTCATCCACGCGGGGCAGGACGACGAGAAGACGGACCCGAGCGGCAATAGCGGCGACCGCATCGCCTGCGCCGTGCTATAGCGTCCCCCATGACAAAAACCACAAAGCTGCCGAAGCACATCGCCGGCGTGAAGATTCCGAAGAAGCTGCGCAAGCGCGGTGGAAAAGCGTACGCGCTGCTTCAGAACCCACTGGTCGCCGACCTCGTGGCCGCTGGCCTGATTGCCGCCGCGGATGCGATGGCAAAATCGAAGTCGGCGAAGAAGGCAGGCAAGGCGGCCAAGCACGCCGCCAAGGATGCCGGAGAGGCGACCTCGTCGGCCGGTGGCATCAGCGCGATCGGGCTTGGGACGATCCTCGGCTTCGCGGCTCGCGAAGCCGCGCGAGCGATCAAGAGCAACGCGCGCTAGGCGGCTTCGATCTCCGGCGGCGCCGGGACGAGGATGAAGGCCGGGACGATAGCGCCCGATGGTTCTTCGTCATCCGTACGTGCGAGCTGCTGAGCGCGGAGGCGGTATAGGCTTGCGAGCTCCTCGTGACGCCAGCGGGCGGTTAGCGAGGCGGCGCTGCGGGCCGCGTCGTCCTCCTGCGAAGCGCGCTTGAGGTAGTAGTCGCGGTCTTCCGCCTTCATATCCCTTCTCCGCCCCTCAGGATTGAGAACGCGTACAGGGAAGCCCCCGCTTCCGACTCGGCAGTCGATGCCTGCCGAACTGTGCTTGGCGTTTGTGACACCCGCACGACGAATAAGTGCGCACGTGAAATGAACGCAGGATTACGGCTGTTCCGGCGAACCTCCCGCTGCCGACGAAACGTGCCTAGGCAGCGACGTTGATGTGCATGATCGGCTCGTGATCCTCGTGCCGTTCCAATGCCTCATGGCTGTCCGCCCGGTCGAAGAACTGCACGCGCATCTGGTAAAGCCAGGCGAGTTCTTCGTGCCGGCCGCGCACCTGTCTGTTGGTGGCGCACCGTGCCGCCCGCGTTTCCTGTTCCGCACGGAACATGAAGTAGTCCCGATCCTTCGACGTCATGTTCTGCCTCCGCCCCGGTTGGCAGTTGTAGGTCACGCACTCCCTGACGCCATCGAATCGAAAGCGGCACCTCACCCATTGAGAGTGTGACTCTCATCGGGGTGCCGCGCAATTGAGGATTCGTACGGGCGGTAAAAAACCTGAGCCGTAACGAGGGTTTATCCGAGCGGGTTGCCGTTTCGCCTGACTTGTGGCGCGGCTACAGCTGGCTTGAGTTGGCTGCCCGGCTGACTTTACGCCGGCCGGGCAGACCCCGTTTATCCGCGGTAGGTGTTGGCGCGGTTGATGCGGACGTTGGTGACGGCTCCGCGATAATCGACGTTGCAGCGGAAGCGCAGGTCGCCGGTCGCCGCATAGCCGTTGTTCTGATAACCGTAGGCCTGGCCGTGAGGCGGGTAGCCGCCGCGGCTGTCCAGCAATCCGGATACGCGAAGGCCGTTGTTCCGGCGCTCGACATTGGTGATCGCGGTGACCCGCATGTTCGGGGCGTAACCCTGCTGATAGCCGCGGTTGTTGTTGTAACCGTAGGCGTTGCCATAGGGCTGCGGGCGGTACTGGCTGGAGGCCTGAGCCATGGCCGCGCTCGCGCACTGTTGGACGGCCGTGCGGTCGTTCACATTGTAACGGTTGCCGAGCAGCTGGCCGATGATCGAGCCGAGATCGCCCTGCTGGCTATAACCGGGCTGGCCATAACCATAGCCCGGCTGGCCGTAGCCCTGCTGATATCCCTGCTGCGGCGGATAATAGCCGTAGCCCGGTTGGCCCGGCGCCGGCTGTGGCACAGGCGCCTGGTACTGATACTGCGCAGCGGCGGGGGCGGCGAGGCCGCCGATTACCGCGGCGGCGGTCAGAACGCTCTTGAACATGGTCATGCAAATTTCCTCATCTCATCCGGGAAACGCCGGTGAGTTCGGGGGGTAGAACGACTGTGCGCCGCGATTTGATGCATGAACTGAAAACAACAAGCCCAGCCTAGAACAGGCGCGAGGTGCTGACGGCGGCAAGGCATTCGAAGTGGAGGGGCAGGGTCTGCTCGTCGAATTCAGCCGCCTTGAGAGGCCCGACGGGCTTTTGGACGCGGAGGCGGACGAGGTCGGCCGGCGCGATGTCCCTGGCGCACATGGCGCATGGCTTGCCGTCCACGTCCCCAGCGTCATCGAGCAGCGGAGTCCGGCCGTGCCAGTGGCGGTGGAAGGTCAGCGGCATTTCGGGGCGCAGGTGCTTGCGCAGGCATTCGGTGTGGCAGGCGCTTTCCTGAACCATAAAGGGCGGCGTGTCGGGGTCGACGCGGATCAGGCGGAGGATCGTGCCCCAGGGGACGAGCTCGCCGCAGAAGCGGCAGAGATGGCCGGTCTTGAAGTCGGGATCGCGACGGCGGCCCACTTAGCCTTCGCTTCCGCCTCCGGGTGCGGGCGGCGCTGGTGGAGGCGGGGGCGGGGCCGGCGGTTCGGGGATGCCCGGCCCGCTGCTGCTCTTCTCCGCTCCGGGCTGGATCGCGCAGTCCTGCAGCCAGGGGTCGTCGCCTCCACCCGCCATGCGCTTGCAGCTGACGGTTACGCGCTGGCCCGGCACCAGCTTCTTGGCGTCTTCGATCGCGATGCCGGCGAGGTCGGCGCCGAGCGGGGCTTCCGGATTGGACGTCTTCAGGCGCATGTCGAGACTGCCGTAGCCGTCCGGCACGAGGCGCAGGAATTCGCCGCTCACCACCATTTCATGGCCCCTGAACCGCTTAGCGGCAGAGCCGGGGTCGTCGCGATAGGCGTCGTAGACCTGCTGCGCCTCGATGACGGTCGGTCCCTTGCGCGGACCGTCGGTGTCGATGTGGATCGCGGGGCCGGTCAGCCCGAACTTGCCCACTGCCGCCAGCGCGAGCAGGACCACGGCGCCGCCGATGATCACCTTTTTGCGGTTTGCGTGCAGCTCGTCTTCCGAACGTCCGACCGGCGCGCCGCGCCGGCTAGCGCGAATGCCCGGGTCCGTCGGCGCTCCGCAATTCGGGCAGAACTCCCGGAGCACAGGCACGTCGGCAGCACATTCCTGACACTGCACCTGACGCCCCTTTCCCTTGCCGCGAAAGTCGCGGCTGTTTGCCATGGAGGGGTAACGGTGAGCAAGGGGTGGCGACTAGCGCCCATAGCGGGCTGGCGCCGGGGCGCGGCGAGCTCAAGCTGTTTGCGCGCGAACCTCGCGGCGCTCTCTAGCCCGCTAAATCCAATCTACTGGACTCTCAGGATTCGTAACGGCAGTTTTACATCTGCCGGGTCTACCTTATGATATTGGGGCATCCAGTCAGTGAAACTGCTTCGTTTTGCAATCTCCAACTTTCGAGGGATAGAGTACACTTCGATTGAGCTAGATGCGGGTGCTCCGGGCAAAGTCGTGACTTTGATCGGGCTCAATGAGAGTGGAAAAACCACGGTCCTAGAAGCGATTTCAAACTTTCTATCTTCAGATGAAGAGACACAGAATCTCCTCGAGACCGTCTACGCTGAAGTAGATCCCCTAACCTTCATACCGAAGGAGCGTCGGGGCCTGTTCACCGATAGAATATCGATCGAGGCTGACGTTGAACTGGACGAATCTGACATTGAGGCCGTTAGGACTGCGCTCTGGGCAAGGCATAACGTCCGGCTGGTCCCAGGTTCACTGGAATCAGATCTAAATCTCGAACAGGCGTTCGACTTCGAAGATAGTACCTTAAAGAAAAGGAATCGCTTCTGGAGGCTCAGCTTCAAATATAAGAAAGGAAACTCCGGTTACATAGACTACAATTGCCACGTTGGATCAGACCCTATCTGGCAAACAGCAGTCGCAGTTCTAAACAAGCGAATTCCACAAATTGTATATTTTCCGACGTTTCTTTTTGACATGCCAGACAGGATATATTTGACCCAAACTCTGGAAGACGATGTCAAAGATTCTTATTACCGCAGAGTATTTTCAGACGTTCTGAAACACATCAATCCCAAGTACTCTCTTGATACGCATATATTAGATAGAGTGAAAAAGATCATAGATGAGTATGGTATAGCTGCGCTGAGCGACGCTAGTAAGACGGACCATGTAGACAGCGTAGTTAGAGCGGCTTCTAACGAAATAAGTCGCGTTATAATGGGAGCGTGGAAGTTTATCCTCGAAAAGGAAGAGCTACAACTTCGGGTTGAGTTAAAATGGGGTGTCGATGAAGCGCGCGAAAATTCGGTTTATGTTGAGCCGCATCTCATCGAGAGGCAGCAATATAAGTATGTCTTAAAAGAACGCTCACTAGGTTTTCGCTGGTTCTTTTCCTTTTTGCTATTCACGCAGTTTAGAGCATCCGGCACGAGCGAGCATGGAACCGTATTTCTATTTGATGAACCGGCGTCTCATCTACATCCATCAGCGCAAGTCGAACTACTGAAAAGTTTCGACAAAATCATGGGTGCGAAGGATCGCATTATATATTCGACCCACAGCCATTACCTTATAAACCCAAATTGGCTTGAGAAAGCCTATATAGTCAACAATAACGCAATAGATCTGGATGAAGCGGACTTTGCGTCATTCTACCCAAACAGCAACGATATAGTAGCGATTAGATATAAAAGATTCGTTTCAGATAATCCTACACGCATGACTTACTTTCAACCAGCACTAGATGCGCTGAGAGTGAAGCTTAGCCCTTTGATGCTAACTGGCCCAGCAATAGTCGTTGAAGGTAAGTTCGATTACTATCCCTTCGTCTATCTTTTGAGAAGGATCGCGCCCGACAGCAATCTGCATGTTTTCTCTGCGCTTGGTGCCGGGGAGATGGGCATCGTGGCTTCGGTTCTTCGGGGGCTTGGACTTAGTTTTGTAGTGCTCCTTGATGCGGATACCAAGGGGAAATCAGAGGCCAAAAGGTATCGTGACGAATACCGTTTTCAAGATGAGCAGATCATGACGTTGGATGAGGCTGATTCTTCGCTCAATGGGTCTGCGTTTGAAGGCATTTATGGGCAAGATGTTCATAAGTTGATTGAGGACAGCGGCTTGGACTCTGAGGCGAAGCTAAAGGCCAAGGGATCAGCGCTTTTCCAACTTTTATTGGCCACGCAGGACTATACTCCCCTCCTAGAAGAGACTTTCGCGACGTTCGAGAAGGTGCTCGCGACCCTTCAGGACAAACTAGCTCTGCAGTGATTGTCTAAGTCAGTCCGAACTGGGGGTCTCCTCCTACTTCGCCGCAATCAAATCGGGCTGATCCTCGTCCGCTGACACCTTGCGCGCCCGCTTGGCCTTCTTCGGCGCCGCCTCCACCACCTCCGGCTTCACGCTCGCGCGTTCGAGGAGGGGCTTCAGGTACTGACCGGTGGCCGACTTCGGCTCTGCAGCGACCGTTTCGGGCGTGCCTTCGACCACGATCTTCCCTCCGTTGACGCCTCCGCCCGGGCCGAGGTCGATGACCCAGTCGGCGGTCTTGATGACGTCGAGGTTGTGCTCGATCACGACGACGGTGTTGCCGGTCTCGACCAGGCGGTGGAGCACCTCCAGCAGCTTGCGCACGTCCTCGAAATGGAGGCCGGTGGTGGGCTCGTCGAGGATGTAGAGCGTCTTGCCCGTGGCCCGCCGCGAAAGCTCCTTCGACAGCTTCACGCGCTGCGCCTCGCCGCCCGACAGGGTCGTCGCCTGCTGCCCAACCTTGATGTAGCCGAGGCCGACCTCCTGAAGCATGCGCATCTTGTCGCGGATGCCGGGGACGGCCTTGAAGAACTCGGCCGCGTCCTCGACTGTCATGTCGAGCACGTCGGCGATCGACTTGCCCTTGAACTTCACCTCCAGCGTCTCGCGGTTGTAGCGCGCGCCGTGGCAGACGTCGCAGGTGACGTAGACGTCGGGCAGGAAGTGCATCTCGATCTTGATGACGCCGTCGCCCTGGCACGCCTCACACCGGCCGCCCTTGACGTTGAAGCTGAAGCGGCCGGGCTTGTAGCCGCGCGCCTGCGCCTCCGGCAGCCCAGCGAACCAGTCGCGGATCTGTGTGAAGGCGCCGGTATAGGTCGCCGGGTTGGACCGCGGCGTGCGGCCGATCGGCGACTGGTCGATGTCGATGACCTTGTCGAGGTTGGCGAGGCCGTCGATGCCCTCGCACGGGCCGCAGACGATGCGCGCGCCGTTCAGCGCGCGGGCCGCGCCGGCGTAGAGCGTGTCGATGGTCAGCGAAGACTTGCCCGAGCCGCTGACGCCGGTGACGCAGGTGAAGGTGCCGAGCGGGAACTTGGCCGTCACGTTCTGCAGGTTGTTGGCCCTGGCGCCCTTCACGGTGACGAACTTGCCGGTGCCCTTCAGCCGCTTCTGCGGGAGCGGGATCTCGCGGCGGCCGCTGAGGTAGTCGGCGGTGACGCTGGTCTCGCAGGCGAGCAGCTCTTCGAGCGTGCCCTGGCACACGACCTCCCCGCCGTGGACGCCCGCGCCCGGTCCCATGTCGATGACGTGGTCGGCGTGGCGGATCGCGTCCTCGTCATGCTCGACGACGAGCACGGTGTTGCCGAGCGACTTGAGGCGCTTCAGCGTTTCGAGGAGGCGGTCGTTGTCCTTCTGGTGAAGGCCGATCGACGGTTCGTCGAGGACGTAGAGGACGCCCGAGAGGCCTGAGCCGATCTGCGAGGCGAGGCGGATGCGCTGGCTCTCGCCGCCCGACAGCGTGCCCGACGTGCGGTCGAGGTGGAGATAGTCGAGGCCGACATTGTGCAGGAAGCCGAGGCGCTCGTTGATCTCCTTGAGGATGACGTGCGCGATCTCCCGCTGGGTCGGGTTGAGCTTCTCCTCGAGGCTGCCGAACCAGGCGTAAGCGTCGGCGACCGAGCGGCGGCTGGAGAGGGAAATGTCCTCTCCTGCGATCTTCACGCTGAGCGCCTCGGGCTTGAGGCGAGCGCCGTGGCAGACCTCGCACGGGCGGCTGGCCTGGTAGCGGCTGAGCTCCTCACGCATCCAGGCGGACTCGGTCTGGAGCATGCGGCGGTTGAGGTTGCCGATGACGCCTTCGAACGGCTTCTTCACCTCGTAGGACTTGCGGCCGTCGACGAAGCGGAGAGTGACCGGGCGGCCTTTGGTGCCGTGGAGGATGACATCCTGCGCCTCCTCCGGGAGCTGGCCCCACGGCGTTTCGAGGTCGAAGCCGTAGGCGCGGGCGAGCGAGCTCAGCACCTGCATGTAATAGGGCGAAGGCGGGTTGGACTTGGCCCAGGGGACGACCGCGCCCTTCTTGATCGACAGCGCGTGGTTGGGAACGACGAGGTCCTCGTCGAACACCAGCTTCTCGCCGAGGCCGTCGCAGGCGGGGCAGGCGCCCTGCGGCGCATTGAAGCTGAACAGGCGCGGCTCGATCTCGGCGATGGTGAAGCCGCTGACCGGGCAGGCGAACTTCTCGGAGAAGAGGATGCGTCCGGGCGGGGCGTAGTCGAGCTTCATGCCCTTGGGCGCGGGATCGGCGTCGGGCTGCGGGTCGGCGGGGTCGAGGTAAGCGAGGCCCTCGGCGAGCTTCAGCGCGGTCTCGAAGCTGTCGGCGAGACGCGGCTCGATGCCTTCGCGAACGACGATGCGGTCGACGACGATCTCGATGTCGTGCTTGTACTTCTTGTCGAGCGCCGGGGCGTCCTCGATGTCGTGGAACTCGCCGTCGATGCGGACGCGGGTGAAGCCGGCCTTCTGCCACTCGGCGAGCTCCTTGCGGTACTCGCCCTTGCGGCCGCGGACGACGGGCGCGAGCAGGTAATGCCGGCTGCCGTCCGGCAGGCTCATCACGCGGTCGACCATCTGGCTCACCTGCTGCGCCTCGATCGGGAGGCCGGTTGCCGGCGAGTAAGGGATACCGACGCGCGCCCAGAGCAGGCGCATGTAGTCGTAGATCTCGGTGACCGTGGCGACCGTCGAGCGCGGGTTGCGCGAGGTCGTCTTCTGCTCGATCGAAATGGCGGGCGAGAGGCCGTCGATATGCTCGACGTCCGGCTTCTGCATCATTTCCAGGAACTGGCGAGCGTAGGCGGACAAGGACTCGACGTAGCGGCGCTGGCCCTCGGCATAGATGGTGTCGAAGGCGAGCGACGACTTGCCCGATCCGGACAGGCCGGTGATGACCGTCAGGCTCTCGCGCGGGATGTCCACGTCGACGGCCTTCAGATTGTGCTCCCGCGCGCCGCGGACGGAAATATGGGTCAGCATCGGCTGGTTTTCGTTCCGTTTATGTTCTGATTGTAGCGAGCCACAGCTGATGGTCAACGCGGCTTTGTTTAGATGGGTGCAGTCGTCGCAAACTGCAACCAGCTTCCCTTCGCCTAATCGGGCATGTTAGCGCTCACATTCGGAGAGTTACAGGGAAGAGCGATGCCGAAGACGCGTATGCTGTTGAGTGCGGCAGTTCTGCTTTGCTTGATTACGCCGGCGAGAGCCGCGGATCAGGATCTGAAACCTAGCGCAGCGGGCTATCTGGAAGCGCGCGGCGTGAACTATCTCGTGTTCAACAATTGGTACGATGGCCTGTTCGCGGATTCCAAGATCAGCGGCGTCGAAATCGTCCAGCGCGGCAACCGCATCGCCACCAACGGCGACGTGCGCCTGTCCGCGACGCCCGGGCAGTGGGACCGGATCGGCCGGATGGTCGAGCGCAAGGTCGATCCGAGGACCGGCGCGACCGATGTCCTGCTCGAATATGCCAGTTTTGGTTTCCGCTATCGGATCCACACCGAGGCACGAGGCAGGGCGCTTGCCGTCTCGGTGATACTGGACCAGCCTCTGCCGGAAGCCTTGGCCGGCAAGGCGGGCTTCAACCTCGAATTCAAGCCGTCCGCCTACTTCCACAAAAGCTTCATGGCAGGCGGAACGGCCGGAACGTTCCCGTTGCATCCCGCGTCGAACATGGCCGCAGGCGGAGCGAGGCAGCCATCGAGCGGCCGGGACATCGGGCCGGGTGCCGAACCGCTTCCACTTGCAAGCGGGCAGACGATCGTGCTCGCTCCCGAGGACGAGGCTCACCGGGTGACGTTGCGGTCGGATGGCGGGACCATCGACATGTATGACGGGCGAAACCAGGCGAACAATGGCTGGTTCGTTCTGCGCGGCGCTCTACCCGCACAGCGCACCGGCAAGGCGCTCGAATGGACGATCGAAGCGAGCAGCGATCCCACTTGGGTGCGAGCGCCGGTCATCGGCCACAGCCAACTGGGTTACGCGCCGGAGCAACGCAAGGTCGCGGTCATCGAGCTTGACGCGAACGCGTCCGCCGGAGGCCAGGCGAAGCTCGTTCGGATCAATGCCGACGGGAGCTCAGCCGTTGCACTGACTGCCGCACCAAAGCCCTGGGGCAAATATCTCCGCTACAACTACCGGACGTTCGATTTCTCATCCGTCCGGACATCCGGAATCTACCGGCTCGAATATGGCGGGACCAGGACCGCGACGTTCCGCATAGCGCCCGACGTCTACTCCGATGCGTGGCACCTTGGTCTGGACGTCTACATGAACGTCCAGATGGACCACATGCTGGTCAATGAGGCCTATCGCGTGTGGCATGGTGAGTCTCATCGCGACGACGCGCTGCAGGCGCCGGTCAATGACGAGCACATCGATCTCTACCGGCAGGGATCCACGACCGACACGAAATACAAGCCGGGCGAGCACATTCCCGGACTAGCTGGCGGTGGGTGGCTGGATGCCGGTGACTTCGACATCCGGACCCAGACTCAATACGCAGTGATCAGGCAACTGGTCGAGACGTACGAGCGCTACCGCCCTGTTCGGGACGAAACGCTCATCGACCAGAAGCTCCGCCGGGTCGAAATGCATGTCCCGGACGGGAAGCCGGACTATCTGCAGCAGGTCGAGCATGGCGTGCTGCAATTGCTCGCGCAGCAGGACAATGTCGGCTTCGCGATCCATGGCATCGTCGAGCCGGATGTTGCCCAATATACGCATCTCGGGGATGCCGCCAGCAAGACGGACGCTCGGGTGGGGACCAAGGACGATCGCTGGGCCTTCACTAGCCGCGCTTCCGCCCTCAACTATGGTTCGGCGGCGGCACTGGCCGCGGCCGCTCGGGTTCTCGGCGGTTACGACGATCGCCTGGCCGCGAAGTGCCTCGAGAATGCAAAGCGCATCTGGGCCGACGAGCAGTCGCATCCGCCCTTCACCTTCAGTCACGGCAACACGACCGGCGGACCGGTCGAAGCGGAAAAATTCGGGGCTGCGGTTGAGCTTCTGCTGACCACGAAGGACGCGGAGTACGCCGCAGCCGTCGATCAGCTTTGGCCCACGGTGGCTGACAAATATCCGGTCGTGATCGGCGACGCGCTTCGGGCCGTCCCGGTGATGCCGCAAGCGTACCAAGCCGCGGTAAGAGCGAAAATCGTCGCGCTTCGAGCGAACGAAGCAAAGCAGTGGCCGCGCCCGAACCCCTACGGAGTACCGATCACGGAAGGCGGCTGGGCGGGCAACGGGCAGGTAATGCAATACGGCTTGCTCGATTATCTCGTGCACAAGACGTTTCCGGACCTGAGCGACGGTTCGGCAGCGTTCGCCGCGCTGAACTACATCCAGGGGACACACCCAGGCTCGGACCTGTCATTCGTGTCCGGCGTCGGCACCGTCTCCAAGGAGGTCGCCTACGGCAACAACCGCGCCGACTTCAGCTTCATCGCTGGCGGAGTGGTACCCGGCGTGCTCGTGATCAAGCCCGACCTGCCGGAGAATAGCGAAGACTGGCCGTTCTTCTGGGGCGAGAATGAGTATGTCGTAAACATGACGCCGACTTACTCGGCACTCGTTCATGCGGCGCTCGATCTGCTGGCCGAAAGGCGCGCGAAAGAGACCAGGAATCCATAGCTCCGCCCGCATCTCATCGACGGCAGTCGACCGTTGGTCGATGCCGGCTGTAAGCTGAGGAGTCGACGGCCGAAGTTGCCCCGTCAAATCAAGGATTTGGGGGATATGATGATCGGTCGGACCAAGCTGCGCCTCGGCGCCATCGTTCTTGCCGGAAGCATTCTCGCGTCGGTGCCGGCTGTCGCGCAGAATACATCAGGCGCTGCCGCTGCAACCGGCAGCCAGCCGCAGGTCGTGCGCTACGGCACCTGGGGCGTGGACATCGCCACGCGTGACACGTCCGTGAAGCCGGGCGACGACTTCCAGCGCTACGCAAGCGGCAAGTGGATGGACGAGAACGAAATCCCTGCCGACAAGTCCCAGAACGGTGTCGGATCAGAGGTCAACGACCGCAACCAGGAGCGGCTCCGCTCCATCGTCACAAGAGCTCCGAAAGACAGCCAGCTAGGCGCCTTCTACGCAAGCTACATGGATGAGACGCGGCTGGAGCAGCTCGACGCGTCTCCGCTTAAGGCCGACTTGGATCGGGTCGCCACGATCAAGTCGAAGGCGGACATGACGCACTTCATGGCCGCCTCCGCGCGGGAGTTCGGATCGACCGTTTTCGGACTGGGCGTCCTTCCGGATCCAGCGAACCCAACCATGAACATCGCTTTCGTGGCGACCTCCGGAATGGGGCTGCCCGATCGCGATTACTACCTGACGGACAAGTACAAGCCGCAGCGCGAGGCCTATCGCGCCTACATCCAGCGCACCCTGGACATGATCGGCACGCCCAATGCCTCAGCGGCGGCGGAGCAGGTGCTCGCGTTCGAGACCGAGATCGCTAAGATCTCGTGGCCGCAGGCCGACCTTCGGGACATCGACAAGCTCAACAATCCGATGACGCTCGTGCAGCTGAAGGCCTACGCGCCGCAGTTCGACTGGGACGGCTATCTTCATGAGACGAAGGTTCTGTCGCCGCACATGATCGTTGGTGACAATACGGCGGTGAAAGCGATGGCCGCGCTTTATGAGAAGACGCCGCTCGAGACGCTGAAAACGTGGGAGCGCTTCAAGGTTGCTGACCAGGCTTCGAATTATTTGTCCAAGCGGTTTGTCGACAGCAAGTTCGAGTTCACGAAGGCCCTGAACGGCGCGAAAGAGCTCCGTCCGCGTTGGCGCCGCGGCATCGGCGAGGTCGACGGGCGCCTCGGCGAGCTCCTCGGGAAGACCTACGTCGACCGTTACTTCCCGGCCCAGTCCAAGACGATGATGGAAGAGTTGGTCGCCAACCTGAAGCGGGCGGCGGCGAAGCGCATCCAAGGCAACAGCTGGATGGAGGACGCGACCAAGCAGGCGGCGCTTGCGAAGCTCGCCAGGATGGACGTGATGGTCGGCTATCCCGCCAAGTTCCGCGATTATTCGAAGCTCGTCATGAAGCCCGACGACCTCTACGGTAACATCAAGCGCAGCGCGGCCTTCGAATGGGACTATCAGCTCGACGACCTCAACAAGCCGGTCGACCGCAAGAAGTGGGCGATGAGCCCGGCCACGGTCGACGCCTACAATGGCTTTCTCGAGAACAAGATCGTCTTCCCCGCCGGCATCCTGCAGCCCCCGTTCTTCGATCCGCAGGCTGACGCCGCCGTGAACTACGGCGCGGCCGGCGCGATCATTGGGCACGAGATCATGCACGGCTTCGACGACCAGGGCCGCAAGGTCGACGAGAACGGAGCCGTCCGCGACTGGTGGACCAAGGGTGACGCAGAGCGCTTCAAGAAGCTGACGGACGCTCTCGGAAAGCAATACTCGTCTTATGAGGCGGCGCCCGGCGTGTTCATCAATGGCGACCTGACCATGGGCGAGAATATCGGCGACATGTCCGGCCTGGAGGTCGCCTACACTGCATATCAGATGTCGCTGAACGGGAAGCCGGCACCGGTGATCGACGGGCTCACGGGCGACCAGCGCTTCTTCCTGGCCTTTGCGCAGGCATGGCGCGGCAAGCAGCGCGACGATGCGATCAAGACTCAGGTCGCGTCCGACCCGCACAGCCCCCGCCGGTACCGCGTCATCGGACCTCTCCGGAACCTCGACGCCTGGTACGCGGCGTTCGGGATCGGTCCGGACTCCAAGTTCTACATCGCGCCGGAACAGCGCGTTCGCATTTGGTAATCGGCGACCGCTCGCCCGGATCGTCGAGGGAGTGCGCGGCTGAGCATCCTCGGCCGCGCATTCTTTCCGCTTACGTTAGCGCATAGTTCGCGACTTCCTCGTAATGCGCGCCGTGCCGCGAGAGGTGACTCTCGTAGAGGATGAAGCTGTCGATCTCGAACGGGTCGGACGCGAGTGTTGAATTGCGGCGAACGAACGATTCCACAGCCTCTCCACTTCCGCGGTTCCAGCGGGCGAGGGTAATGTGGGGCGCGAACGCCCGGTGCTCTGCGTCGAGACCGGCTTGCTGAAGTGCTCGTTCGACCTTGGCCGCAAGGGCAACGACTGGCTCCCGAGGCTCCACCGCTGCCCATAGCGCGCCGCCATTCCGGCGCTCGAACTTGCCAACCCCCCGAACACGAAGCTCGAACTTCGGGGCGCGAATGGCACCCAAGGCCGCAGTGATGTCGTTCGCCAGCGGGCGGTCCACTTCACCGATGAATCGCAGGGTCAGATGAAGCTGCTCATCGCCGACCCAGCGCAGCGCCGGACTGTCGTCCATGGCGTCGACTAGGACGTCCCGGACATCCTCCGGCGGACGGATGGCGACGAATAGGCGATGCATCAGAGGGACCTAGGTGAGTTCCCGATTGTTCAGACTGGCTCAGGTATCGATTGAATTGGCCTCAATCGCGAGGTTGAATCTTTGTCGCGCGTTTCAGTCCAGCGTGCTTTCGCGCGCCATCGACAGCGTGCTGTCGCAGGATTTGCAGGACTTCGAGCTGATCGTCGTCGATGACCGGTCGAGCGACGGCTCGGCGGACGTCGCTCGCGGGTATGGCGAAGGGCATGTGCGGGTGATCGAGCTCGATGAACATGCAGGAAGCAACGCCGCCCGTAATGCCGGTATCCGCGCGGCGCGCTCCGACCTGGTGGCTTTCCTCGACAGCGACGACGCTCTTCTGCCGCACAAGCTCTCCACGGTCGTTTCCGAGTTCGAGCAAAGGCCCGAGCTCGACGTCCTCGTGGACAGCTTCGTGAAATTCTCCCCTGGCTCGACCCGGACGCGGTACAATCCGCGGATTGCATCGACATCCGAATTCCGCAGGCGACTCTTCGGTCGCGAGCTTTGGAAATCGACATCCGCAATCACGGTTCGGCGAGACGCAGCCTTTCGCGCGGGCCTGTTCGACGAGAACGTCACGCGCCGCCAGGACATGGATTTTCTGATCCGGCTGAGCGAGGTCGCAAACTGCGGGGCAACGGACGCAGTCCTGTGGGTGAAGCATTGGTCCGCCGACGGAATTTCAGCCGATCCCACCTTCGTGCCGACCACACTCGATCTCGCGGCTCGCCACCCGAACTACGTGGAAGAACGTGCCTATCGCAGCGGCATTTCGCGCGACCTGACGCGGCATGTGTTGCTCCTGCTGCGGCAGGGACAGCTTAGCCAGGTCCGTACCGAAGCCACCATGATCATCGATCACTTTGGACGCCGGAAGACGGCGAGCCTTTTCGCTTCCGGGACGAAAGAGCTCGCCCGCCGCGCTATCCGGCGGCAACGGTTTTCCGCGATGGCGTCTCGCGCGGCTGCGGCTGGATCGGCTCGAACTCCCGGGTCAGCGCGCTCTTGATCTCGCCGACGAGGCCGACCCCGTAGAATCCGAGCGCGACCGCCATCGCGGCCGGACGCTGCCACACCGGCAGATCGACCTTCTTCCCCTTCTTCAGGATCCGCGACCAGGACTTGCCAACCTTCTTGCCGAAGAAGCCAAAGGCGAAGCCGATGCGGCCGCTTTTGCTCTGGGTGTCGGTCTGGAAGGCTTGGTAATCGCGATCCATCCCCATCGTCCAAGCGCGCCACGCAAGGAAGCGATAGCCGGGGTGGGGGGCGTGGATGGTCATGGCATCCGCGGTGCGGACGAACTTGAAGCCTTGGGCGCTCAGATCGCGCAGCCAGAAGCCGCATTGCTTCTTGAATGCCGGCAGATCGGGGAAGGAGTGCTCGCGGAAGAACGCCGTCCTGACCGCGCAATTGTTGGCGTGAATCTTCTGCCGCTTCTCCGTCTTCTCCCGCTCATCGCGCAGGTTGAAGATCCAGCTGAGAGCGAAAGTCTTCGACAAGAAATCGTCGTAACCGAGCACCGTGAATCCCCCGACCGCAACGATTTCGGGGTCTGAGAAGGGCTTCAGGAGCGCTTCGAGCCACCCCGGCTGGGGGGCAGCATCGCTGTCGAGCATGATCGAAATGTTAGTTTTCGCGCGGCCGATCCCGAAGTTCTTGAGCTTGTAGTAGGTCAGTCCGTCGGTCGGAACGATCTCCAGATCTGCGACTTTGGCCATGTTCGGCGCGGCGCTATCCAGCGCCCTTTCGATCGTTCCGGGTGCGACTGAATTCTTGTCGAAAAGGTAGGTAACTCTCGGCTTTTGGGCCATTTTCGGGCCGGCCGTTTCAAGCTCCTGCTCGAGCGCTGCCATGGCGGCGGCAGTCCATTTGTCCTCGACATCGATGGCGTTTTCCCACTCGATGACAATGGTCACGGGCGGGAGGTTTTCGGAGCGGCGGCTGGCCATGGCGATACAAGTATAATCGACGTCAACCGTTCCTCGTAAGCTTCCATGTCCGGTTTTGCTTGAAAGCAATTCAGCCATTCACGATATTCCGTGAGTGACGGGCCTCTTGTCCGCCACAAAGGAGATGAAATGCAGAACCAGTTTGACCCGCGCACGACCGGCGTGAATGCCGCTACGGTAGGCGTTCCGCGCGCCGCCCGCGATGCGGGCCTCCGGTCCTACATGCTGTCGGTTTACAACTACATGGCTTCGGGCGTGCTGCTGACCGGCATCGTCGCCTTGCTGTTCGCCAACTCCGGTTTTGCCGCGCAAGTGCTCGGAACGCCGCTGCAGTGGGTGATCATCCTGGCGCCGCTCGGCTTCGTCATGGCGATGAGCTTCGGCCTCAACCGCATGTCGACGGGCACACTCCAGATGCTCTTCTGGGCCTTCGCCTTCGCGATGGGCCTGTCGATGTCCTCGATCTTCCTGGTCTACACCGGGGTGTCGATCGCGCAGACCTTCTTCGCGGTGGCGGCCGGTTTCCTTGGTCTCAGCATCTACGGCTACACGACTAAGCGCGACCTGAGCGGCTTCGGCACGTTCCTGATCATGGGCGTCATCGGGCTCCTTGTCGCGATGCTGATCAACCTGTTCCTTCGCTCGCCGGCGATGGACTTGGCCATTAGCGCCATCGGCGTGCTGCTGTTCGCGGGCCTGACCGCCTACGATACGCAGAAGATCAAGAGCATGTACGCCTACGTCGCGGGCAGCGACATGATGGGCAAAGTCGTGATCATGGGCGCGCTGAACCTGTACCTCGACTTCGTGAACATGTTCATGTTCCTGCTGAGGTTCATGGGTGACCGCCGCTAAGCAATAGCGACACGAGAGAGGGAAGGGCCGGGGGAGCGATCCGCCGGCCCTTTTCGTTTGGGCGTCCAACTGCGAAGAGCGAGCCGCAGAACCGGTATCAAAGGAGTCGTTCCATGTGCGACAGTGACAATGACCGGAGTTTCATCGTCGATGCCTCGTTCACGCGCCGCTCGGCCGTCCTGACAATCACTTCAGCTGCAGCCGCGGCGGGCTTGCCGGGGATGGCCTTCGCGGCCGAGGTCGTCGAAACTGACGTCACCGTGCCGACGCCGGACGGGCATGCCGACGCGGTGCTGTTTCACCCTGCCGGTTCGGGCTCTTGGCCTGCCGTCCTGATGTTCCCGGATATCCTGGGGCTGCGGCCGGTCTTTCGCGACATGGGACGGCGGCTAGCGGCATCGGGCTACACTGTGCTGGTGCCCAACCCCTTCTACCGGACGCAGCGCGCGCCGGTCGTGACCGGCCCCATCGACTTCAACAAGCCGGAAGACCGCGCCAAGCTCATGAGCCTGAAGGACACGCTGACCGACGCGCGTGTCGACGCGGATGCGACGGCGTTCCTCGCGTTCCTGGACAAGCAGAAGCAGGTCGATCGCCGGAAGGGCGCGGGCGTCCAGGGCTATTGCTTCAGCGGCCCGTTCGCCTTCCGCACGGGAGCCGTCCGCTCCAATCGCATCCGTGCCGTGGCAAGCTTCCACGGCGGCGGCCTGGTGACGAAGGACGCCAACAGCCCGCACCTGCTGATTCCCAAGACCAAGGCCGACTTCCTGGTCGCCATCGCCCGCAACGACGACGAGAAGCAGCCTGATGCGAAGGAAGTGCTGAAGGCTGCGTTCGCTGCCGCCAAGCGCCCGGCAACGGTTGAGGTCTATCCTGCGGACCACGGCTGGACCGTGGCGGGAAGCCAAGCCTACAACGAGCCCGCTGCTGAACGCGCCTGGGCTGAGCTGCTGCGATTGTACCGGGCGCGCCTGCGCTGACGGGAGGGTCAGGCGGGCTGAGGTGCCTGCTGGGCCTGCATTTCGGCGATGAGCCTGCCGTCGATCTCTTGTGCGCGGCGATACGCGTCCCGATCGGTCATCCGCCGCGCGTAATCGACGAAGACTTCGCGCGGCTCGAGCAGGTTGAAGGCGAGCATGAAGTTGACGTTCGCGCCGACGAACAGGTCCGCCGCCGTGAAGTGGTCGGCAGCGATATACTCCCGGCCGGTCAGCGCCTTCTCGAGCGTATTGATGGCCAGATCGTAATTGCCATAGCCGAACATGCGCTGGCGCTCGGGCGTAGGCTCCCAGCCTGCGGCCTTGTTGCTGAACGCCGCCTCGATCGGTCCAGACGTAAAGAAGATCCAGCGGTAGTAGTCGGCCCGATCTGAAGTCGGGGGCGCAAGCCGCGCCTCCGGGAAGGCGTCGGCGAGATAGCAGCAGATCGCGGCGACTTCGGTGACGACCTTGCCCTTGTGCCTGATCGCCGGAACCTTCCCCATGGGATTGACCGACAGATACGGCTCTTCCTTCATGCTCGTGCCGTAGCCGAGGATTTCGGTGTCGTAGGGAGCGCCGACCTCCTCCAGCATCCAGCGCACCGTTTGGCCACGCGATTGCGGGTTCGTGTAGAAGATGAGGTCGGCCATTTCCGTTCTCCCTGTTCAGAACAAAACGGGAACTACTCCTAATCGAAGCATTGCTCAAGCATGTCGAGCATGACCTTGAGCGACTTCACCCTGATAGCGCCACGGCCGATCGGACCGAAATGCTCGACCCGATGGACGGTTGTTCGCCCGCGCCGGGCGAGTGCGAAATGGACCAGGCCCTCCTCACAGCCCTCCGCGGCGGGACCGGCGAACCCAGTGACGCCGATGGCGATCTCTGCCTTCGAACGCGCCAATGCCCCCTCGGCCATTGCCCGCGCAACAGTTTCCGAAACGGCATCGTTGTGGTCGAGCAATTCACGCCGAATGCCGAGCAGGTCGGTCTTCGCCTCCTTGCTGTAGGTGACGAAGCCGCGGTCGAAGGCGTGGCCGGCGCCTTCGATGTCGGTGAGCAAGGCGGCGAGCATTCCGCCGGTGCAGCTCTCCGCGGTCGCGACCGTCAGATCACGGTCGCAAAGGCTGTGCATCAGGCGTTCGGCCTGCTCGTCCAGATGATCCGGAAGAGCAGGCTCGAGAGTTTCGCTCAACCGCGTTCTCCGCCGGCGCCCGCCCGCTCGGCACCGCTCTGGTCGCGGGTCGCGCGGAATTCGCTGTCGGACGACCAGTTCGGCCATTCGCGCGAGTTCGCCAGACGCTCACCGACCATGTGCAGAAGCTGCGCATCCTCGGCCTGGCCACGGAAATCCCAGTCCGGCTGATACTCGTCGTCGGGCTGGTGGTAGCGCTTGGCGGTGTAGTCGCGAGCAATCGCCTCCCCGCGGGCCGTGCCGCCGTTCACCAGGTCGTTGCCCGATTTGAAGCTGATCGCCGGCACGCCGACCTTGGCGAAGGAGAAGTGGTCGGATCGGTAGAAGCCGCCGCTTTCCGGATGTGGATCGGCGGTGAAGTACCGGCCCTGCGTCTTGCCCTCCGCGATCAGGTCATCGAGCAGGCCGAGCTTCGCCGTCCCGGAGATGCTGAAGTTCTTGGCCGGACCCCACACGCCCATCGAGTCGGTGTTGAGGACGCCGACCGTCTTGGCGAGCGGATAGAGCGGGTTCGCCGCATAATATTCGGAGCCGAGCAGGCCTTTCTCCTCGGCCGTCACCGCAAGGAAAACGACCGAACGATCCGGGCGCGGACCCTTCGCGAAGGCGCGCGCCTGCTCGATCAAGTGCGAGATGCCCGTCGAGTTATCGAGGGCGCCGTTGTAGATGTTGTCGCCGTTCGCGTCCGGCTTGCCGATGCCCAGGTGATCCCAGTGCGCGGTGTAGATCACCGTCTCATCCGGATGCTTCTTGCCGGGCAGGATGCCGACGACGTTGTGCGACGTGATCGTCTCCGTCTTCGCCTGCACGTTGGCGCTCAGCGTCGCCTTCAGCGGGATGGGCTGGAAACCACGAAGCTTCGCCTGCGCCTTCGCCTGGTCGAAGTTCAGGCCCGACGCCGCGAAGATCTGCTCCGCCAGCGGGCGCTGGATCCAGCTTTCGAACGCCGTGTGCTCGCTCGCCGGATTCTGGCGAACGATGTCGAACATGGTGTTCGTGTTGGAATTCTTGACCGTGTTCCAGCCGTAGGAGGCGGGGGCGGTCTCGTGGACGATCAGGACGCCGGCCGCACCTTTGCGAGCGGCTTCCTCATATTTGTACGTCCAGCGGCCGTAATAGGTCATCGCCTTGCCGCCGAAGTCGCCTTCGCCACCTTCGAAGTCCGGGTCGTTGACGAGAACGACGAGCAGCTTGCCGCGCACGTCCTGGCCCTTGAAGTCATCCCAGTTCCGCTCCGGCGCGGTCACGCCGTAGCCAACGAACAGGAGCGGGGCATTGGCGAGGTTGACCGTGGTCTGGCCGTTGCTCGGGCTACGCACGGCAATCTGCTCGCCTTGCGTCAGCGCGATTCTCTGGCCGTTGCCGAGGTTGAGCGAGAGCTGCGGCGTGCCGACGATGTCGGACTGAAATAGCGGTACGTCCTGAGTCCACTTGCGCTGGCCGTTCACCAAGTCGCCACCTGGCTGGACGCCCGCCGCCTGGAGCTGGCTGACGATATAATCGACGGTCTTGGTTTCGGCGCGCGTGTTGACGCCGCGGCCTTCGAAGGCGTCGGAGCCGAGCGTCTGCACGTGCTGCGACAGGCGCTGCGGGCTGAAGGTGCCGGTCGGTGCGGCAAGCAGCGGAACGGCTACCAGCGCGAGGGCGCTGCCAGCGAGCCAACGGAATGTCTTCAAAATCTCTCTCCCCAGAGTCGCGGATGGGCTGCAGCGGCTGACTCAAGGAAATGGCCAGCCGCCGAATAGGTTGCAGGAGTGGACTAGTTAGCGAGCGGTCGCCGGGGAAGCCCCATTCGATAGGTCGGCAGTGGTGGCCGCAGGCTTCTGCCGATAGCGCTCGAACCAGGCGAGGATCGCGCTTGCTTTGGCCGCCGATTGCGAGGGCCGCGCGGCGATGCCGCCGTGGCTCGCGCCAGGCACTTTCACCAGCGCCGTCGGAATGCCGCGCAGCTGGAGAGCCGTATAATATTGCTCCGCCTGGCTGACCGGCGTGCGGAAGTCCTCGCTTCCGACCACGACGAGCGTCGGCGTCTTCACGTTGCCGACGAGGCTGAGCGGCGAATATTTCCAATAGGCTTGCGGGTCCTCCCACGGACGCTCTTTGCGCCAACCCGGCGAGAAGGCCGCGGCGAAGTCGGTCGTCAGTGCGAAGCTCGCGAGCTCGATGACCGGCTTCTGCGTCGCTGCGCCGCGAAAGCGATCGGTCTTGCCGACAATCCAGGCGGTCAACACGCCGCCGCCCGATCCGCCCGTCACGAACAGATTGTTCGGATCGACACGGCCCGTCGCGATTGCCGCGTCCACGGCGCTCATCAGGTCGTCATAGTCATGGCTCGGGTAGTTCTTGTCGATCTCGTCGGCGAAGGCCTGCCCGTAGGAGGTTGAGCCGCGCGGGTTCGCGTAAAGAACGACATAGCCGGCCGAGGCGTACAACTGATCGTCCGTCGAGAAGGTGGGCCCATAGGCTGACCAGGGTCCCCCGTGGATTTCCAAGATCAACGGATACTTCTTGCTGGGATCGTAATCGGGCGGCATCACCATCCACGCGTCGATCGGCCGCTGGTCGAAGGACGAGGTTACGGGGAGCTTGGTGACTTCCCCAAGGACCTTGGCACCGAGACTGCTGTCGTTGAGGCGCGTCAGCCGCCGTAGCGACCCGCCCGATGCGATCGCGATGTCCGACGGGCGCGACGGGTCTCCCGCCGTGACCGCAATCCTGCCGTCCCGCGACACCGTGAACTCGCCGCCGCTGTAGGGCCGGTCGAGGCCGCTGCCGGTGAGACCCGAAGCGACGTCGCGGACGGAGCCGTCGAGCCCGACACGCGCGACGCGGTTGCTGCCGTGCTCGTCGTACAGGACGTAGACAGACCGTCCGTCAGCGCTCCACACCGGATTGTTCACCGCCCGGTCGAACCCGCCAGTCAGGGCGCGCGCGCCCGAGCCGTTGAGGTTCATGACGTAGAGCTTGGTATCGTCGTAGGCTTTGCCGCTCTCGTCATAGCCGACATAGGCGATGAGCTTTCCGTCAGGCGAAACGATGGGTGAGGCATCCGGTCCCTTGCGCGTGGTGAGCGCGACCGGCGTGCCGCCATCAATGCTCACGCGATAGACTTCCGACTCGTTGAGGTTGCGGTCCCAGTCCTTGTTGAGGTTTGCGCTGAAGATCACGGAGCGGCTGTCCGGCGTCCAGGAAACCTGAGCGCCTGCGTTAGTCGGCCCAAACGTGAGCTGTGTCGGTGCACCGCCGTCGGCCGGTACCCAGAAAATTTGCTGGTATCCGGGCTTGAAATACCCGGCCCCGTCGAAGCGATAGGTGATGGCGTCGATGACCTGCAGGGGATCGGCCCACTTGGCGCCTTCAGGCTTGGCCGGCGCCTGTCCGAGCTTCGGCCCGTCGTCGGGCACGAACATAGAATAGGCGATGCGCTGTCCATCCGGCGACCAAGCAATGCTGTCGGGACTGTCAGGAAGGCCCGTGATGCGGGCGCTCTCGCCGTTCGCCATCCAGCGCACGAAGAGCTGCGGTGCGCCGCCCTCTGCCGCGACATAGGCGAGGCGGCTGCCGTCCCTCGACCAGCGCGGCGAGAAATAGGAACCGGAACCTGCGAGAAGCGGCCGCTGCTGCCCCGACGCGACATCGATCAGCCAGATCGTCGAGCGGGCATTGTCCGTCATGATGTCGTTAGACTTGCGGACGTAGGCGATCGTCTTTCCGTCCGGGCTGATCTGCGGATCGGTCGCGACCTCGAGGTTGAATAGGTCGGAGCCAGTCAAATGGCGGCTCGGCGCAGTGGCAGGCGCAGCGGAGGCCGGCGTATTGAGGCTGGTCGCAGAAAGCAGGAGCGCCAACGGCGCAAGCGAACGGGAAAGACGCATCAAAAAAGCTCCCCTCGATTGAGGCGCGCACGATTCAACTTCCCGGCGCGTCCGACAAGCACCTTATCGACGGTTCGACGAGCATAATTCAACCGAACGGTTGACAATGATCGCGGCAGAATTAATTAAACCATATGGTTGAAAATCGACTCGACATGACGTTCCACGCTCTCGCCGATCCCACGCGGCGGGGCATGCTCGCGAGCCTCGCGCTTGGCGAGAAATCGATCGGAGAGCTGGCAAGCCCCTTCGACATGAGCTTCGCCGGCGCGTCCAAGCACGTGAAGGTGCTCGAAGAGGCGGGCCTCATCGCCCGCCGCAAGATCGGCCGCACGCACGTCATCCGCATCGAAGCCAAGCCGCTCGAGGAAGCGGAGCGCTGGCTCAGGCAGTGGGAGAAGTTCTGGAGTGGACGCCTCGATCGCCTCGAAGCGCTGCTCGAAGCCGACAAGCAGAAGGAGAAACGAAATGACTGAAGCCACCGCGCAGGTCCGGGCGCCCCTCAAAAAGATCGCCCCGAACGCCATTCGCCTCGAACGAGTCCTCGATGCGCCTGCCGAGAAGGTCTGGCGCTATCTCACCGAGGCCGATCTTCGCTCGCAATGGTTCATGGGCGGTACCGATGCGCGGCCGGACAGGGACTTCGAGCTGCTCAACGACCACGATAATCTATCGGACGACGACGTGCCTTATCCGGAGAACTACGCCGAGTTCAAAGGCCGCACCTGGTCCGAGAAGGTCCTCCGCTTCGATCCGCCCCGGTTACTGGAAACAACGTTCCAAGGCGGCAAGAACGGGACGGTCACCTACGAGCTGAAGCCGGAGGGCGAACGCACCCGGCTGGTCGTAACGCACAGCGGCATCGAGAGCCCGACGGGCTTCCAGGATTTCGGAAGCGGCTGGAACTCGCATCTGACCGTTCTCGAGGAGCGCCTGGCAGGTCGGAGCATCCGCAACTTCTGGGAGCTTCACGCGCAATCGCGAGAAGCGGTGAAGGAAGCGCTGGAGGGCTGATCCGAGCGCATCGCTTCCGGCCATCGTGCCCGGGCCGGCGGAAAGTGGTAGGACTACGCGTGCCTACCACCCGCCGGCGAACGTCCCGTGCGTATCCGAGTGCCGTTCCCGCAAGGACCACCGAAAGGCACTCGCAATGGCCAAGATTCTTTGCGTTCTCTACGAAGACCCGGCCGACGGTTATCCGACTACCTATCCGCGCGACGACTTGCCGAAGATCGAGCGCTACCCCGACGGCCAGGCGCTACCCACCCCGAGAGCCATCGACTTCCAGCCCGGACACCTGCTCGGAAGCGTTTCAGGGGAACTCGGCTTGCGTCGCTTCCTGGAGGCTGCAGGGCACCAGTTCGTCGTTACGGCGGACAAGGACGGTCTGGACAGCCGGTTCGAGCACGAACTCGTCGACGCCGATGTCGTCATCTCGCAGCCTTTCTGGCCAGCCTATCTGACCGCCGAACGAGTTGCCAAGGCCAAGAATTTGAAGCTCGCCATAACGGCCGGGATCGGATCGGATCACGTCGATCTGCAGGCAGCGATCGAGCGCGGCATCACCGTTGCCGAAGTGACCTACTGCAACTCGATCAGCGTCTCCGAACACGTCGTGATGATGATCCTTTCGCTAGTTCGGAATTATCTTCCGTCGTGGGAAGTGGTGAAAGCGGGCGGCTGGGATATCGCCGATTGCGCGTCACGATCCTACGACGTTGAAGGCATGCACGTCGGTACAGTCGCAGCCGGACGGATCGGATCGGCCGTTCTGCGGCGGCTCAAGCCGTTCGACATGCATCTCCACTACACCGACCGGCACCGTCTGCCGCCGGAGGTCGAGCAGGAGCTTGGCCTGACTTTTCATGAGTCCGCAGCGGAGATGGTCCCGCACTGCGACGTGGTGACGATCAATGCTCCGTTACATCCGGAAACGGAGAACCTGTTCGATGATGCGATGTTCGCCCGAATGAAGCGCGGCGCTTATCTGGTGAACACGGCGCGCGGAAAGGTCGTCAATCGCGACGCCGTCGCCGCGGCACTGAAGAGCGGTCATCTTGCTGGATACGCGGGAGATGTCTGGTTTCCGCAGCCCGCGCCGCGAGACCATCCCTGGAGAACTATGCCTCATCAGGGAATGACGCCGCACATCTCCGGGACGTCGCTGTCGGCGCAGGCGCGCTACGCTGCCGGCACTCGCGAGATCCTGGAATGCTTCCTGGAAGGGCGTCCCATTCGGGAGGAGTATTTGATCGTTCACGGCGGTCACCTGGCCGGCGCGGGAGCGCACAGCTACAGCGAGGGCGATGCGACAAAGGGTTCGGAGGAAGCGGCGCGCTTCCAGGTTCCGAATCCCTTGCGGGCCTAACAAGAAGGGCCCGCCGAAGCGGGCCCTGGAGTTCGTTAGCTTATGTCTATTCGGTCGTAGCGTCGCCCTTCGGCTTCGTCGTAGCCTTCGGCTTGGCGGCCGCCTTGGCCTTCGACTTGGACGGCTTCGGAGCGGCAGGCACGATCTCGAACGTCGGAGCATTGTCCCTGATGCGGACCTTCACCTCGCCGCCGTTGACCAGCTTGCCGAACAGCAGCTCTTCCGCGAGCGGCTGCTTGATCTTCTCCTGCACCAGCCGAGCCATCGGACGAGCGCCGTAGAGCCTGTCGTAGCCGCGGTCGGTGAGCCAGGTCCGCGCCTCGTCGTCCAGCTCGATGTGGACGCCGCGGTCGGCAAGCTGCAGCTCCAGCTGCAGGATGAACTTGTCGACGACGCGGGCCACGACGGCCGGCGGCAGGTAGGCAAAGGGCACGATCGCATCCAGCCGGTTACGGAATTCCGGCGTGAACATCTTCTTGACCGCGTCCTCCTGCGCATCCTCGCGGGTGGCTGCGCCGAAGCCGATCGACTCACGTGCCATGTCGGCCGCGCCGGCGTTCGTGGTCATGATCAGGATGGTGTTCCTGAAATCGACCGTCTTGCCGTGGTGGTCGGTTAGCTTTCCGTTGTCCATCACCTGCAGGAGGATGTTGAACAGGTCCGGGTGCGCCTTCTCGATCTCGTCGAGCAGCAGCACGCTGTGCGGATGCTGGTCGACCGCATCGGTAAGAAGACCGCCTTGGTCGTAGCCGACATAGCCCGGAGGCGCGCCGATCAGGCGGCTGACCGAGTGCCGTTCCATATATTCCGACATGTCGAAACGCTGGAGCGGAATGCCGAGGACGGACGCGAGCTGGCGCGCGACCTCGGTCTTGCCGACGCCGGTCGGACCCGAGAACAGATAGTTGCCGATCGGCTTGTCGGGCTCGCGAAGGCCGGCGCGCGAGAGCTTGATGGCCGACGACAGCTTCTCGATCGCCAGGTCCTGTCCGAACACAACCCGCTTCAGGTCTGCCTCGAGATTCTCGAGGACGCGCTTGTCGTCGGTCGACACGGACTTCGGAGGGATGCGCGCCATGGTCGCGACCACGGCCTCGATCTCCTTGGTCGTGATGACCTTCTTCCGGCGGCTCGGCGGAACCAGCATCTGCATCGCGCCGACTTCGTCGATCACGTCGATCGCCTTGTCCGGCAGCTTGCGGTCATGGATGTACCGCGCGCTGAGCTCGACCGCCGACTTGATGGCGTCGGTCGTGTAGCGCACGTTGTGGTGGCCCTCAAAGGACGACCGCAGGCCGGCGATGATCTTGATGGTGTCCTCGACCGTCGGCTCGTTCACATCGATCTTCTGGAAGCGCCGGAGCAGGGCCCGGTCCTTCTCGAAGTGGTTGCGGAACTCCTTGTAGGTCGTCGACCCGATGCAGCGGATCGCGCCCGAGGACAGCGCCGGCTTGAGCAGGTTCGAAGCGTCCATCGCGCCGCCCGAGGTCGCGCCCGCACCGATGACGGTGTGGATCTCGTCGATGAAGAGGATGGCGTGAGGCATCTTCTCCAGTTCGGAGACGACGCTCTTCAGGCGCTCCTCGAAGTCGCCGCGATAGCGCGTGCCGGCAAGCAGCGCGCCCATGTCGAGAGCATAAATCGTTGCCGGCTTCAGGACGTCTGGAACGTCACCCTCGATGATCTTGCGCGCGAGGCCCTCGGCGATCGCGGTCTTACCGACGCCCGGGTCGCCCACGTAGAGCGGATTGTTCTTCGACCGGCGGCAGAGGATTTGCACCGTGCGGTCCACTTCGGCGCTGCGGCCGATCAGTGGATCGACCTTGCCGGCGCGGGCCTTCTCGTTGAGGTCGACGGTGAACTGCTTGAGGGCAGATTCCTTCTTGCCCTCCTTCTCACCGCTTTTCTCCTCGGTGCCGCCGACTTCACGCGGCTCGGCAGCGGCCTCGCCCTTGCCGACCCCGTGGCTGATGTAGGTCACAGCATCTAGACGGCTCATGTCCTGCTGCTGCAGGAAATAGACCGCATAGCTCTCGCGCTCCGAGAAGAGAGCGACGAGTACGTTCGCGCCGGTCACCTCATCGCGGCCGGACGACTGCACGTGCAGGATCGCGCGCTGGACGACGCGCTGGAATCCGCTTGTCGGAGTTGGGTCGGTGCCGGTGTCGGCGACCAGGGCCCCAAGCTCATTGTCGAGATAATGCTTCACGGAAGCGCGAAGCTCGTCCCTGCTGACGCCGCAGGCGGTCATGACCTTCGACGCATGCTCGTCGTCGATCAGGGCGATGAGAAGATGTTCTAGAGTCGCATACTCGTGTCTGCGCCGGCTGGCTTCGGCCAGCGCATTGTGAAGCGTCTGTTCGAGTTCGCGAGCGAAACTGGGCATTTAGATTTTACTCCTGCCCGGATCCCCGGAAATGGGCCGGGCTCTTTTAACGAATGTCATACGCGGCAAACGCGCAATCAAGGGGCGCGGACCCGCTTATCCCCAGAATATCGCTAGGGAAGCTTGTCGAAGGCTGAACGAGGAGGGCGATGTGTCACCCACCCGACACGTACTGCTACTTTTTGAACAGCTCTTCGGCCGCCGAGCGGTGCGCTTGTGCGCGATTCATGTGGGCCTCCACTCGGGCGATCTCGGCTTTTAGGGCTTCGATGCGGGCGTGGAGTTCCTCGATCGAGATGGGATCGAGATCCTGTTTTGCAAGCTCGGTCAGCGGGTCGCCCGGCTTGCTCGGAAAGAGATCGTCCAGGTCCATGGCGGGAATCGTTGACCCATGCGGTCCTGCTGTCAATAAGCCCGCGGTGTGAGCAAGACACCCGCGTCCATGAAGGCGATCGTCGCTCCCCAGCCCGACGGGGCTGAGGACCTCGCGGTCATCGAGCGTCCCGTGCCACGCCCGGGGGCCGGGGAAGTCCTGATCGAAGTCGCGGCGGCAGGGATCAACCGTCCCGACATCCTCCAGCGGAGAGGTCTTTACCCGCCGCCGCCCGGAGCTCCCGACATTCTCGGACTGGAAGTCGCGGGCGTGGTGGTCGAGGTCGGCCCCGGAGCGGAAAGCCAGCTCGGAAGGAGGGTCTGCGCTCTAGTTGCCGGGGGCGGTTACGCTGAATATTGCGTGGCGCCCGCCGGGACCTGCCTGACCGTCCCAGAGGTTATGCGGCTGCACGAAGCCGCGGCCATGCCGGAAACCCTCTTCACCGTCTGGACGAATCTGTTCGAACGCGGCTTTGCGGCCGACGGCGACTTCGTCCTGGTGCATGGCGGGACTAGCGGCATCGGAACAATGGCCATCACGCTCGGCAAGCTGTTCGGCCTCCACGTCATCGTGACCTGCGGCAGCGATGAAAAATGCGCCCGCGCACTGGAACTCGGAGCCTCCACCGCCGTCAATTACAAGACGCAGGACTTCGTGGAGGAAGTGAAGAAGGTCACGTCAGGTCAGGGAGTGTCCGTCGTGCTCGACATGGTCGGCGGCGACTACGTTCCGCGCAACATTGCCTGCCTGGCTGACGAGGGGCGGCACGTTTCCATCGCCTTCCAGCGAGGCGCGAAAGCGGAAGTGCCTGTGCCCGACATCATGCGCCGACGGCTGACGCTGACCGGCTCGACGCTGCGGCCGCGCTCGGTCGAGTTCAAGACGATGGTCGCCGACGAGCTCAACCGAACCGTCTGGCCCTATGCCGAAGGCGGCCGTCTGAAGCCGGTCATCGACAGCGTCTATCCGCTCGACCAAGCGGCAGCCGCGCACGCTCACATGGAGTCCGGCAATCACGTCGGAAAAATCGTGCTCGATGTGAAGGCGTGAACGAGACGCTCATCCTCCACGAATATGCGCAGTCCGGAAACTGCTACAAAGTGCGCCTGACCGCAGCGCTGCTTGGGGTACCGATCGAGCGGCGCGAATATGACATTCTGAAGGGCGAAACCCGCACGCCGGAGTTCCTCGCCAGCGTGAATTCCAACGGGCGGATCCCCGTCCTGCAGATCGGCGACCGCTTCATCCCGGAGAGCAATGCCGCGTGCTACTATCTCGCGACGGGATCGTCGCTCATTCCGGCGGACCGCTTCGATCACGCCGACATGCTCCGCTGGATGTTCTTCGAGCAGTATAATCACGAGCCGAACATCGCCACTTTGCGCTTCTGGAAGGGGTGGGTCGGCTTCGACAACCTAAGCGACGTGCAGCGGATGCAAATTCCGGCCAAGGAGGCGGCCGGTAGGGCAGCTCTCGAATTGATGGACGAGCATCTGACCGAGCGGGACTGGTTCGCGGGGGACCAGCTGTCGCTCGCCGACATCGCCTTGTTCGCCTATACGCATGTCGCGGAAGACGCCGACTTCGCGCTTGCGGATTACCCGGGAATTGCCGCCTGGATTGAGCGTATCAGGGCGGTTCCGAACTACATTTCTATCGACGCGTGACACTTGCTCCAGATTGGCATCGGGCGTAGAGCGCGAGCCAACGCCGGCCGCTCCGTGAGGGGCGGCCCTATTCATTTCTGAACTCTGGAGGATTCCAGTGGCCCAGCCCCTGATGCCCCATGCGACCGCTGCCTGGCTGGTCGAAAATACCTCGCTCACGTTCGAGCAGATTGCCGAGTTCTGCGGGCTGCACATCCTCGAAGTGCAGGCGATCGCGGATGACACGGCTGCCACCAAGCTGACCGGCCGGGACCCCGTTCGCGCCGGCGAGCTGACCCACGAGGAAATCGAGAAGGGCCAGAAGGACTCGTCCTACGCCCTGCAGATGCACAAGGCGCCCGATCCGGTCCGCCGCACCAAGGGCCCGCGCTACACGCCAGTCTCGAAGCGCCAGGACAAGCCGGACGGGATCGCCTGGATCATCAAGAACCATCCCGAGGTCAGCGACGGCCAGATCAGCAAGCTGATCGGCACGACCCGCACGACCATCGCCGCGATCCGCGACCGCACGCACTGGAACATGGCGAACATCACGCCGAAGGATCCGGTCACGCTGGGCCTCACCAGCCAGCGCGAGCTCGATGCGTCTATCGCCAAGGCCCAGAAGGCCGCCGGCGCCGCCGCTCCGACCGACGAGCGCTTCGAGAGCGACCGCGACGCCCTGATCGAGCAACTTCGCCACGAACGCGAGCAGCATGCCCGCGAGGCGGAGGCCGCTCTTGCGGCTGCGGAAGCTGGCGACGAGGCTCCCTCCGACGAAATCGTCCCGGGCATCCGCGACCCGTTCCGCCGTTGATTTGACTCCTCGCTAGGCTCATTCCTCGGCCATGGACGTGCCCGAACAGCAGAGCGACCTGAGCTTCGAAGCGGCCCTCGCGCGGCTGGAGGAGATCGTCCGTCTCCTCGAGCGCGGCGAGGCTCCGCTCGATCAGTCCATCGAGCTCTATCAGGAGGGCGATCGCCTCCGCCGGCACTGCGAGGCGCGGCTGAAGGCGGCGCAGGCCCGCATCGAGCAGATCGCTTTCGGTGCCGAGGGACGCCCGGCGGGAGTCACTCCCTTCGATGCCGGTTGAGACACTCGATCGCCTGAGGCTCGAGCTCGATGAAGAGGCGAGCCGTGTTTGCAGAGAGATCGACGAGCTCTTCGGCCAGTTGCTCGTCTCCCGCGACGATGGCCGCGACATCCTGTTCGCCGCGATGCGCCACGCGGCGATCGGTGGAGGCAAGCGTCTTCGCCCATTGCTGACCGTCGCCGGAGCGCGCCTGTTCGGCATCGACCGCGATCGAGCGCTGCGTGCCGGCGCGGCTATCGAAGCGATCCACGTCTACTCGCTGATCCACGACGACCTGCCATGCATGGATGACGACGACGTCCGTCGCGGCAAGCCGACCGTGCACAAGGCATTCGGCGAGGCGGCCGCAATTCTTGCCGGCGACAGCCTTCACGCGCTGGCCTTCGAGATCCTCGCCGATCCCGCGACCCACGAGGATCCTTTCGTCCGGTCCGAGCTGACGATCGAACTTGCCCGAGCGTCCGGCCCCAACGGCATGGCCGGTGGTCAGATGATGGACCTTGCCGCGGAGGGGCAGTCGCTCGATCTCCCCGCGATAACGCGGCTTCAGCAGCTCAAGACCGGCGCGCTGATCGAGTATGCGGTCGAGGCACCGTGCGTCATGGCGCACCTGCCGGCTGAGGCACGCACGCCTTACCGCGGCTACGCGCGCAACATCGGGCTCGCCTTCCAGATCGCGGACGATCTCATCGACCATGCCGGCGACCCTGAGCGTGCGGGGAAGCGCACGGGCAAGGACGCAGAAGCAGGGAAGGCGACGTTCGTTTCCGTCCTCGGTCCCCAACGGGCGGAGCAGCAGGCGCGCTTCCTCGTCGAGCAGGCTATCGAGCATCTGGCGGACCACGGCTCCGAAGCCGACCTGCTGCGGGCGCTCGCGCGCTTTGCTATTGAGCGGAACCACTAGGGAGAGCGTATGGCGGAGCGGATCGGCGTCTATCCGGGGACCTTCGACCCCATTACGCTCGGGCACATCGACATCATCCGCCGCGGCGCTCACCTGGTGGACCAGCTGGTCATCGGCGTGACCACCAATCCCTCCAAGGAGCCGATGTTCACCATCTCCGAGCGGTTGGCGATGGTCCGGCGTGAGGTGTCAGGACTCGGCGCCAACATCACGGTCGTCGAATTCGATTCCTTGCTCATGGACTTCGCGGAATCGCAGAAGGCGACCATGATCATCCGTGGTCTCAGGGCCGTCGCGGACTTCGAGTACGAGTTCCAGATGGCCGGCATGAACCAGCAGCTGAACGACGACATAGAGACCGTCTTCCTCATGGCCGACGTCTCCCTCCAGCCGATCGCGTCACGGCTGGTTAAGGAGATTGCGCGCTATGGCGGCTGCATCGACAAGTTCGTAACGCCCGCCGTGGCTCAGGACGTCAAACGTCATCTTGAAGGAGAAATGGGCGCATGATCGCTCGAGTTTTGCTTTCGTTCGCCGCAATCGCGCTCGTGGCGGCCAAGCCGGGGCCGCAGGCGCCCGCAGTGCCGGTTCAGAGCAGCATCGCCCCTCCGGAAGTCGCCAACGACCCCCAGAACCGCCTGACGCTCGAACTCAGCAATGGCGGGACGGTCGTGATCCTCCTCCGTCCGGACGTCGCGCCGCTGCACGTCGAGCGGATGCGCCAGCTCGCGAAGAACGGCTTCTATGACGGCCTCAAGTTCCACCGCGTGATCCCGGGCTTCATGGCGCAGAGCGGCGATCCGAAGGGAACGGGTGAGGGCGGTTCGACTCTTCCGAACGTGAAGGCCGAGTTCAGCTCTCTGCCGTTCATGCGGGGAACGCTGGGCGCGGCGCGCGCCGACGGTGACGTGGACTCGGCGAACAGCCAGTTCTTCATCGCCTATGGTCCGAACGCGATGCTCGACAAGCATTACACGATCTATGGCCGCGTCATTTCGGGCATGGACGCCGTCGACAAGATCGCTCCGGGCGAGCCGCCCGCCGAACCGACGACGATCGTTCACGCGAGGATCGGGAACTAGTAGGGCGCGCGGATGCGCGTCGACCTTTTCGACTTCGACCTTCCTGCCGAGCTGATCGCCTTGCGGCCGGCGAAGCCGCGCGATGCGGCGCGTCTGCTGCTCGTCGAGGGCGATCAGATCTCGGACAAAGCGGTTCTCGACCTGCCGAACCTGCTTCGGCCTGGCGACGTGCTCGTCTTCAACGATACGCGGGTCATTCCGGCGCAACTCGAAGGCCGCCGCCGCGAGGCCAGCATTGGCGCCACGCTCCACAAGCGGGAAGGGCCCCGCGACTGGTGGGCCTTCGTCCGCAACGCGAAGCGCGTCCGCGATGGCGACGTGATCGAATTCGGTGGAGGCGTTTGCGCGTCAGCGGTGGAGCGCGACGAGCAGGGCGCAATCCTGCTGAGTTTTCACGGCGACGAGCCCGTCGAAGTCCTGCTCGAACGAGCCGGTAGGATGCCGCTTCCGCCCTACATCGCCTCGCGCCGTCCAGCTGATGAAGCCGATCGTGAGGATTACCAGACGATGTTCGCGCGGGAGGAGGGAGCCGTCGCTGCACCGACTGCCGCGTTGCACTTCACGCCGCGCTTGATCGAGCAGCTGGAAGCACGCGGCATTAGCCGTGAGACGCTGACACTGCACGTTGGTGCAGGCACTTTCCTACCCGTGAAGGCGGAGGACACGACCGAGCACCGAATGCACGCAGAGTGGGGTCGCATCGACGCAGAAACGGCGGGTCGGCTGAACGCCGTCCGAGCCTCGGGAGGCAGGCTGATCGCGGTCGGCACGACTTCGCTCCGCCTGCTCGAAAGCGCCGCGGACGACGGCGGCATTATCCAGCCTTTCGAAAGCGACACGGCCATCTTCATCACGCCCGGCTATCGCTTCAAGGCGGTCGACGGCCTCGTGACGAACTTCCACCTGCCCAAATCGACGCTCTTCATGCTCGTCAGCGCGCTGATGGGCCTGGACGTCATGAAGGCGGCGTACCGACAAGCCGTCGAAAAGGGCTACCGCTTCTACAGCTATGGTGACGGCAGCTTATTGCTGCCCGCTAGGAGCTAAGCTTCAGCCGGCGCTGAACCTCGACACCAAACAGGCTGTCCTTGGGCCAGCGCTTCAGGATGACTGCCGCGCTGGAGGTAATCATTTGCTTGCCGGAACTGTTGCCCTGTCTGACGAGGCAAGCGCCGCGCGTGTTCTGCACCCAGGCAGTGCGCCACGGGTCGTCCGGATAACGCTCGCGCATTAGCGGCTCGGCCCGATCCAGCTTCCGCAGCCCCTCGGCATAGTTCCCGCCAGCGCAAGCCATGTCCGCAAGATCGACCAGGATGGGCGCAACGAGTCGATTGTCGTGCGACTCCGCAGATTTCAGCGCCTTCCTGAAAAGCTCCTCGGCTGCAGCTTCTTCTCCGAGTCCACGACGAGCAATCGCCTGGTTGGAGAAGATGAAGGACAAATCGTCGTGCGTCTCGGAGCGCTGCGCGAGGTATATGTTGGTGCTCCTGGTCAGGAGCGGGAGAGCTTCCTTGAACTTCCTCTGCTCGATCATCACTCGCGCGAGATTGTTCAGCGTCGCCGCCAGATCCGGATGCTGCGGACCGAGGACCTGCTGGTCGAGTTCCAGCGACTGCCGCCAATAGCCTTCCGCCGCTTTCGGATCGGTCTGCAGGTAGGCCACCGTGCCGAGTTGGTTGAGGTCTTCCGATACCTTCGGATGAAGGCGCCCCTGTACCGACGCGCGGATCGACAGCGCCTCGGCATAGTGCCGGCGCGACGCGGGCAGGTCGTCGCCCATCTGGTCCAGCAGCCCCAGGGATTCGAGGTCGCGCGCCACGGCAGGCGATCGATCGCCCTCGTTCGCCCGGTCCCATTCCAGCGCCTTGGCAATGAGCGGTCGCGCCTCGTCATATTTCTCGAGCGCGGCGAGCGATTCCGCCTTCCCGGTCAGCGCACGCGAATAGAGCGCGGGATCCTGCAGACTTTCCGGCTTCCCAAGTCCCCGAAGCACGCGATCGTAGATCGCGACCGCCTGCTCATACTCGCCCTGCAGAGCGCGCGAGGTGGCCAGCACCGCAAGCTGCCGATTGCGCGTCTCGCGGCTGCCGACGTTGAGGGCAAGGGACCGGCGGATGAGGTCGTCCGCCCGCCGGAACGAGCCGAGGCCGATGTAGACCTCGCTCAACGTGCTCACGAGCTCCGCCTTCACGTCGGGCTCGTTTCCGAGTTCGCCTTCGATCTGGCGCGCGCCGCGATCGAGGACTTCCATTGCGGTGATGCTCTCGCCCTTGGATTCCGACGGGTCCGAGACCTGGAACAGGCCTTTCACGAAGTCGGTCGTGCGTTGCGCCGTAATGGTTTTCTGCCGCGCAACATCACGCTCATGAACCGCCTGCGCGCGCGAGATCAGCGCAAAGATCGTGAGGCCTGTCATGATGAGGAAGCCAACGCTTGCCGCTGCGGCGAGCGTCAGAAGCCGCTTTTGCCGGCGTGATTGCTCGCGCTGGCGAAGCTCATCGTAGCGGACGCCGATGACGCCTGCGGCCAGCTTCAGGAAGGCGTTGCGCTTGCCGTCGCCAGTTGGCCGCGCGTCCGCTGCCAGCGGTTCGGCTCCAAGGTCGAGTAGGGCCGGCGGAAAGAGGTGGGCCTCCGGGTGAACCGTGCCGTCGCCGCTCGCTTCGGGGACGATGAGGCACTGGATGCGATGGCGCTTGCCGAGCGCTGCGAAGGTCCGGACTTCCTCGTTCACCCAGCGCGATTGCGCGCCGTTCGTCGAGCAGATGACGATCAGGCTCGATGCTTCGCCGAGCGCTTGCCGGACCGAGTCCGCAAGGTTCGTGGAAGCCGCCAGCTCCTCTCGATCCTGGAAAACTGGTGGAAGCTTCCGCTCGAGCGGGCCCCACGGCCCATCGCGGCCGACCAGCGCCTGCGGCAAGCGATAGCGTTCGAGCTCGCGGTGCAGCCACGCCGCCCAGGCGCGATCCTTGTGGTTGTAGCTTATGAACGCGGAGTAGCGGGTCGGCGGCTGCCCGGCGGCCATCGATTCAGGCGGGTTGGGGGAGGGCCCTGCGGCGCCTCATCGCCATACCCGCAAGGCCGAAACCCAGCAGCATGGTCAGCCACGTTGCCGGTTCCGGCACGGCCGGCAGCAACTGTCCGTTTGAATCGAACCGGTAGGTCTGGTTGGCTAGCGGGCCGCTTACCTCGTACAACCCGCCCGGCAGGTTGAACCCGTACAGTCCGGCGTCGCCCAGGGCTCCGAGATTGTAGGTGTAATCGACCTGGAACCCGTCGGCGAGATCCGTCAGCGTCATGGTGTAGACGGGGAGGTTGCCCTGCAGCTGCGCGAGGAGAGCTGCCTTGCCGGAGGCGAACACGTCGAGCGGATCGCACGGACAACCGCTGATGTCGCCGAAGGACATGATCATGTCCGTCAGGCCGCCGTCGGTCGGATCGAAGACGGCATTCTCAACGATATCGAACGTGGCCATGCCGCAGGTGAGTGGATTGGCGCAGGAATACCAGTTCACCGTGAAGCTGTTCGCGGTTGCGCTTGTTTCGGCGACCAGCTCGCCGTCAAACCCCAGATTCGGGATGAAAGTTGTCGGATCGCCTGGACCGTCGAGAAAATACGGGCTGAAGATCGGCGCTGCGTAATCTCCCAAGCTGTCGGCTGGGGCTGGGCCCGTGTAGGTCAGCGGGGAAGCGGTGCCTGTATAGCTGTTCTGCGCGGACAGCTGCGTTTCGATCGAGTTGAACGAAACCGTGCCGTTGCTGTTCACGTAGAAGGCGTCGTACGAACTCCCGCTGATCTGGATGGTGAAGGCCATTGCGTTGGGCTGGCAGTCCGACGTGAACGAGGTGAGCGGACTGCAGTAAGCGCCCGTGGTCATTGTCGAGCTGGCATCGATGACGGTTCGTCGAGCGGTGGCGGGCTGAGCCGCAAGCGCCAGAGAGAGAAACCCGAAGGATGCGAAGAAGCGCAGAAGCCGGCACAAATGCATGATTGCCCCCATGCGCGCGTGAAGGGCTGCTCATACCGCGTAACTCATGGTTAACAAAACGCTTTCTTGCGTGCGCGTTAATTCAAGCTGCTCCTGTGAAGCAGGCTTTCCATCTCTTGCTTGAGGCTCTCAAGCTTATCCCGCTGATGTCCCTCGCGAACCGCAAGCTGGCCGCCTGGAGCATCCATCCACAGCTTGAAGTATGGATCGCCGTCGCTGTCTTCGGTCTCTTCGATCCAGAAGCGGCCGCGGTCTGTCCACAGCTCCTGGCGACGGAAGGCCTTTCCTCGTTCGATGTGGATACTCCGGTTGCTGCGGATCCGAAGCACCGACGTTTCCTGGTTGAAGGACCAGATGAGGCCGCTGATTCCGACGGCCCAGAAGATGAGCATGATGACAGGCCACCATCTGCCTGGCTCGGGCGTTCCGTCGCGAAGAGCGACGAAAGTGGCGATTGCTACCGCGCCGAGCCACAAGGTCATGAAGCCACGGTAGAAGAGCGCGACATTGTTGCGGATGACGAGCGGGTATCTGCTCATGGCCTGATTGTAGCATGGGGCCGCTCGACTCCCGTTAACGCGCTTGGCATGGGTCGCGGCTAGTGACCCGCTTCTTGTTCAACATCGCCGCCATGGACGGAAAGGCCCGCACCGGGGCCATCGCCATGGAGCGTGGCGAAATCCGCACGCCCGCGTTCATGCCGGTGGGCACGGCCGCGACGGTCAAGGCGATGAAGCCGCAGGACGTTCGCTCGTCCGGCGCCGACATCATCCTCGGCAACACCTATCATCTGATGCTGCGCCCCGGCGCGGAGAGGGTCGCCCGTCTCGGTGGCCTGCACCGCTTTATGGGCTGGGAGCGGCCGATCCTGACCGACAGCGGCGGCTACCAGGTGATGAGCCTGTCTGAGCTCACCAAAGTCAGCGAGGAAGGCGTCTCGTTCGCCAGCCATCTCGACGGCACTCGCCACATGCTGTCGCCGGAGCGATCGATCGAGGTTCAGCGCCTTCTCGGTTCCGACATCGTCATGGCCTTCGACCAGCTCGTTCCCGCAACCGCGGCACGCGAGGAAGCGGCCGCGGCTATGGAGCGCTCGATGCGCTGGGCAAAGTGCTCCCGGGTGGAGTTCGACCGGGGCGGTCAGCATGCCGCGCGGGCGGCACTGTTTGGGATCCAGCAAGGGGGGCTCGACGAGCGACTGCGCAAGGCGTCCGCCGACGCACTGATCGACGTCGGCTTCGACGGCTATGCGGTCGGTGGGCTCGCGGTAGGCGAGGGGCATGAGGCGATGTGCGCGTGCCTCGACTATGCGCCGGCTCAGCTTCCCGAAGACAAGCCGCGCTACCTGATGGGCGTCGGCAAGCCGGACGATATCGTCGAGGCCGTGCGGCGTGGCATCGACATGTTCGACTGCGTCCTTCCGACGCGCTCGGGCCGGACCGGTCAGGCCTTCACGGCCGACGGCCCGCTCAACATTCGCAACGCACGCTTCGCGGACGAACAAGAGCCGCTTGAGCCCGGCTGTCCGTGCCCGACGTGCACCAAGTTC
The DNA here is from genome assembly GCF_022568775.1 of Sphingomonas telluris. Lineage (NCBI taxonomy): Bacteria > Pseudomonadati > Pseudomonadota > Alphaproteobacteria > Sphingomonadales > Sphingomonadaceae > Sphingomonas > Sphingomonas telluris. The sequence goes on along the minus strand of NZ_JAKZHW010000001.1, from coordinate 1,447,498 downwards.
GAACGGGCGTACGTGCACCACCTCGTCCGTTCCGGCGAGATCCTCGGCGCGATGCTGATGACCGAGCACAACCTCTGGTTCTACCAGCGGCTGATGCAGGGCCTTCGCGATGCCATCGCCGCGCATCGGCTCGACGAGCACGCGTCCCAATTCTTGTCGCGATACCGTCGGCTGGCCTGACAGTCGCGGGCACCGTCGAAAGGACGGCCCTGCTGTGGTAAAGGGTGGCGCAGGGAGGAAGCCATGTCCCGTCCCATTGCTACTTTGTTGCTCATCGCTTTCGTCGCCGGCTCCGCCGCCGCCGCAACTTCACGCCAGACACCTCGCGAAAGCTGGGGCAAGACGGGGGTGACGCTTCTACAATATCGGCAAGATGCGGCGGACTGCACGGCGCAGGGCTACTTCCTCGACATCTCGCAGACCGACGATGCGAAGGCCTTTGTCGGAGCGTCGCGACGGCTCGATTCAGAAGTCGAGATGGGCGTCGACCCCTACCGATACCAATCGATCGTCAACGCCACCCGGCCGGATGTCCGCTACCAGAACCTCAAGAGCACGCTTCAGGCGACCGTCGATGAGTGCCTGGCCGCACGCGGCTATTCGAAGTTCCGCCTGACAGATGAGCAGCGGCATCACCTCGGAAGATTGAAGTCAGGCTCGGATCAGCGCCGTGCTTACCTCTACAGCCTGGCGACCGATCCGGCCGTCCTTCAGAGCCAGAAGCTCGACACAACGCATTAGGCTGGTTCGAGCTTGTCCTGCGTGCGCAGCGTGAAGTCGCTGGCGTCGTGGCGCTCATGCAGCTGCTCCGCCGGGTCGCCGTTGGTCTTGTTGACGATGCGGCCGCGCTTCACTGCGGGCCTTTCAGCAATCTGCCTGGTCCAGCGCTGAACGTGCTCATATTCGTGAACCGACAGGAAGATGTCCGCGTCCGGGTAGGACTTGCCGAGCGCGAGCTGGCCGTACCAGGGCCAGATGGCGATGTCGGCGATCGAATAGTCGCCCCCGGCGATGAACTCGCGCTGGGCGAGCTGGCGATTGAGGACGTCGAGCTGCCGCTTGGTCTCCATCGCGTAGCGGTTGATCGCATATTCGATCTTGGTCGGCGCATAGGCGAAGAAGTGACCGAAGCCGCCGCCGAGGAAGGGCGCGCTTCCCATTTGCCAGAACAGCCAAGACAAAGTTTCCGCCCGTTCCCGTCCTGAAGCCGGCAGGAACTCGCCGAACTTCTCGGCGAGATAGACGAGGATTGCGCCGGACTCGAAGATGCGGACCGGCTCGGGCGCGCTTCGATCGACGAGGGCTGGAATCTTCGAATTCGGGTTCACGTCGACGAAGCCGCTGCCGAACTGGTCGCCATCGCCGATGCGGATCGGCCAAGCGTCATATTCGGCGTCCCTGTGTCCGCGCTCGAGCAATTCCTCGAACATGATGGTCACCTTCTGCCCGTTGGGGGTGCCGAGCGAATAAAGCTGGAACGGGTGCTTGCCGACGGGAAGCGCCTCGTCGTGCGTCGGCCCGGCAATTGGGCGGTTGATGCTGGCGAACTGGCCGCCGCTCGGCTGGTCCCAGGTCCAGACCTGCGGGGGGACGTACTCGGCGCTGTCGGTCATGCTGCTGTCCCTTGTCGAATGGACAGGTCAGCTAGGAAGGCGCGCGGGCGCTTTCCAGAAACATCTTTGTGCCTAGGCGGCGCTCACCGAGAGGAAACTCGGGAGCGGCCCGTTCCAGTCGCTCTTGATGTCCTCGACGATCGGAGAGGCGCGGCGTTCGTCGCGCTCCTCACGATCTCCGCGAGGCGGACGCGCCGCGCGCTCGGGCCGGTCTTCGCGGGCCGGACGAGCTGCGCGTTCCTCGCGGTCTTCCCGCGCTGGCCGAGCCGCGCGCTCCTGGCGCTTGGGACGTTCCTCACGCTTTTCGCGCTTCGGCTCTTCGGCCTTGGGCGAGTCCTTTTCAGGCGCCTGCTGCTCGAGGCGCGGGATCTTGGTGCCGGTCAGCTTCTCGATCGACGCGACATTCTCGGAATCCTCGCGCGTGGCGAGCGTGATCGCCGTGCCTTTCGCCCCCGCGCGGCCGGTGCGGCCGATGCGGTGGACGTAATCGTCCGGCTGCCATGGCACGTCGAAATTGAAGACGTGGCTCACGCCCTTCACGTCGAGACCCCGAGCGGCGACGTCGGAAGCTACGAGGATGTTGATCTCGTCGCGCTTGAACCGGTCGAACTCGGCAATGCGGTCCGACTGCTCCATGTCGCCGTGGATCTGCCCGACCGCGAAGCCGGAGCGCTTGAGGCTCGTGGTCAGCTCACGAACGGTCGTCTTCTTGTTGCAGAATATGATCGCGTTCTTGACGTCCCCCGTCTTCAAAATCTGGCGCAGCGTGTCGCGTTTCTTGGCCGTGGTTACCACCACGATCTTCTGATCGATGTTCGTATTGGCGGATGCCGGACGAGCCACCTCGACCCGCTTCGGCTCGTTGAGGAATTTCTCGGCCAGCTTCTGGATCGGCGGCGGCATGGTCGCCGAGAAAAGCAGGGTCTGCCGGGCCTTCGGCAGCTTCGAGCAGATTTCCTCAATGTCCGGGATGAAGCCCATGTCGAGCATGCGGTCGGCTTCGTCAATCACGAGCAGTTCGCAGCCGTTCAGCAGAATCTTGCCCCGCTGGAACAGGTCCATCAGGCGGCCCGGCGTTGCGATGAGCACGTCGACGCCCCTTTCGAGCGCCTTCACCTGGTCGCCCATCTGAACGCCGCCGATGAGGAGGGCCATCGAGAGCTTGTGGTACTTGCCGTACTTCTCGAAATTCTCGGAGACCTGTGCCGCTAGCTCGCGCGTAGGCTCCAGGATCAGCGACCGCGGCATCAGCGCACGGCTGCGACCATGCGCCAGAATGTCGATCATTGGCAGCACGAAGCCGGCGGTCTTGCCGGTGCCGGTCTGGGCGATGCCGACCAGGTCGCGGCCCATCAGCACGGACGGGATCGCCGCCCGCTGGATAGGGGTCGGCTCCGTGTAGCCGCTGTCCTCGACAGCGCGAAGCAATTGATCAGAAAGGCCGAGGTCGGCAAAAGTCATGCAAAATCCGGAAGATGAAAGCTGAGTGGCTGCATATGTCACGCAGCCTCCCTCGTCACATTGGGGCTAAGGCGCGCATTTCAACCTTGTCAAGGAACTAGCGGGCGATCTTGGGCTCCAGGCGCCGGAATCTCTCGATCCTGCAGCTGCTGCCCATGCGCGAATGAATGGTGTCGCGCTTGATGCAAACCTGGCCGTCGTCGGGGGTCAGGTAGAAACCATTGTAGAAATCGAGGGCAGGACAGTCTTCCGAGAGCCTCGCCCGAAGCCGCGTCCGGTCATAGAGCACGAAGTCCACATGCTCGCGTCCGGACAACATCGCGCCGCGAATGCTCTTCGCCGGGATGCACTTGGGACCCTTATGCTCTTCCCACTCGATCGCGGGCGCCGGCCGCACGGGGATGCGCATGATCACTTCCTGCTCGACGACAAGAGTGCGCACCTCGTCCCTCGGGCCGAGAACCATCATGCCGAACATTGCCGGCAGTAGAGAGAGGAGCAGCGAAAGCGGCATTTCCAGTGAAGCTATGGGTCCCCACCGCGAGATGCGGCCAACCCGTTGAACAATGAATGAATTGCCGCCGCAAGCGAGACCTTCCTCACACAGGTGAACGGCACTTGCGAAACCGGAAGGCCTTGAATAGAGCGCACCGGACGATTTTTCCCGGCTCGTGGGAAGGCGCAACGGCGCACCCGGACCGGCACCCAGGAGACTAAATCGACATGGCGACTGCCGCGCCCACTCAGGAATTGCCGCTTTTTTACAATGCGCTCGAGCCGCTGAACTCCGGCCAGCACGCAAGCATGAAGATTCGCCGTATCGAAAAAGCGCCTACGATCGGCGCGACGCACGCGGTTCCGGTGACCGTCGACGAGTTCGCTCTGCTGCAGCGCCACTACCCGATCGTCTTCTCCGTTGGCCCCGAGCCGGTTCCCTTGGCCCTGATGGGTCTTAGCGAGGGAACCAACGTTTTCCTCGACGAGAATGGCATCCCGAAGGATCCGGCGACCTACATCCCGGCCTACATGCGCCGTTATCCGTTCCTGCTTGCTCGCCTCCGTCCGGACAGTGACGAGCTGTCGCTCTGCTTCGACCCGACTTCGGGCGCAGTCGGCGACTTCGAGGACGGCGAGCCGCTGTTCAACGGCACGGAGCCGTCGGACGCGACCAAGGCGATCCTTCAGTTCTGCGAGCAGTTCGAGACGGCCGGCCAGCGCACCGCGGCCTTCCTTCAGGAACTGAAGAAGTCAGACCTGCTGATGGACGGCGAAGTCGCCATCCAGCCGGAAGGCTCCGATCAGCCATTCGTGTATCGCGGCTTCCGCATGGTCGACGAAGAGAAGCTCCGTGAGCTTCGCGGCGACGAGCTGCGCAAGATGAACCAGAGCGGCCTGCTCGCGCTCATCTACGCGCACCTTTTCTCGCTGTCGCAGATCCGCGAGGTGTTCTCGCGCCAGGTGCAGCAGGGCAAAGGCCCGATCCCGGCGCCGCAGCGGGTTCCCGCCGAAGCGTGACCGGGTTGCGGCGGGTCGACTTGATCGGCCGCCGCAGCCTCCCAAATTGAAGGTGCCCGGGCAGCGCGGCTTCCCCTCATGCGCGACCCGGGCCTCGCACCCTCGGGTGCGTTCCTCCCTGAACTTGGGCCGTCCCGGCAACGGGGCGGCCTTTTTTGTTACCTATTCTGCGGCCTGAGCGAACCTGCGGTCCAACAAATGCTGGCCGAGGCGAAGGGCAAGCTGCTCAATCAGGCGAGCACAGCGCGCGAAGTCCTTGCCGGCGCTTGAATTGTCGGCAGCAAGGTAGAGTCGGCGATCCATTTCTATCTGGATCGCGTGCACGCCCGTGTGCGGGGCCCCGTGCCGCTGCACGATATGGCCTCCGGCAAAAGGTTGATTCACGCCCGCGCGGAAGCCCATCGACGTCACGATCTTCACTGCCTCGGAGGTTACCCAGGGCGATGCGCTTTGCCCGTAGCGATCGCCGATGATTACTGACGGGCCGCTTTCGGGGGACGGCATGGAATGGCAATCGAGAAGCAGCGCGCAGCCGAAGCGATCGAGCAACAGGCCAAGCTGCTCTTCGATGGCGCGATGGTACGGCCGGTGAACCTGGTCTAGCCGCTCCTCCAATTCCTGCCGCGGGATCGGCTGCCGCCACAAAGGCCCGTGCGCCGTCCGCCCGGGGACGATGCCAAGTCCCCCACGGGCGCGTGGGCTCAGTGACGCGACCGGTCCTGTTCGCACCACGGTCGGATCGATCTCGTCCTCCGCGCGATTGCAGTCGATCGCCGCGCGAGGCGCTTTCGCGACCACCGCACCGATCCCGGCGCCGATGGCTCGGCCCGCGAGCTCGTCGACCCGCGGGTCCTCAAGCGTGTGAAGAGCGCGCTCGCCACCTTTGGACAGCGCGACCAGCCACTGCGGATAATCGCGTCCCGCATGCGGGACCGAAAGGAGCACAGGAACGTTAGCGCTGGGAAGGTGGATGGCCGGCGGTGAAAGCGGCATGTGGGGCAGGTACTCCTGTTTCGACTGTCACATTTCGGGTCAGTCTCGTGCCATCACGCTGGAAAATATTAAACGTTCCGAGCATAAGTGCACATATGGCGAAAATTCTTCTAGCCGAAGACGACGGCTCGATGCGCGAGTATCTGCAGCGTGCGCTGCAGCGCGTCGGTTATGAAGTGGCTGCTGTCGGCTGCGGTACGGAAGCTATGCCGCTCCTCCAGAACGAGCGCTACGACCTCCTCCTGACCGACATCGTCATGCCGGAAATGGACGGGATCGAGCTTGCCCAAAAGGCGTCTGCGATCGACCCGGAGATCCGCGTCATGTTTATCACCGGCTTCGCGGCGGTCGCCCTGCAGGGCGGCCGAACGACCCCTGGAGCCAAGCTCCTGTCGAAGCCGTTTCACCTGAAGGACCTTGTCGCCGAGGTGGACCGCATCTTCCAAACCGAAGACCAGCACGGGCGGCTCTAGGCCGCTCTTTCTCCATTCAGCGTGATCCAGGTCGCGGTTGCCGCCGCGACAACCTCGCCATTCGCGTCGTGCAAGGCGCTGCCTACGCGATGCTTTCGGCCGTGGGTCTCGATGGGCCAGCCGGTGACGATCAGCGGCTCTCCGACTTGGACGGGACGGTGGAGGACCGCTGACATTCGCCCGAGCAGGGCCATCCCTGCTTTATCCTCTGCCGCGAAGTAGCCCGGACAATCGAGCGCGGCCCACAGGAACTCTGGCCGGACCCGGCCTTGGCCGTCGCTCACCGTCTCGTCAGGAGTCCATGTCGCTGCGACCCGGTTGGCCTTGTCATGGAGCGGGCCCGGGAAGATGCGCATGCCGTCGCCATCCCCCCGCTCCGGACCGCAGACGAAGCACCCGGGGAAGATATGGCGGTGATGCCCCGTGAAGCGAGGCTCGGCATCCTGCGCGTCCGCAAGGGTCGGAGCTGGCGGAACGTCGATGTCGACCGCCTCGGAAGACGCCGTGACGAGAACGGAATCGTCCTGCGCGAGGGTCGCCGTCACATCGTCCGTCGTCAGCGTCAGGTCCTCGTCTATGGGCGGTGGAGCCTTCAGCGTCACGGTGCAGTTGGAGCTGCCTAGAGCAGCGGCGACGAGGCCCGCCACATAGCCGCCATTGCCGGACTCCGGCGGTCCCCTGAACCGCCTTTCGATGCGCACTGTCGACATGGCGGCATCGTCTCATCTGAGCTCGGGCGAAGCAACTGCATTAGATGTCTTTGGAAGGGTTGCGTCCCCCGCCGCCGCTCTCTACATGCCCGTTCCCGAGTGGGCGTGTAGCTCAGTGGTAGAGCACTGTGTTGACATCGCAGGGGTCGCAAGTTCAATCCTTGCCACGCCCACCATTTTTCTTCTCTGAGATCAGAGATTTAGAGAAGTCTGGATGGTCTGCTCTGCAGCGGTCGGCTGGTTCAACTGCACCGACGTGTTGGTATTGACGCGCTTGATCTGAACGGTCCCGGTGTAGGATGAAAAGAGCGGGGAGACGACCTTGCTCATTGCGCCGGAGGAACCTGGAGATGACACCCTTAGGGTTCCGGTGCTTCGAATATTCGATGGCGACGGCTTTCTAACCCGCATCTCGATCCCAGGTCGCGATCTTGAGTTTGAGACCGCTGTTAGGTTTGGCTTCATCGACGCGCCGGAGCTGGGGCAAGCTGGCGGTTACGAAGCGAGGGACTTCCTTACGAGCTTGATTGGAGGCCGGTGGGTGGACCTTGGTATTCTTCTCAAGATGGACACTGGCCGCATCATCGACGGGCATGGCCGGATCGTCGCGGTTCCTTACTTGCGGCACGAAGGCTCGGTGTGCCGGAATATAGAGCTTGAGATGGTGCTGAACGGCTGGGCGTGGGTCTTGGATCGCTACGAACCGGATGCACGATATTTCGATGCTCTAGACGAAGCTCGCCGGAACCGACGCGGGATCTGGGCGCAGACTGGGAATATCCACCCCTGGGAGTTCAAGAAGCGAGCGCATCGCAAGCTAAGATCAGAACGCCACGAGCGACAATCGGGGTTTCTCTTTGACAAAGCGCCTGGGCCTCCCTGTCCAAACGATGGATGCCTGGGGCGGCTGGTCCAGCGCTCAGGAAAGTTCGGAGCGTTTTACGGTTGCTCCGAGTTTCCCAAATGCCGCTATGCACGTTCTGCGCTTGAATAGAGCCCTAGCCTTCAATCAGAACTCCAAGGCCGCCGCGGCATCTTTCATGAAAGACGGGCTGTAGCGTGCATACGTTCGCTCGGTCACCCTGGTCGAGGTATGGCCAAGGAACTGCGAGATCTTCTGCATCGGCACGTCTGCTTGAGCCATCCAAACGCCGGCCGTGTGGCGAAAGACGTGTGGCGAGCATGGGACCGCAGAGCGTTTCGCGGCCATCCTGATAGCTTTCTTAATGCTCTTTACGCGCTCGCCGCTCCACTCAATAACGAATCCAGTCAAAGCGCCGCGAGCAGCCTCCTCAAGGGCGGCGAGGGCGCGTTGATTGAGAGGCACGACGGGGCGTCGCTTGTTAGTCTGCTCGTGCTCTGGTGAGTTGAAGTTGATCGTCTGGTGTTTGAAGTCCACCTGGTCCCACCGGAGCTCCAAGATTGCGCTCATGCGGGCGCCGGTGGTGAGTGCGAGAATGATGAAGAGCCGCACATGCGCGGTCTCGACATTGCTCAGCAGCGTGTCGAACTCATCTCGCGTCAGGTATCGATCGCGAGGTGGGCTGCCAGTGGGAAGCCAAACTCGATTGTGACCGCGACCGTAGCGAAGATTTAGACAAGCCCTGAGGTATTCGAGCTCGGTTCTCACTGTTCCTGGAGCTGCACCAAAGCGCTGCCGCATCTTCGCATAGGCCCGGCAGTCGTCCTTGCTGACGTCAGTCCCAAGACAGTGCGCGAATACTGGCTGGAGGTGCTTCCAGGCGTTCTCCTGTCGGGTGACATCCTTCCGATCCTTACGGCGGTCAGCGAGATATGACTTCCAAAGATCTTCAACCCGTTCGGAGGCTGGCGCATTCAGCTTTTGCCAGACCTCTTCCGCTCGGACGCGAGCTAAGCCTTTGTCATTCGTGCCAAGCGAATATCGACGACGCTGCTTTCCGGCACCGATCGCGACTGCATATTTTCCACGGTAACTGACGAGTTCGTATTCTGCACAGGGCGCAAGTTGGCGCATTCGTATCTCTCAACTTCGGTGACGGGGATGCGGAAAAGCTTGCCGAGTGAAAACGCGGCGAGCTCTCCACGATGGATCATCTGACGGACCTTTTCCGCGCTACAGCTCCACCGCTTTGCCAAGGTTTCTGGCGTGAACGGCTTCGCTGGTGGCATGGGAGGTTCGAGCGGCGGGGACTGGATTTGCGTGCTAACGTTTGTCATATGGGTGCTATATAACACACATAAAGCAGAGTCTAGCTGGGAAATTGAGCATGACTGAACACCGTTGGGCGGAGACACCCGCAGCTCGGATGCTGGCATCTGGCCTGAGGATTGCCGCAATGGAGCGGGGCCTGAGTCTTCGCGAGATTGGTCGCCGTCTGGAATACAAACAGCCGGTAGTGCTCAGTCACATGGCCACCGGCCGCGTTCCTATTCCTTTGGACCGAGCGCTAGACATCGCTCGCGAGGTCGGCCTTCCTGAAAAGCAGTTTTTGCAGGAGGTTCTCCAACAACGACATCCAGGCGTGGATTGGCGTCTTATAACTGCAGCCGTAGATCCCTTCGTAGATGAGCTGGAGACGATCGCTCGAAAGCCACTCAGCGATCTCAGCTCCGAACATCAAAGAGTGCTCAAGGATGTCGTTCGCGATCCCGACCCTGGCTCGCGCTGGCTGTCTGTTCACGAGATCGCCGCTTTGCAGCAACTGCGGAAGATATTCCCTCAAATGCATCGAGAGGGATTGTCCTCAGATGATCGGAGCCTTCTAGACCTGATTCCCGCTCTCATCGACCGGGACGGCTAACCCCTCAAACGTTCGGCATGGCCCGATTGAGTGTTGAACAACACACAGACATGCAGTATTATGGCCTCACTGGGACCGACAGGTTCCTGCCATACGCACATGAGATTGGAGCCGGCATTCACCGGCGCAACGGCGATACCGGGACGAAGACCGGCGTTACGAGCAGTGCGAGCGAAGGGAAGATCGGCGTCGCCGGTTGTCGGCCCGGTTTAGCGCTCTAGGGGGCGCGAGACGAAAGGACGCCTTAAAGGATGGGAGCTCTGCATCGCCGCAACTCCCTGCCCCGGCCTCGTGGAAGATGAGAGCAAAGCCGGGGTGTTTCCAAATACCTGGATAACCGAGTGCTGCTACGGCAGCGGATTGGGGGTCTGATGGTTCGGTCACGGACTCCGCCGAACCGCCTTGTGAGCTACATAGGCCCTTCTCCACTTCTCATGGGAAGTCGCAATCCCCTTGCATACGAGAGATGCCGCCCTTGTGCCGTCACTCCGTGTGCAGGGGGGATATGCTTCTTTGGGAAGCCTTAGATATTGATTTGATTGGACTCGAAGTCTTCTTGAAAAAGACGAGGCGAGCGCCGGAGCGAAGCGGAGGCGGCGCCTGGTAGCGGCGGAACGCCGCTACCTACTTCCCATGAGCTTCCATGCAGAAGCCACCCGCATCCATTACGAGCTGACCATAACCATGAGGTTCATTCGAAATAGAAAGGTGAATCTCATGAAACTACTCAAGCTCTATAAGATCGAACCCATTGGTCTCCCTGTCACCCACGTTGCTGCACGCTCGGAAGAGCAGGCGATGCAGATGTATGTAACTTCGGCGGCAGCGCGGGAGCTTCCTGATCGGGCGTTCTCGGTCGAGCTCGTCGCACTCGATGGTCTCAACCGGGACAAGCGGATTCAGCTTGAAGCGCTCCTAGCGACTTCGACCGAAGGCATCGCCCGCTACGATCAAGATGCAGGATGGGTGATCGACTCCGAAGGCTGGTCTTCATTCGACAGCGATGAAATGGAGCTCTCGGGCGTGCGCATATTTGAAATGAGAGACCCGACGCCGATCGAAGCATTCGTGCTCGCCGCCGACTTTGATCGTGCGTCTGAACTTTTCGGGCTTCACCTCCAGGCGCACGGTGGTGATCGTGACTCCTTGCTTTATAGGGAGTGGTCGATCGATGCCCTGCCTAACCCCGGACAATCTGTGGTTCGCGAAGCCCTGGAGCTGCACCGCGAAGGGTTACTCACCAGCGATGCCGTTGGTCGGTGGGTCTTCATTACCCCACTCGCCGATCGCTCCGTTGCCGTCTGCGATCGATAGATAGCGATAGGGGCGGCGGCGTGTAATGCTGCTCGTCGTCGTCCCTGTTCGATTGCCGGTCCGTGTGCCTGCAATAGAAGTTTAGAGCGGTGGCGAATGAATCTGCCCTCCACTTCGGCGGCGGCATCGACGGCTGGTTCTCGGCAGTTTTCCGGCGCTTTCGGCGGGTCTGGGAACTTGTGTCGCAATCTTGGTGCGGTTGAACGCATCAACCAAATCCCGGCGGTCACTCCGTGGTATAATCGCTGATGCCAAAGAAGCACCGCAACCTCATCACCGAGAAGAAATGGCTCAAAGCCGTCGATGCGTATGAACTCGGCCATAGGAATGGTAGTCAACTCGCTCGCGAGCTCGGCGTTTCACCCGCGACGGTCTCCCGCGAGCTCAAGCGTCGCGGCGCTCTCAAGGGTCGCAGAGTTGCTGAGACCTTGGTCGAGCTGGAGGTGTCGCTGACTACTAAGGCGCGGCAGCGAGCTCGCGAGCGCTCATTGAAGGAGATCGTAGCGTTAGAGCGCGTAGCGCTGCTCAACGTCATGATCGAAGACATGGTGAAGAGCGTTCTCACGGCAGGGGGCGCGGAGGAGTTGGCTTTGGCTGCGTCCAAGGTTGCTGAGGTTCGAGAAGCCTTGGGTCGGTAACGATCCATCAGCGCCAGGCGCGATATTTCCGTTGCGGCTTGTTGCCTTAGGATAAGGCTGGCTATTACGGTTGCGCTCGGAACCAGCCGCGGGGTGTATGCCGCGGCTGATGGGGGAATAACGTGCCGGGCAGTTTCTACGAACAACCGATCCTGAATTCGCCTTACGCGATCCCCGCGCTCCACCATCCGCTGGACGAGCATGGGCAGCCGCTCGACCTGCCGCCCATAAAGGGGCGCCGCCCTTCGAAGTTCATCGTTCCGGTTCCGAAGTCCAGGAAGCGGCAGGCGCCGGCGCAAGGCACGCTCGATCTGGAGAGCTATACCGACAATGCTCTGATCAACGAGGTCAGAGGATACGTTGATGCGTGGCGCAGCATCCCCAACCCGGCAGACTGGGGTGTGACGGCAGCAAGCCAGCGGCTGCTCGATTACTGGCGCAATCATGAGTTCTCCGGCGTGCGACCATTCTTCTGTCAGGTCGAAGCTGTCGAAACGATGATCTGGCTGACCGAGGTAGCCCCTCAACGCTCCGCCACGAAGAAGCTCACCGAGCAGATCTTGCAGGCAAATCGGGAAGCCAATCCCGATCTCTTCCGCATCGCGATGAAGATGGCGACGGGCAGCGGCAAGACCACGGTGATGGCCATGCTTATCGCGTGGCAGACCGTAAACGCGGTCAGGCAGCCCCATTCGAAGAATTTCAGCAAGGCATTCCTCATCGTCGCGCCCGGCATTACGATCCGTGACCGGCTTCGGGTCCTGCTCCCCGAGGATCCCGACAATTACTACGTCACTCGCGAGATCGTGCCGCCGGAGATGATTGGCGAGGTCCGCAAGGCTGAGATCGTCATCACCAACTACCATTCCTTTCAGCACCGCGAGGTTCTGCAGGCGCCGAAGGTCGCGAAGGGGCTGCTCCAGGGTAACGATCCTGAACCGATCCGCACGACCGAGACCGACGGGGAGATGCTCAAACGAGCCTGCGGAAGTTTACTCAGCCACCGCAATGTAAACGTCATCAACGACGAGGCGCACCACTGTTACCGGCACAAGGTCGGCGGCGAAGAAGAGAAGATCACGATCGAGGAAAAGGAGGAGGCGGCCGAGAACGAGAAGGCTGCCCGCCTCTGGATCAGCGGCATTGAGGCGTTGAAGCGCAAGGTCGGCGTCCGTGCGATCTACGACCTCTCGGCGACGCCGTTCTTCCTGCGCGGCTCTGGCTATGAAGAAGGCACGCTCTTCCCATGGGTCGTGTCAGATTTCAGCCTGATGGACGCGATCGAGTGCGGCATCGTGAAGCTCCCTCGCGTGCCCGTCTCCGACAACCTGCCGAACCAGCAGGACGTGCTCTATCGGCACCTGTGGAAGCATATCGGCAAGAGCATGCCGAAGACAGCAGCGGCGGCGGGCAAGATGAGTCCGTTCGATTTGCCGAACGAGCTGCAGACTGCACTCTACGCTCTCTACAGCCATTACGAGAAGACGTTCCAGCTCTGGCAGGCCGAGAGCATCGGCGTGCCGCCGGTGTTCATTGTCGTGTGTCAGAACACAGCGATCTCCCGCTTGGTTTTCGAGTGGATTTCGGGGTTCGAGCGTGAAGTCGGCGAGAAGGGCGATGAGCGCGCTGCCTTCCACGGTGGCAACCTGGAGCTGTTCCGCAATTATGATGAGCATGGCGGACGTTTGTCGAAGCCGAGGACGTTGCTGATCGACTCTCGCCAGATCGAGTCTGGTGACGCCCTAGACAAGAATTTTCGCGAAATGGCTGTGCCGGAGATCGAGCAATTTAAGCGTGAGCTTGCCCAGCGCGGCGGCGCGGGAAGCGTCGGCGACATCAGCGACGAAGACCTGCTGCGCGAGGTCATGAACACCGTCGGTCGCGAGGGCCGCCTGGGCGAGCAAATTCGCTGCGTCGTTTCGGTGTCGATGCTGACCGAGGGTTGGGACACCAACACCGTGACACATATTCTCGGTGTGCGCGCATTCGGGACGCAACTGCTGTGCGAGCAGGTGGTCGGTCGCGGTCTTCGTCGTCAGTCATACGAGCTCAACCCCGAAACGGGATTGTTCGACGTTGAATATGCGGACGTCATGGGCATCCCGTTCGACTTCACCGGCAAGCCACAAGTGGCCACGCCCCGACCGCCGAAGCCGATTACCCGCGTCCACGCCATCAAGGAACGGTCCGAGCAGGAGATCATGTTCCCGCGGGTCACTGGTTACCGACGCGATTTGCCCGAAGAGCGGCTGGTCGCCGAGTTCACCGAAGACTCCAAGCTCATCATAACTCCCGAGGACATTGGCGCGACAAAGGTCTTCATGGAGGGCATCGTCGGCGAGGGAGTCATCATCACGCCGGAGGTGCTGGAAGGGCTGCGGCCCTCCACGATCAGCTTCAACCTCGCCAAACACCTGCTCTACACCTGCTTCCTCGACGAGGACCGCATCCCGAAGCAGCACCTGTTTCCGCAGATCCAGCGGATTGCTCGACGATGGATCGACGAGGGCTACCTTGTCACCAAGGGAGTGCCGACCGGCGCGATCCTCTACCTCAATCAGCTCGCCAAGGCGGCGGAGCGGATCGACCGTGCGTGTAACCGCGGCGCTGGCGAGGATGCCCGCATCAAAGCGATCCTCGACCCCTACAATCCGAAGGGCTCGACCAGGTTCGTAAACTTCATCACGTCGAAGACATGCCAAGTGACTGGATCGAAGCCACCCAAGTGCCAGATCAGCCACGTCGTCCTCGACAGCGACTGGGAAGGCGTCATGGCGGACGTGTTCGAAAGCCATCCGCGGGTGCTGGCTTACGCGAAGAACCAGGGCATGGGCCTTGAGGTGCCATATCTCGATGGCGGTATTTCGCGCCGCTACGTCCCCGACTTCGTGGTGCGATTGGACGATGGTGGTGACGAGCCGCTGAACCTGATCCTGGAGGTCAAGGGCTATCGCGGCGAGGATGCTAAGGCGAAGGGCGACACCATGATGAGTTACTGGGTGCCCGGCGTGAACGCGCTCGGCGAGTTCGGTCGCTGGGGCTTCGCCGAGTTCGGCGATTGGGCGGTCATGGATGATGACTTCGCGAAGCTGGTGGACCGCTTGCTAGTGAAGGAATTCGCATGAGTTCCAGGCCAACCCCAAGTCTCGACAAGCTGCTGTGGGTGAAATTCGGCTGGTCAGATTTCTATCGAGGTGGGCCGGTGGACGGGAACTTCCCGTGGATCAAAGGCGGCGAGCAGGGGCACGAAGCCTGGAACTTCCTGCGCCAAAGCGACGGCACCTACTACTGCTACACTCCGCCCCAGGGAGGCAGCGGGACGCCCTGGAACCCAGACCTTCATGGCTGGACAGTCGTCTGCCTTGCGAAGGATCCGCATCGCCAAGGCGTGAACGTCGTCGGCTGGTATGAAGACGCGGAACTGATGGGAAAATATGAGATTCGCCCCGACGGCTTCGACCCTGGCGGCGTCGAGCCAAGTGACGAATATTACTATTCGATCCGTGCGAAGAAGGCGTTCCTGGTCCCGCCGGAATTTCGGACCCACCCATTCTCTCACACGAGCATTCGGCAGGGCAAATACTCCTTCCTCGCCGGCCCAAATGTAGTCACGAACGACAACAAGCGCGAGGTTCGCGCAATTCTCGAGGAGCGCCTTAGGCGGCTCAAGAACGTCGCAATCGAGAATCCAGACGTCGAGACTGCGCCGGACCGTGACAACGACGAGATCGACCCACTTTGCGGCTTCGGTGACGCCGAGCACCGCAAGAGCGTCGAAGTGGCGGCGGTCGAAGCTGCCAAGGCGGTGTTGACCAAGCAGGGTTACAAGTGTGTGTCACGCGAGGATGACAATGTCGGCTTCGACCTCGAAGCGACACACAAGAACGGCAGCACCCTCCATGTCGAAGTGAAAGGGACGGCGAGCAAACAGGCCCGCTTCTTCCTGACAGCTAATGAGCACGGCTACCGCGAAGCCTCGGAATGGCGGCTTGCGATGGTCGTTGACGCACTCAGCAAGCCCCAGGTGCAAATTTACGACCTGCGGGAATTTGAACGAGAATTCGAAATCGCACCGATGGTGTGGAAGGGAACGAAGAGGACTCAATCGTAATGGCGCGGAATAACGGGCAAGGCAGCCGCCCGAAGCAGATCGGCACGCTCACGCATGACGAGGCGCGGCGGCGCAACATCCCGACGGCGGAGATGGAGAGCTTCTTCCTTCGCGAGGAGGATCGTGATCCACGCGAGCCGGTGCATTACGAGCGCTCACGGCCACTGCCGGAGGGAGAAATGAGGGACCGCGACCCCGATCTCGACCCGCAGATCATCTGGAACGGCGCTCGCATCCGGCTCAGCAAGGATCAGATGAAGCAGCTCGCCGAGACGGGTGAAGTCGAGATCGGCGACGCGCAGCTCGTCTGGCGCGGCAAGGACACGCAGGACTGGTCGGACCTGATTGTCCAAGTGCCGCCGCTCTACATTCAGGAGAAGGTCCACCCCAAGGCGATTATCGACGACCTCAAACGTCGCAGTAATACTACCCGCGAAGCAGAGAGCGACGCGCCGGACCTGTTTGCCGACTTCAACGGCCTGGACCCTGAGGCGAAGGCGGAGTTCTACGCCCACGATTTGCACTGGTCGAACCGTATGATCCTCGGTGACAGCCTGCAGGTGATGGCGAGCCTTGCCGAGCGTGAGAGCCTGCGCGGCAAGGTGCAGTGCGTGTATTTCGATCCACCCTATGGCATCAAGTTCGGCTCGAACTGGCAGGTTTCCACGCAATCGCGTGACGTGAAGGACGGCAAGCAGCAGGACATCAGCCGAGAGCCCGAACAGGTGAAAGCGTTTCGCGATACCTGGAAGGATGGCATCCACTCATACCTGGCCTACCTCCGCGATCGCTTCACGGTAATGCGGGATCTGCTTCACGACAGTGGCTCAATCTTTGTGCAGATCGGCGATGAGAATGTGCATCGCGTGCGGGCGGTATTGGACGAAGTGTTTGGCACTGAGCAGTTCGTTGCGCAGATCACCTTCCGCGTGAAGAGCCCGTTGGGTGTGTCTGACCTTGCACGAACAACCGATTTCATTTGTTGGTATTCGAAATCGAAAGACCACATGAAGTTTCGGCAGGCGAAAAAGCCCAAGCTGCTTTCAGAACATCCAGAGTTCACGCAGGCGTTGGATGATGACGGCCGCACTATCTCTCGCACGAGCGCCGAGGAGCACGGCGTTGCAGCTGAAAGATTCTTCACGGCGCAAAACCTGGCCTCGTCAGGCTACACTCAGTCTTGCACGTTTCCATACACTCTCGCTGGTAGGACGTTTGCGTCTCCCAAGGGTAAGAGCTGGAAGACGAATCTCGACGGCATGAATCGCCTCGCTATGGCGGATCGGCTGCAGCCTCTGACAACCAGTCTGCGTTGGCGCTACTTCTTTGGCGATGCACCGTCCGAGGTAATCACCGACGTCTGGACGGACACCTTTTCAGCGTCAGACAAGACGTATGTGGTGCAGACCTCAGAGGCTGTCATCCAACGCTGCATTCTCATGACAACCGATCCCGGCGATCTCGTTTTGGATCCCACCTGCGGATCGGGAACAACTGCTTATGTTGCAGAGCAGTGGGGACGGCGGTGGATCACAATTGACACCAGCCGCGTAGCGTTAGCGCTGGCCCGAACTCGGATCATGGCTGCGCGGTTTCCTTGGTATCAGTTAGCCGACAGCCGTGAGGGCGCCGCGAAGGAAGCTCAGTTGTCCGGCCGCGTGCCCGAAGATCGAGTCTTCGCGAACGACATTCGCCAAGGATTTGTTTACGAGCGAGCGCCGCATGTCACGCTCAGATCGATTTCCAACAATGCTGAAATCGATGTGATTTGGGAGAAGTGGCAAAAAGCGCTTGAGCCTCTGCGCGCATCTTTAAATGCGGCGCTCAATAAGAGCTGGGAGGAGTGGGATGTCCCACGCGCCGCGGGAGAGTCCTGGCCACCCAAAGCGAAAGCCGATTTGACCTCGTGGTGGACGGCGCGGACAGATCGTCAACGCGAGATCGATGAATCTATCGTCAGGGGCGCAGAGGTCGAAATGCTCTACGACCGCCCCTACGTCGATAACAGCCGTATACGCGTCGCTGGGCCCTTCACCGTTGAGAGCCTTTCGCCACACCGCGTGCTGCCTGCGAGCGATGCCGAACTGATCGAAGAAATCGATGCCGCCGAAGGCAAGCGCGTTCGCACGGAATCACCCGAGAACGATTTTGCGCAGATCGTCATTGAGCACCTCAAAACGGCTGGTGTTCACCAGCACGACAAGGGCGACCGCATCACATTCGACAGCGTGCACCCATGGCCGGGCAACTGGATAGGTGCGGATGCGAGCTTCACAGAGGGCGACACCGGCGTCGAACGCCGGGCAGGAATCTTCATCGGTCCAGAGTTCGGCACGGTTGGCCGCTCTGACTTGGTCGCTGCGGCTCGCGAAGCAGCCGATGCTCGCTTCGATGTAGTGATCGCCTGTGCGTTCAACTTCGACGCGCACTCGTCTGAGTTCGATGGCCTTGGCTCGCTCAAAATCATCAAGGCGCGCATCAATCCTGACATGCACATGGCCGGTGAGCTCAAGAATACCGGCAAAGGCAATATGTTTGTGGTGTTCGGTGAGCCTGACATCAACGTGCTCGACGACGGTGGCGAGACGATCCGCGTTAAGGTGAATGGTGTCGATGTGTTCGATCCGAACACCGGCGATATTCGCTCCAACGACACTCGCGGTATTGCCGCGTGGTTCGTGGACACGGATTACAACGAAGAGAGCTTCTTCGTGCGCCACGCCTACTTCCTGGGCGCGAACGACCCATACAAAAGCCTCAAGACCGCCCTTCGTTCAGAGATCGACGAGGAGGCTTGGAGCACGCTCTACAGCGACACGTCACGCCCATTCCCGCGGCCGACGAACAGTCGCATCGCGGTGAAAGTGATCAACCACTTCGGCGACGAGGTGATGAAGGTGTTCGGGGTCTAACGATGGCTCCGTCGGCTCAGGATCCGATGGCAGTATGGACCCATGGGGGGAATGCCAATTCAGACCTCTTTTCCGCGTTGCTGGACCGATCCGACCTTAGCGATCTTAAATCAATTGTTGGCGGGTTCGCATTCGTCTCGCTTTCGGGTGCAATGCATTTGAGGAACGTCTTGCAGTCGGACGCTCGCCTGCTGGCGTGCAAGAAGACTCTCATGATTGGAATCAGTCAGGGGATTACGGAGCCCCAAGCGGTAAGAATTCTTAGAGACATCCCGAACACCAGCGCAAAGCTCTTCACTCCGCAGAAGAAAGTGACATACGAGTCCCTGTTCTCCCCGCCGGTGTTTCATCCAAAATTTCTGTTCGTTGAATCCAAGAATCTCAACGACTGCTGGATGATTGGATCGGCAAATCTCACCGGAGCTGCGATCGGGCTGCAGGGAAAGAACATAGAACTTGCGTCGATTGCAAACCTTACAGGCAACCCCGCCAAGCAGAGGCGTCAGCAATTAGAGGAGTGGATGAGCGCGTTTGCCGGGCTATTGCGGCCAGCGACCGATCCATTGCTCGCTGCTTACTCAGAGGCAAGACTTGACGCTTTCAAAACGAATCCGGCGTTGCTTGCAGCCACCGAACCCAGCTCGGACTTGTCCCTCGCGTCAGAGCTGTTTGTGGAAGTTGGTGCAGCCAGTGGCATTGCTAGACACCAGGTCGAGTTCAACCGGCACTTGGCAACGTTTTTTGGCAAGCCGTCAAAAAAGCGGAGAGACTATGTCCTGACGGACGGCCACACGTCTTGGTCGGGGCGACCACTTACTCCTAAGACAACCAGCTTCGGGGTAGAAATATACCGTTTGGGAATGCCCACGACCACGAAGGGTGGAGAACCGATCGCTGGACGCGCAATCCATTTCAAGCGCACCAAAAATCCGCGCAAGTTTGAGTTCGATGTCACCGATCTTGGTAGCAATGCCTATGAGTCGTGGTTCGGACAGGCCAATCAATACGGACATGTCGGCTCAACCTCAGGGGGACGTCGGTTCGGCTACATTTTTTAGAGTCTGAACGAACCGGCTGTGGAGGGTAATGCGTAGATGGGTAAGGGGGGATACCTGGGTGGCTCGACGATCATTCGTGCATGGGGCGGGCAGCCGTCGCGTGCGAAGACGAGAGCCGCACCGATTGATCTAAATGCGCATCTGAAAAAGCCGAAGAAGCAAATCAACAAGAAGCCGAAACGCCAGAAGCTTACGGCTGCGCAGAAGGAGGCCGAACGAAAGGCCAGAGAAGCTGCCAAAAAAGCGCAGCCAAATGTCGTCGTCGAGGTGCGCGGCGCAAATCCACAGAACGCTGGGAGAGAGGCTGCCAGGCGGTCATTAAAGGGCAATGGGCTTACGATTCCTGACCAGGTCGCCAAAGCCAGCAAGACGGTGCGGACTATCGAAGCTGACATTGCGAAAACGAAGCTACGCCTGGTCAACCTGGAGCGTCTTTTGGTTGAAGCGCGGAAGCAGCTGGAGCGGGCAGAGAACTCGCCTCGCCGCACTGCTCTTGGGCAGGCCCTTGCAGATGCGCGCCATAAGCGGCGAAGCGAATGAACCTCCATCTTGCTGATACTTTCACGGCAGCGCTGGCGCGGCTGCCCGCGCATGAAGCGAAAGCCGTGAAATCCACGGTCGTTGACCTGCATATCGATCCGAGCGGCAACGGCCTACAGATGCACCGGATCGACAAGTCGAAGGATCCGAACTTCTGGTCAGTGCGCGTGAACCGCGACCTGCGTCTAATCGTTCACAAGAATGCGGACAGCGTGCTCGTTGCCTATGTTGGCCACCACGATCCAGCCTACGTGTGGGCCGAGCGCCGGCGGATTGAGGCGCACCCGCGCACCGGCGCAATGCAGATCATCGAAGTGCGGGAGTTGGTCGAGGAGACTCAGCAGCCCTCCGCCTTCAATTTTGAAAGTCTCACTGAGGCTCCTGCTGCCGAGGAGCTTCCGGTCTTTGCGGGACTCGAT
Source organism: Sphingomonas telluris (assembly GCF_022568775.1). Classification (NCBI taxonomy): domain Bacteria; kingdom Pseudomonadati; phylum Pseudomonadota; class Alphaproteobacteria; order Sphingomonadales; family Sphingomonadaceae; genus Sphingomonas; species Sphingomonas telluris. Next base: position 1,426,958 of record NZ_JAKZHW010000001.1, on the reverse strand, counting down.
GAGGATCAGCTCATGTCTGTCGGCGTGCCGGCCGACTGGGTTGAAGACGTGCGCGGCGCAACCGAAGATGGCTTCTTCAAGCTTGCTGCCCACCTACCCGATGAAGCGGCGGAAGCGTTGCTCGAATTTGCGGCGACGGGAAAGCTTCCTGCGCCTGCACCAGCCGCTACGATCAACCCATACGAACACCCCGACACGCTCAGGCGCATCCGTCCGATCGCGGATCAGGAAGAGCTGGAGCAGGCCCTCTCGTTTCCTTGGGACAAGTGGGGCGTATTCCTGCACCCGTCGCAGCGAAGCTCGGTCGAGCGAGATCATGGCGGATCCGCACGAGTGGCAGGCTCAGCGGGGACGGGGAAGACGATCGTGGCGCTTCATCGTGCTGTTCGTCTGGCCAAGACTAATCCACGAGCGCGCATCCTTCTAACCACGTTCTCCGACCCGCTCGCCGATGCTCTCAAGAAGAAGCTCGCGGTGCTCTCGCCTGAGACGAGCGGAGTAGTGCGGCGGATCACGGTCGAGTCATTCCAGCGCGTGGCCGAGCAACTCTTCCAGCTGGTCCATGGCGCTCGACCGCGGATCGCAGGCGAGCAGTTGCTACGGGGCCTGCTCAAGAAGGCTGCTGAGCAGCACAACGTCCGTGGGTTTTCGGAGCGCTTCCTGCTGTCGGAATGGACGCATGTCATCGACGCCTGGGGTATTGCGAGCGCTGAGGCTTTCCGCGACGTGCAACGCATGGGCCGAAAGAGCCGCTTGGGACCGAACCAGCGGGAGCGGCTCTGGCCGGTGTTCGAGAGTGTCCGCTCTGTCATTACCGAGCAGGGCCTCACGACCTGGGCGACGATGTTTAGCGAGCTGGCCGAAACTTACTCGGCCAAGTCAGAGAAGCCATTCGACCACATCTTGATCGATGAGGCGCAGGATCTCGGTCCGGCCGAGCTTCGGTTCTTCGCGGCTATCGCTCCCGTCGGCGAGAACACTCTCTTCTTTGCAGGCGATTTGGGACAGCGGATCTTTCAGCATCCCTACTCATGGAAGAGCCTCGGCGTTGATGTTCGCGGTCGCTCATCGACGCTCAAGGTCTGCTATCGCACGTCACAGCAGATCCGCTCCGCGGCCGATCGGTTGCTTCCCGAACAACTGCGGGATGTCGATGGGGTGGAGGACGAACGCCGCGGCACAATCTCCGTATTCGAGGGACCACCTCCGCATGTCGAGGTCTGCGGATCGGCAAACGACGAAGCCGCTGCGGTCGCGCAGTTCATTGATGCTTCGATTGAAGCTGGCGCTGCTCCTGACGAGATCGGAATCTTCGTGCGCACTCCACAGCTTGTCGAGCGTGCGAAAGCAGCGGTTGAGCGTGCGTCTAATGGTGCGCGACCGACCATTAGCGTCATGCACCTTGCGAAAGGTCTTGAGTTCAAGTCGGTCGTGGTGATGTGCTGCGACGAGGGCGTGCTGCCCCTCGATGAGCGGGTCGCCGACGCTGCGGATGAAGCCGAGCTTGACGACATCTACGAGACAGAGCGACGGCTGCTCTACGTCGCCTGCACTCGGGCGCGGGACAGCCTTCTGGTCACCGGGACGAAGCCTGGGTCGGAGTTCCTTCGCGACCTCATGCGGGAGCGATCGCCCAGGTAAGCCGGTATAGAAAGGCTGTTTGAGCATACCGTTTCGAGCTTGCTGCCAACTGGTAACCCATTTCAGTGCAAGCTGAATCGAGGAAGCCCTAGGACCGGCGGCGTGCTGTCACCCTGATGCTGCCTATCAGGCGCCCTAAGCCAGCATTACCCATCCACTGGCCTTAACCTCGTTGGACTGTCGAGAGTAATCGGGGACAAGCGTCGGCATTGAGAACGTATCATGAACTAGCAACAACGCCTTGCAGGACCTATCAAGCCCCTATGGCGACAGTCGACACGCCGGATGAGGAGCAAGCTGCGCCAGAAGCGCCGGTCGCTTGGATGGAGCGCGCCCGAAAGTCTGCCATGACTATTCGGTCTCGACTACTGCTCGGTGCATCGGGTCGTTCTGTTCGTGCCCTCTATTGGCTGAGGCAGCATGGCCGGAGGGCGGAGGTCGTCGCATGGCTGATCTCGGTAGGCGTCGGGGCAAAGCTGCTCAGCGAATTACGGCTGGGAATCGCGGCGTGGTTCGCTCCGCCTCGCCTAGGGGGTCTCCAGACTTTACTGGTCGGAACCGGCACGGCCCTTATCGGCGGCACAGCTATTGCCGCATCGCTCGTCCTGTTCGCAATGCAGGTGAACGTCGAGCGCCTGCCGTTCGGGCTGTTTCGTCGCCTAAGTTCGGATCTCAAACTGCTGCTCGCGTTCGCTGGATCGTTTGGTCTTGCAATCGGTGTCGCCTCATTTTCGCTGATCTCTTCACCGGCAAACGCCGCCTTCTGCGTCGGCGCAGCCATCTTGTTCGTCCTGCTGATCTTGAGGTCGTTCCTCTATGCGTATCGGCGATCGCTGGCTTTGATCAGTCCAGAATACCAGCTCGAACTGATCAAGCTCGATGTAGCGAAGGAAGCGAGACGCTGGGATCGGCGCGCTCGTTGGGCAGAGCCGCTTTTGGACAAACAGCAGGCCGACGGCAAATTTGACCAATTGCGATACACAATCTCGCAGGTCGATCCGCGGCTGCGCATCGCTGCGGACAAAGGATTGAAGCACTCAGTCGCGCTGGCGCGCAAGCTTAGCGATCAGGGTGATGCCATTGCAGCTGAGTCAGCCCTCCAAACCGTGGTGGTTATCAATCAGCTTTATGTGGCGGCGCGGGGACGATCGTTCTTCGCGAGCACGTTGATCGGCGACAACGAGCATGTTCACGACCCGATCATTACTCACTCGATCGAGGCAATAAAGAACTACTATCGGTCAGCCCTGGGTCGTCGAGACGAAGAGCAGATGATCAGTGCGCTCGGCACCCTGAAAGCGCTGGCTGGGGCGTATCTAGGGATCGAGTATCGTGATGACTTCGATTCCAAGACCCACGCTTGCTACGCTGCGGGACAGTTGCAAACCGAAGTCGAGCAGCTAGTCGCACATTTGATGCCAGACGCGCTCTATCGAGCCGTGGGTATCCTTGGGACTTGCGCCCGCGAACTCGCCGTCAGATCTCGGCCTGAGGACGCCGTGCCGCTGGTTCAGAAGATTGCCGCGCTCGGAGCCACCGGCGCGGCTCGTGAAGATCACATCGTCATCACTCACGCTGCGACAGAGCAATTGGCGAAAATGACGGTCCTGCTCTTCGGCGTGGAGCGCTTTGATCCGGGCTATGCCACACGGGAAACCCTAGCGAGCACCATCAGTATGACGAAGCTCGTTCTCGGGAGTTCTCACGCCCGTCAGGCACCCTTCGGATCGCCGCTGGATTCTTATTTCAGTGGTGTTCCTCGTAAGCTAGGCGAGCTGACCAATGCGCTCTTGAAAGCGGACGTCGGCGACGAGCACGCGCAGCAGGTTGCCAGGAACGTCGAGGAATGGGCGGAGGAGCTCCATCGGCCCATCAAGGAACTGCTTCTGCAGTCGGTCGAGAAGCAGTCCATTTTCACGATTATTCTCATCCAGTTCGTTCACTCAGTCACAGAAGCGCTGCTCGCGATGGCTTCGGCCGAATGCTGTCGTGATCACGAGAGAGACGAATTGCGAAAGCACGCGCTCTGGCTGGTTTCTGTCTTCTCGTGGTTGCCGACAGAGCCCGACTCCGCGCTGCACGTCCATAATCTGTCGTTCATCGAGTATCTTCTGCAAATTGCGGGGGCTGCTCGGCGGTGGGGCGGCGATGATGTTCTTGACGAGGTGAGGAAACGCCTACTGAAATGGAGCATCGCCGTCTCGCTGCATCAATGGGACGCACTTGAGAATGGCATTTATGCCCTTGCTTCAATGGCAGTGGCCCAAGGCGATGGAGAGCGTGATCGTTTGCTCCGAGACCTCCAAGCAAATGTGAATGAGGCTTTCGTAGGCAAGGAGACTAGGGATCACGTCGCCCGCGAATTGCGAATGAAGGCAGAGAATTTGCGCGATCGCCAGTTCGAGATCAACGTGATCGAACGAGCGCTGACTTCGGTGGAGCGAGAGCCCATCAAAGCGCTGCTACGGGATGCTGCGAACATATTGTCGCCAGATACGAAGGACGAACCAGTAAGATCGGTGATCCTTTGAACGACATCGCCACGCCCGAGTAGGCGTCAGCTTCGGTCGAAACCGGATGATGTGCGCCTGCGGTCCACGCCGCGGCGTCGAAGCGCTTTATCGTCCGTAGAAGGAATCAAAGACCCGCACGACATCGGCATAGCGCCGCTCCAAGTTCACGAACCGCGAGCCGTTGTATGAGCCGATCCGGTCCTGATCGGACGGGAACTGATACCCCAAGGTCCGCAACGTGGGAATGATTGGCTTCCAGAGCGCCACAATGTGCGTCGGTGCAAGCGCGTCGATGAGCGCGCTGGTGTGCGTCTCCCAGCAGCGCGAGAGTATACCTGTGCCACGGAAAAGGCTGGGAAGATTGCTACCGAGCGGGCGCGTGGCGCATTTGACAACCTCGACGTATGCGATGTCGCGAATGTCGAAGCTCAATCGGCGGCGGGCATCGGTGTTCACCATTTGAGGCCAATGCGCCATGCTTTCGGGAAGAAAGGCCATGAGCTCTTCGAAGGCTTCCTGGTCACCCCGCGCAACTCGCTCTTGCAGTCGCAACATTCGCGCATCGTTCTCATGGTGGATGCCCGCATGCGCCAGGCCGGGATTACCCGCGATCACCACCAGCCCCCGGTAGTTCGGGCCAACGTAATCAGGCGCGGGAAACGCGAGCGGCATTTCCCCCCCGATGGCAGCGAACTCGGCTCTGCAGGTTGCCACGTGCGGACAGGCGGCAACCCGAACGGCGTGCTCGAAGAGGTTCCGGCGATCGATTGGCCTATTCACAGTGCGCTCTCTAAGACTACGCTACACGACCTTGCCGGTGTGCTGAAAAATTAGGTCCGCGTGGGTGTGTGGCCGCTCGCTCATCACGGCGGGAAAGACGACTTGTTGAAGGCACCGAGCGACGATTAGTTCGAAGTCGCGCACTGGGTCTCTTTCGTAGGTGCTGTAATATTCCTCGTATTTGCTGGACTCGTAAACGTTCGGCGCGCCTCCATGGATAACGCTGGCGCGCAACCTGAGAATGAGCCGGATGCGCTCGCTAGTATACTCCGGTCCCATTACCGGACCCACCGCGTCTACAACTGCCTGAGTGGCCTGAGACGCATCGCCGAAAATCGCATCGATAGCAGCGAACAGGGTCGGGAACCGCTTCACTGGATCGGGCGCCCATGCCCGATAGTAATATTCGAGAGCGCGCATTTGGCGTCTGTGCTCATTCGAGGGCGAGACCAGCTTTTCCGCAAGCACCGACAGCCACTCACGGTCCGATGCATCTAAGACTAAGCTCTCCATAAGGGGCGGGGTGTGAGGATCGCCGAAGGAGATCGTGCAGCGGTCGTCGAAACTCGTGTATCCGCCGAACATCTTTCGTCCGCTGAACATGTATCGTTCGCTCCGGTGGGGAAGCAGCGCCACGGCACCAAGGACCGCAGCTCGTATCTGCTTGGCCGCGTCCAGCGTCGGGGCTTCCACGCCGAGCCACGACGTCGGGCTATGGCGTATCCCGTCCCACTCTCGCACCGGGGGGAAACTATCAGGAACCAGGTCCGTGTGGACCTGGTGGGCGGTCAGTTGATCGGCGAGGGCGGGTGGAGAGCAGATAAAAAACCTGCTCGAGTCGAAGGCTGCATCGGATGCGATTGGGATCAGGGGGAACAGAACGATCTGCCGGGGTTCCACGAATAGAGCAGACGCGCCGGCCGCGTTTGCGAGCCGCTCCTTCGTGTCAGCGCTCAGGTGCTCATCATACGAGCAGCTGAATCGGACGCCGAAGGCTTGCTCAGCGAGTAGGTAGTAATGGTCGCTTATGAAGCGCTTGAGCCTGCTATTGACCTCATCCATCGAGAGCGAGCGCAGGTGGGGAGAACCGTGCCGTCGCACGTAAAGTGCCGCCTGGAGCAAAGCCTTGCTGTCGTAGTTTACCTCCGTCCCCATGCGAGCGAGGGCAATCGGCTCGCCGGGTCCGGCGAACATGAAACTCGACCGGAGGCGATCGGGGTGACGGCCCTGGAACATGGACGCGAGTAATAACGACACCGCTTGCATGGCATGATTCATGACCGAAGCAGATAGCAAACCGCGTATCACGAAGCGCTCGATTTTCGTTTCCGAAGCTCGATTTATGCAACATGCCGCGGATCATATTCTCACCTGCAGTGTTCGGTTGGTTCAAATTGAACTCGACCGGTTGTCGAATCGCGTTTTTGTTGGGCAAATCGAGCTCCAGCCGTGCGCATAGCATCGAAATATCAGTAGGTTAGCTGAGGCTGCTCGTGTTGACATCGCAGGTCCGTCCTATTGGCAATCCAGTGCGTCACAGTCGCGGATGATCGATCGGCGATCCAATCATTAGACGTCAGACGCCGTTCATCGGGAGGGTGCCAGGAATGGCCATCACCTGAGATCGCAACCGAGCGCCCTGTGACAGAGAGACCTATCGTGCTCTCGCTCGCAGGAGATGCATCATGGAAAAGGCATATTGGCTCGGCCGGAATAGGGCTTCGCTCAAGGCCGCCCAGCACGCAGTTAGCGCGGAGGCACGGCTGATTCATTACGATCTTGCCGGTCGCTACAGTTTGAAAGCCCTCTCAGCTGAGACGCAGGCAATCGATCTTGCTGATGTGCTGCCGCCCGCGATCTACGCGCGCAACGGCTCCAGCCCCAACAAGCTGCGCTCCAATGTCTGAGGTTGCACGCATTCTCGCTTTCGCCTCGGTGGTTCTGATGGCGATCTCATTCGCTATTTGGTCCAACAGGCTCCGAGGTCCGTTGCTGGAGCGGCTCGATGGGCAGCGGGCATCAAACGCGGCGCCGGCGACCCTTGCCATAACATTGCTCATGGTTGCGTTCGGCATCAGCGCCGTAGCAGCGGTGCTGGCGATCGGCGGCTGGATCGCTCCTTAGGTTAGGTGGGCGCGACCCCTCCGCTAGTTTACTCGCTCATCACTTCCCGCACTGCCGCCTCTACGTCACTCACGCGGAAGGGTTTGCTAAGCACAGGATGCTGAGGCATCCGGGACCGCGCGTCGTCGGCTCGCCCTGTGATGAAGATTACCGGGATTGGATTTTCAGAGCAGATGGTCTGGACCGCATCGATACCGGAACCGGGCTTCAGCTCGATGTCGGCAGTGATCAAATCTGGGCATCGTTGCCTCGCTGCGGTTACCGCTTCATCGAGCGACACAGCGAAGTCAAAAGATGTGAAGCCGCAGCTGCTCAGGAGCCCTTCAATCGTTATGGCGATCAGATCGTCGTCCTCGATAATCAACGCGTGCATCGCCTGCTCCCCTGGAAGTCAGGAGCGCGGCTGCACTCCAGCACTGGTCGATGGTGGCCAAGTGTAACGGGTCAACGCTTCGCGGGAACTAAGAGGCCCCGGATGTTTTGAGTTACTGTTCGGCTTCGGACAGTGTATTGTTGCAAAACCATCGGACAAGCTTGGCGAGCCGATGGCAGAGAGATGTGCGAAGCTCCCGCCCAAGGAGCGCTTCAATGAATCTGCCTCACGATCTGGCCCAAGCGCAGGCGCTCGCGCTGGCGATCGTTGACACTTTGCCAGAACCATTCCTGGTGCTCGATGACGAGCTCCAACTCTTAGCCGGCAGCCGTTGCTTCTACGAGGTCTACGGCGAGGATCCCGCCAGTGCGCATGGCCGTTCCATGTTCGAGCTGTCGGGCGGACAATGGGACATCCCTGGGCTCAGGCAGCTTCTTGCGGCCGTCGTTGACGATCGCACCGCCATCGACAGCTTCGAGTTTGAGCGTAACTTCGCGAAGCTCGGCAAGCGCACGCTGCACCTGAACGCTTTGCCCATCCGCGATAAAAGCGGGTCAGGGCGGATGGTGCTGGTCGCGATCAAGGACATCACCGAGCGACGCGCTGCTGAACAGGAGAAGCAGCTACTCTTGGAGCACACGGAGGAGCTGCTCGAACAGCAAAAAACGCTCCTGCGCGAGATGCGGCATCGCATCGCGAACAGCCTGCAAATCATTGCCAGTATCCTGCTACTGAAAGCGGGGGCAGTAAGTTCGGAAGAGACCAAGAACGAGCTTCGTGCAGCTCACCAGAGGGTCATGTCGGTGGCCGCGGTGCAAGGCCACCTGCAGGCCTCGGACGGTATCGAGCAGATCGAGATGGGTCCCTATCTGGCGAAACTGAGCTCGGGCCTCGCTTCGTCGATGGTCGACCCTCGGCAAAACATCGATATTACCGTTACTTCCGATCGAGGGGTGCTCCCAACGAGCCATGCGGTGAGCATCGGGTTGATCGTTACCGAACTGATCATCAACGCCGTGAAATACGCCTTCCCCGAGGGGCGCTCATCAGATCGCATTCGCGTGACCTTCGAGATGGCAAAATCAGACTGGAAACTCACCGTCGCCGACAATGGCACGGGACGAAGGCAAGAGACGGAGTCGGGCACATCGACGGGATTGGGCACCGCGCTCGTCGCGGCATTGGCTAAGCAGTTGAAGGCTCAAGTCTCTGAAACATCGTCCAGCGAGGGTCTCGTCGTGGCGGTGACCAAGGCGACATTTGAATCACGATTGCCGCGGGCGGCATGAAGAACGCTTAGCGGGGACATCGAGTGCGTGACTGGCGGGACAGCGGGTTCATCGATACAGGCAACGTTCTGCAGACGTCGCTTGCAAAAAGGCGCCCAGCCGAAGCCGGACGCCTTTCGCGTGACGAACAAACCTATCAACGCGTGATGTCGAGCAGTGCCAGGATCATCTGAGACTGACGGTCGATCTGGTAGACGCGCCCATTGTCATAACCGTAATAGACGCGAGCATCATCGACATACTGGCCGCGATACTCGGCTGGCAGGTTGACCATTCGGGCGGTGACGTGCTGACCAATCCTTGCATCACCGTTGAACCGATCGCCGGGATGCAATCCTGCAAACCTGGCGTCGGGCACCCACTGCCCATTGATACTGCGACTTTCCCAACTCGCCGTATCACCGCGGCGACCGTTGTGATCGCGACTGGCGATACGAATGTCCTCGGCTAGTGCGGTGCTGCGTTGCAGCAGCTGGGCATGTTCGCGGCCGCTGATACCATTTGGACTGAACCTGCGTTCAAGTCGCACCAGCTGGCTTAGTTCTTCGCGCAAGGCGAAGCTTTCACGCCGTGAGATCGCGCCCTCGCTGACACCCGCGTCAATCTGCATTCGGAGCTGCTGGCTGTAAGTGCGGCTATGGCCCCACTGCGTAGGTGCAGGCGTGTTCGGTGTCTGGCTGTAATTCGGCTCATGGACCCACTGGGCGGAGGCTGGCGCTGCGAGCGAAAGCGCGGCAACGCCGGCCATCAAGCTGTAAATCATTTTCATCGGATGTTCCTTTGGCTCCCCGGTCCGGGGGAGGCGGTCGCACCGCCAATCGCCCGAACCCCTTGAGGCTCGAGCGATCGGCGTCGAAGAGCGGGAACGGAGACGAGCTTCGCCGCCGTTCGCGCCACTTGGTTAGATGGTCTGAAGGTTCAGCGCGCAGGGCTGGCGCTGGGGGTTCGTGCCCACGTCATAGGAAAGACGCTGACCGACCGTCGGGACGGCGTTGTTTCCCCACGAGAAGGCGTTCCGCTCAAAGCGAAGCAGATCGCCGCCGGTCTCCGGCTTGATCTCGCCGTGGCCGTTGCCGGTGTCAAACGAGCTGACGGTTCCAAAATATTTCATGTTGAGTTCCTTTGTTGGCAGAGGCCGGAATGGCACCCTACCGCTAGGAGACGATAAAGATGGAGGAAGGTGCGGCTTAGCGCCCAAGACCGTCGATTGCGACTGGTAGCAACGAAAAGATAGTTGTTGTTGGACAGTTAAACAAGGCAATCCCTAAAATATAAATCGTCGTAACCTTAGAATATTCATAATAAACTGTCGTCGAGCATCTAGTAATATCCTCGCCGATCACTACCTTACATTTTGATAGAATGTTATCGAGGAGAAGCGCGATGTTCGGGTTTACTGGTGCTGACAGCGCAGAGACCGTCGTCCGCAAGCGGGGATATATGGCCGACGCGCAGGCGCGCTGGCCCTTCCTCACCCACTTCGATGCATCCACAATCAAGAACGAACGGCAACTCGCCACAATGGTAAAGGAGCGCTGCTCCCGGCCGCAGGAAGACGCGGAAGCCGACGTCCACGAATGGATGGAAGGCAAGGCGTTCTAACGATGGAGACGGAGCGCCGCACTCCGCCTGAGACCCCCCTGTTCTTCAACGAGCTCGGGGTGAACAGCATCCAGATCGGCGTTGCAGCCTTTCATTGTATCGGTGTGATGCCTCCCCACGATCATCCGCACGTCTATCTCAACATGGGAGAGGAAACAGATATTCTGTGCCCATATTGTTCGACAGAATACCGCTTCAACGCTGCGCTTCCGTGGAATGAAACAATCCCCCACAACTGCTGGGCGGCCCAAGCGAAGCAGCCCCGCCCCGTTCCCCACGTGCAATGAACAATGAGACACTTCGGAACCGTCAAATCGTTCGACGCCACGACTGGCCACGGTTCGATCTGCCCAAGTCGCGCCGGCGGACTCATCGGCTTTCAAAAGGGCCCCGCTCTTTGGCAACGAAGCGTCGATCCGGTTTCTGGGCAGCGCTTATCGTATGAGCTGGTCCTTACGGACCGCGGAGCACGAGCGGTCAAGCTGCGGAATGATTGCGAGCGCAGTTGAAGCGCATGCGCTCGTTTAGGGCAAATATTCGAAAGGAACCAAGATGAGCGCATATCCGGATGACGAGCCCAGCAATGCCGAGCTCGAGCACTATGGCATCGAAAGAGTTCCCGCTGACACCTTCGTTTGGCAGGGCTACCGTTATACACAGGCGAGAGACGCCCTGGCGGCGGCGAAGCGCGCGGAGAAACGATGAGCCGCGTAATCCTGCTGGCATTGAGCGAGGCAGACGTAAGAGCGCACTGCGCTCGCCTTGCGATCGGGGTCTCGTCGATTGAAGATCTGTTGGGCGGCGGTGTCCGGTTGGTATGCCAAAGTAGCGCGGGAGCCGAGACGATGAGGCACAAGCTGCAAACGGCTCTGATCCGCGGTGAGGTGGTTCGTGAAAGGGTTCGTCCGTCGAAGCATCGAATGTGAGGCCGAAGCCAGCTTGGCCTACGATCGGCTAGATCGCTCTCTCATTGCATATCAATCGTTACTAGTCCCATCGAGCTCGTCTAGGATGCGTTCGGTCTCGGCGACCAGTCTCAGACGCTCTTGTTCATCGATTCCCGCCATCGCTAAGCCACCGGCCAGCACGGATGCCGCATCTTCTGTCGAGATTTGTCGCAATCGCCGGTCAATGACTTTTAGCCGCGCAAGGATGCCCTCATCATTCATGATGCTTTTCGTTTCGGTCGGAGATGTTGCGAGCGCGGGTGCGGGTCGGTCATAGGTTGTGGCAAGGACGGCGCCTGGCACTGGTGTGTTCCGCTTGATGAACGCTTCGGCCTCTCGCATCGTCGCGAACGCATGTTCGCTGGTTTCGCCTCCGTGATGTTCCAAGAAAACGACATACGGCAGGTCGGCGTTTGAGGCGCGCGTGACCCGCCCGCTCGTCGAGCTCATGTGACCACCTTCATTGTCCCACGATTGCTCCTCCCGTTTCGTTGCGTCGCTGGCGAGCTTGGTGTCGACCTCCTCGGCTGCTGACCGAAAGGCGGTGAAGCTTTTGTCTTTCGCATTGCCGGGATCAGGCATGGGATTTCTCCTAAGCTCAGGCGTTAGGCGCCATGAGCGGACTTCTAGATATGGGGACGGACGTGACTAGTTGCGAGCTGCTCCCGGCTTTGGCTCGGCCGACCTCCGGTGGTAAGTTTGAGAGGGATTCTCACCTACAGTGTTCGGGTGGTTCAATGTGAACCAGAACCGTTGCTGAAACCCCTTTTTGTTGGCCAAATCGACTTCAAGCAGCGGTCAGATCATTGAAAAATCAACACGTTAGCTGAGGCTGCTCGTGTTGACATCGCAGGGGGGTGGTCGCGGAATCGACCGTTCGGCAACCGATGCGCCCAGACTGGGACGTCCTAGAATTTCGCCGAGCAACTGATCCTGATGGTGCCGATCAGCCGCGGTCCAAATTCAAACTGCCATCCAGCAGTCGAACTATTCGGCGCGGCGCTGCCAAAGCATTGGTCCGTAAGCCGCGAGGAAGAGAGCTAGACCGGCAATCCAAGTGAAACCGCTGATGTCTAGCAGCAACCGATAGGAAGCCAGCCCGAGCGATGCGGCTACCCTCAAGAGAGCGGCTACCGTCACGCAGATGTAGAGGACGACAGTTGCCCTGCTAGCTTTCAGAGCCCGTCCGGTATGGCCCAAAGTCGCTCGTGTCATCACGGCAAGGATCATCGTCGTCATCGCTCCGGCTGTTAAAGCGTGAATTGCGGCGCTGCGGGGAACGTCAAAGCCGCCGACGCTCAGGCCAAGGAGCAGAAGGCCGATCGGGATCCATGCATAACCAACATGCAAGATCAGGACGAGCGGATCACTCACCGCTCGCATTCCGCCCCAGCGCGAAAGTCGAAGGAACTGGGCCGCGCCGGCGAGCACAAGCGCGAAGCCTGTCAATTGATTGTCCGGGAAGCCAAGCCACAGCAGCAAAGCGACCGCGGTTGAGACGATCACCAGCAGGTCGAGGCGTTGCGGCTGCGTCGGCAGCCCCCGCTTCATTCCTTGCTTGGCCATCCAGTTGCGCGTGAACGATGGGATAATGCGACCACCGATCAGGGAAATTATGACAATTATTAGCGCGATCGCTCCTCGCCAGCCCAAGTCCGCAGAGACCATGCCGGCTGCGCCAGCGTAATCCGCGGCGTCGGCGAGTCCGAACAGAAGGACCAGGCCGACAATGGGCACATTGCGATTGTTGCTCGCGAGCACTTCGCGCGCTGCAAGCAGGGCAAGCGAAACAAACAGCCCGACATCGACGATAGCCGCGGGCCACAATCCGATGCGCGCTGACACCAGAACTGCCAATCGCGCCGTAGCCCACAAGCCGAACAGGCCGAGCAGCGGCGTCCCCGCAATCGGCAATCGCCCGGTCCAATTGGGGATTGCAGTCAGCAGAAACCCGGCTACCGCGGCGCCGACGAAGCCAAACAGCATTTCGTGGCGATGCCAGGCAACCGCCTCGAAAGCGGTAGGAAGGCCAACTTCACCGGCAAGGGTGCATAGCCAAAGCGCGATTGCGATTATTGCCCAGGTTGCAGCGCCGAAAAAGAAGGGACGAAAACCCCCGCGCAGGATCGGTGGCGCCGCCCCTTCGCGCCTTTTTCTCAGCGCAAGCATCTGCTCGCCCCGCGTCACATTTTTGATCGAACTCTGGGTCATGAATTTCTAACTAGAAACAGCAAGCAGTTTCTCGAACATGATCGTTACCAGGAGCGAGCTGTCCTCGTGCGCCACCACCGAATGCTTCTCGCCGCGATCAAGATACATCCACTCTCCCGCACTGAGCTTCACCTGCGTCGCCCCGTCGAGCGTGACCGAACCCTCCAGACAAACGATGGTCACAAAACCAGGAACGGCATGCTCCGCGATCTCCTCACCGGAGCGAAGGATCAACTGCATTGCTTCGAATGCATCAGTCTTTACGAGCGCCGCAGTTTTAGCCTCATCAGAGGCCACAGACGGAAGACGAACGATTTCGCTCGGCACAAGGTGATGAAGAGCCACAATTGGATCTTTCGTTTTCAGGCCGCCTGACCAGATCGCTCGCCGCTTGCGTGGGGCACGATTCCCCGTGGCTGGCGAAGCTTCATAATGAAGTCCCAGCTCATGATCAGTCCGCCCGCCGAGAAGACAACATCCCCCGGCAAGCGCATCCACTGCCAGAAGAGTGTCTGGTCGTAGAACGCTTGGCTGCGCGCCCATGCGTATCCGTGCTCGTAGACCGCGTTCAACTGCGGCCACCCAATGGGGAAGAAGTGCAGGAAGATCCACATCGCAAGCCCGCCGTTGTAGCACCAGAAGGCAATTCGGCCCGCCGTTTCATTGAATGGCGCACCGGGGCCGGCGCGGTAGCGAAGGCAGAAGTAAATCAGCCCGAGCGCCAGCAAGCCAAAGGCACCGAACAGCGAAGTGTGCGCGTGATTGAGCGTAAGGAAGGTGCCGTGCTCATAATAATTGACGAGCGGGGCGTTGAGCGTGCCGCCACCGAACACACCGGCGCCCACGAAATTCCAGAATGCCGACCCAAGGATGTAAAGATAGGCGAGCCCGTAGTCGAAGGTCGCGGCACCTTTGATCAATCGGTGCTGCGAAATGGCCTCAAGGATTAGCAGCACGAGAGGCAGGACTTCGATGAAGGAGAACATGCTCCCGAGGGGAACCCACATGCCGGGGCCGCCACCCCAGTAGAGGTGATGCCCCGTTCCGAGCACGCCGCCGAGGAAGATCAGAATGAGTTCGAGATAGACCGAGCGCTCCGCGAGCTTGCGAGAGACGAGCCCGAGCGACATCAGCAGGTAGGCGCTCATTGCTACCGCGAAGAACTCGAACGACTGCTCAACCCACAGGTGGACCACCCACCAACGCCAGAAGTCCGTGATGGTGAACGACTTCTCAATGCCGGTCAGCGGGATCATCCCGAAGATATAGAGAACGGCGACGTTGATCGTAGCCGCCCAGATCAGGTGCTCCAGGCGGATCGCGCCGCTCCAGAACTGCCGGGTCGCCTCGACCACCGTCTCCCGGCTCGGCCAAAGCGCGCGAAACATGAGGCCGCTCCAGCTTAGCAACGCGACGAAGAACAACATTTGCCAGAAGCGGCCGAGCTGAATGTAGGACAGGCCCTGGTTGCCGAACCAGAACCAGCCTTTGTCGATCACACCCTGGATGCCCAGGTAATTGCCGAGAAGGGCGGCGGCGACGACGAACAGCGAGACCCAGAACAGCAGGTCGACTAGAAAGCCCTGGCCTTTGGCTTCGCGTCCGCCGGCGATTGCCGGAGCGATAAAGAGACCGCTCGCGATCCAGCCGAGCCCGATCCAGATGATCGGTGCCTGCAAATGGAAGCTGCGCAAGAAGTTGAACGGCAGGATGTAGTTGAGCTGGACGCCGTAGAAGGTCTCCCGCTCATAATAAGAGTGCGCCATGATGGCACCGGCGCCCTGCGATGCAAGGAACACGAGCGCGACGACGATGAAATATTTGCCAGTCTTGATCTGGCTCGGTGTCAGAGCGCGGTAGACAGCGAGACCGCGCTCCATCGGCGCATCGTCGGGATGGTCGAGATAGGCCCGGTAGAGCCACAGCACGAAGCCCATCGCGAAGAAGGTGAAGCAGAAGCTGATCCACGTCCACTGGAAGGTGTTCGTGGTCGGGGTGTTGCCGACCGACGGCTCATAGGGCCAGTTCTCGGTCCACGATGTGCTCGGATGAGCCGGTCGGCGCGCAACAGTCGTAATCGCAGAATAGATAATGAAGTCGGCGGTCTGCTTCCGAAGCGTAGAGTTTAAGCTCTTGGCCGGCACCCAGCCCGCAGACAGGTTGACCGTGTTGAGTTTCATCGTGAGCTCGCCTTGAACGCCGCGGACCGCCTGGGCGACGGCATCTGGCAGAACAACCCTTGCTTGAGTCAGGTCGATGCCTTGCAGCTGCTTTTGCATCGTCGCTGCGGCAGCCGCGTCGGCTAGTGCAGCCGCTGGCGAAGTCGCCGAAGGCGTGGTGGGCGCCGGGGGCGTCCCGGCGGGGCCTGTAGTAGCGAGCGACTTGTTGCCTGGCGCAATGGTGCCCGGCGGCGTGGCGGCAGAGTTCGCGAGGCTCTGCTTGGTAAGCACCCCCAGGCGAACGAGCGTCGAAGCGGTATAATCCTCCCCGAAATAGGAGCCCATGCCGTAAATGCTGCCGTAATCCATGAGATCGGCTTTTTGGAAGCCGCCCTTGCCGGCGACGATGTCGTCGGCGGACATGATCACATTGCCCGCGGTATCGGTGAACGCTTGTGGGTGCGGCGGGGCGTTCTCGTATGTCTTCACGGTTGCCCATCCGAGAAGTGCGAAACAGAGGATCGCGGTTACGAGCAGCACCCACTTCAAGATGTCGCTGACGGGATCGACCGATGGTCGGCTAAGCTCGGCGTCGTTCACAAGCGGCTCCCCTGTTCATTACCAGCGACGTTGCTTCTTATCTGAGCGCAATTTCAAACGCCAAGACCGACGTTCGATACTTCTCGGTCCTGCGGCACCAACCGAAGTTCGCCTTCTCCGCGAGACGTCACGCTACGCACGAGGTCACGGTATCGGCCTGCCATTTCAATGTGCACGCGCCTGACTCGCGCGTCCTCGGAGCCGAGTGCAGCAATCTGTTCCTCGGTCACTCTACGACGATAGTAGCGTTGGTCGTCCATCATTGACCTCCAGAACACAGAATCGAGCGGCGATCGGGCACTGCTCCGCGCCAACAACTCAGACCAACGATGCGATCGTCACGACAGCGATGCCGAACATCAGAATGAGAAACGGGAGCAGCAAAACAAGCGTGGTCGCCTCGCGTGCGGTCGAATGACCGGTAGCGGTCATGATACCGCGGTCGGCAAACTCAGACCAACTCAGCGCCCTCGTGCTGGTCTCTCGCGCTGCAATGCGAGGGAACAGTGCCGGAACCGCAAAGAAGGCAGCGATGAAAGCGAATATGACTCCGACCACGACAGCCATGTGGCCGCCTCTAAAAGCGAGACCGAGCACGGCGACAAAGCCGGTGAACATCGTCGCCATCGCTATGTAGATAGGAGCTGGAAGTTCGAAGCTCTGATCGCGGCAAGCACGATCCGCAGGCGCGCTTACAATCTCGCCTTGAGAAAGCAGCTGTTCATGAGTTTGGCGACCCGTCATTTATCTGACTCCACTTCAAGTGCTTGTGCAACTCAAAATGGCGAACGGGACTCGAGCGCTCTATATGTAATGTTCCTTAGCCTGGCTCTCCGCTCTCCGCTGCGAACGCGATCCGCAGCGCTTCGGACAGGCTCTTCACTCCCAACTTGCTCATCAAATTGGCGCGATGAATCTCGACTGTTCGTGGACTGATGTTGAGGTCGTAGCCGATCGATTTGTTCGGAAGGCCCTTTGCGAGGCCGTCGAGCACTTCACGTTCGCGGGGCGTGAGCAGCTGCAATTTGACCGCCGCTTCGTGCGCTTGCTCGCGATTGGCGGTCGAATGATTCAAGCGAGCAAAACCCTGTTCGATCGCGCCGAGCAGAACCGCCTTTTGGAATGGTTTCTCGATGAAATCGACTGCTCCGGCTTTCATCGCTCGAACCGCAAGACTGACATCACCGTGGCCCGTCATGATGATCACAGGCAGAGTCACGCCCTTGGCGCTTAGCGCCGCTTGGGCCTCAAGCCCGTCCATTCCAGGCATGCGGATGTCGAGCAGAATGCAACCCGATTGGAGGTCTGGCGCAGCCTTCAACAGCTCGCTGCCGCTCTCGTAGATGCGAACCTGAAAGCCCGACGTCTTGAGGGCGAAGCCGACGGAGCGCCGGATCGCGTCATCATCATCGACCAGATGAACCAGCCGTCGATCATCAGTCATGCTTTTGTGTCTCCGCTTGGGAGCGTGAAGTGGAATGCCGTGCCGCCATTCGACCCCTGCTCGAACCAGATCCGCCCGCCGTGTGCTTCTACGATTGTCCGGCAGATCGATAGGCCGATGCCCATGCCGTTTTGCTTCGATGTGACAAACGGCTGAAAGAGTTGCGGCGCGACCGCCTCGTTGATGCCGGAGCCCGTATCCTCGATAGTGACGCGAACTAAGTCGTCCGCCTCACGGCTGGTGCGAATAGCCAGGCAACGGACCGTGCTGTCCATCATGGCATCGATTGCATTACGGATGAGATTGACCAGGACCTGTTGAACCTGGATGCGATCGACGAAAACCAGATCGGCACGAGGATCCAGCGACAGCTGAACGTCAATGCCGTGCTCGCGAGAACCGACGAGGGCGAGCGCATTCGCCTCATTCATTAGGCGTTGCAGACTTTCGACGCGCCTCTCCATTTCTCCGTTGCTCATAAAATCGCGCAGCCGTCGGACGATTTGGCCCGCTCGCACGGCCTGCTCTGCTGCTTCGTCGAGCGCTTCTCTGACCATCGCCAGAGTCTCTGCATCTGGGTCGTTCTCAAGAAGATCGCGGGCGCTTTCGCAATAGGTGGCTACGGCCGTGAGCGGCTGGTTGAGCTCGTGCGCCAGGGATGAAGCAAGTGTCCCCATCTCGCTGACACGGCCCACATGCGCGAGCTCCGACTGTAAGTCCTGCAGACGAAGCAGGGTCTCCTGTCGTTCAGTGAGGTCGCGGATGAAGCCGGTAAAGATGCGCCGTTTCCCAAGCCAGGCTTCGCCAACCGAAAGCTCCATCGGGAAAGTGCTGCCGTCGCGGTGCAGCCCCGTCGTGACGCGGCCGATGCCGATGATCTTGCGCTTTCCGGTCGTGAGATAGTTGGTCAGATACTGATCGTGCCGCTCGCGGTCTGGCGACGGCATCAGCATCTTGACATTTCGGCCAACGACTTCGTCTTCCCGATAGTCGAACATTTTCTCGGCTGCGGCGCTGAATGACAGAATGCTGCCATGCTCATCAATGACAACCATCGCGTCCGGCACGGTGGCGAGAATAGACCGCAGATGGGCTTCCGCTTCCGGCCCTTGTTCGGAACTTGGCTGATCCATGTGACGGCTCATAGCAATGCACGAGCCCAAAGGCAGTTTCGCGTTTGCGACGCCACTTAGGAAAGTTACTTATCCAAAGTGTGAGCGCGTCGCGCTACCTGCGAAGCGGAATGGATAAGCCTGACCGCACCATGAGCGATGAACGCAAACCCGGCAGTGCGGACCTCGCGCGCCGGCTCGAGCGCTATCGTCGCAGAGTTGAAGCCGAGGGAAGGCAGCGCTCTCTGCGCGTCATTGATCGCGCAATCGAAGATGTCGAGGGTCATGCAGGCAGGGCCCGCTGACGCGCTCGGTTGCGCAGTGGCGGTCAGCGCATTTCGACGCAACCGGCTTACGGAACATTACGGATAGGGGCGTTGAGCAGCGGATTCTACATGCCCCGCAGCAACGGTCATTGGCCGCCGCTCGAGTAAAAGGAGTTGAACATGACTGCCCCCTTCATCGACCTCTCGGTTCATCATCAGCCCAAAGGCCTTTCGGACCGCGTAGCCTATGGCTTCACCAAGCTGCTTCGCTGGACCGCTGACACCTTCTTCGCCGAGCGCTACGGCCATCGCGCCGTCGTGCTGGAGACCGTCGCCGCGGTTCCTGGAATGGTCGGCGCGACCATCAATCACCTCCACTGCCTGCGTCGCATGTGCGACGACAAAGGTTGGATTCGCACGCTCATGGACGAAGCCGAGAATGAGCGCATGCACCTGATGACCTTCATTGAGATCAGCCAGCCGACGCTGTTCGAGCGCGCTGTCATCATCGGGGTCCAGTGGGTCTTCTACTGCTTCTTCTTCGCTCTTTACCTGGTCAGTTCGAAGACCGCTCACCGCGTTGTTGGCTATTTCGAGGAGGAGGCGGTCATCAGCTACACACACTATCTGGCTGAGATTGATGAGGGCCGCTCCGAAAACGTGCCGGCGCCGGAGCTTGCAAAGCGCTACTGGGGCCTTCCGGCCGATGCCAGGCTCCGCGATGTTGTGCTGGTCGTCCGCGCAGATGAGGCGCACCACCGCGATGTGAACCACGGTTTTGCGAACGAGCTCGCTGGCCTTCCTCAGGGTGCTGTGGCGCCCTGCCCGCAGCACAATGAACTGCAGCCTCAATGGAAGCGCGCTGCGTGACGGGCAGGGGCGACACGAAATCGTCCCGTCGCCCCGGAGTCTGCTATACAACGCCGGTTGTGGGAGCTTTTGGATGGAACAGCCTGCGCTTGAAATCCTGAACGCGAACCGGATCATGACGATCGCAACGGTGCGGCCGGATGGGTGGCCTCAAGCCACGATTGTGGGCTACGCGAACCGAGGATTCTGCGTTTATTTCCTGATCTATCGCACCAGCCAGAAGTTCGAAAACATCGCACACGAGAACCGCGTGGCGATCACGGTAGCTCGCGAACCTGGACAGCTGCGCGACATCACGGCTGTCTATGCGGGTTGCACGGTTCGCGAAGTCATGGACCTCGCCGAACGCAGCCGTGCGTGGGAGCTTCTGGCGAAGCGGCACCCCAACCTTACGGACCTCGCGCCGCCCGAAGATGCGGAGGTCGCGACGATGGCAGCCGACTGCAAGCATCTCTCAGTGCTCGATTATAGTCAGGGCCTCGGCCACACCGAGACGGTGACGATCGATGCGGATGAGCCGGCCAGACCATGACAACGTGGTCCGGCATTTGACGTCCATAAGAATCGAGTGACACAAAGTCGTCCGCGTCGTTGAATGCGGTCAGCTCGACGGTCGGGACGCGATGAAACCCAAGCTTCTAACAACGCTGAAAGACTACTCTTGGCGCCTCTTCTTCGGCGACGCGCTCGCGGGAATTACAGTCGCACTCGTCGCGCTCCCACTCAGCATCGCAATTGCGATCGCCTCCGGCGCAACTCCGCAAGCGGGGCTTGTCACCGCAATCATTGGCGGCTTCCTCATCTCATTGTTGGGTGGGAGCAAGGTGCAAATCGGTGGCCCGACGGGTGCCTTCATCGTCGTAGTAGCCGGAGTCATCGCCCAGTTCGGTTTCGATGGGCTGCTGCTCGCGACGTTCCTTGCCGGCTTCATACTTGTAGCGGGGGGTCTCGTGAGGGCCGGCCGGTTCATTTTGCTTGTTCCCGAGCCGGTGATCGAGGGTTTTACCGTCGGCATTGCGCTCATCATAGGCGTCAGTCAGCTGAAGGATCTGCTCGGCCTCTCGGCCATCAAAGTGCCCGCCGATCTCATCCATGGCTTACCGGCTCTCTGGGCCGCACGCGGACAAGTAAATTCCTCGGCAGTGGTCGTGGGTATTGTCGCAATGGCCGGCATCGCCCTGCTGCGCCGTCGCATTCCGTGGTTTCCCGGCTCACTGCTTGTGATCGCTGCCGCTTCTGCGGCGGTAGCGCTGATCCCAATGCCGGTGGACACCATCTACTCTCGATTCGGCGCGCTTCCTGCTGGGCTGCCGCCGCCTCACATCCCGCATGTGAGCATTGCACGTATCGGCGAGCTGCTGCCCTCTGCCTTCTTGATAGCCTTCCTAGCAGCCGTTGAGTCACTCCTCTCTGCTATCGTGGCGGACCGGATGATCGAGGGCAGTCACCGCTCTAATGCGGAACTCCTCGCTCAAGGCGCCGCAAACATCGTCTCACCTCTGTTCGGAGGGCTGCCGGCGACCGGCGCGATCGCAAGAACGGCTACTAACGTGCGCGCTGGTGGACGCACTCCAATGGCCGGCATTGTGCACGCAGTCACGATCCTTCTGGTGGTCATCGCTGCCGCACCACTCGCGGGCTATTTGACCATGCCGGCGCTCGCCGCCTTGCTCATCGTGACAGCTTGGTTGATGAGCGAACCCGCACGGTGGTCTGAACGCATGAGCCTTCCTGCGGGGGACCGCGCGCTGTTCTTCATGACAATGATCTTGACGGTAGTTAGCAACCTTACGATTGCGATTGCCGTCGGCAGTGGAGCCGGTTTGGGATTGCGCTTGCTCCGCAGGAATGTGGAGCCCGCGGCGTGGAATCCGGTCGATCGCTCGAAGCTGTAACGGGGGTTTGCACCTGCAGTGTTCGACTAGTTCAAGTTGAACCCGAACCGTTGTCGAATCGCGGTTTCATTGGTCAAAGCGGCCCTTTTGCCAATGCAGAACTGCTAAAAATCAACAGGTTAGCTGAGGCTGCTCGTGTTGACATCGCAGGGGTCGCAAGTTCAATCCTTGCCACGCCCACCATTTTCTCCCTTATAAAGCCATGCTTTCGCGAGCTCAGACCTTAAGCTCTGTTTGGGTGAAACTTGGGTGAAGAGGAATGGGGCGACGTCGCGAAGGCTGGTCACACTACGACCTCTACGACAAGCCGGAGCCCGTAAAGATCGCGCTGGATAAGCTGGTACCGTTTACATGAAGCATCTGGGCCAAGCCGGAGCGGCCGCTAACGCGGACACTAGAGTTTCGGAGTTGGCTAAAAGGGTACCCTGACCAGCGTATTGCACTAGCGTCCGCTCTCCACCCATTCCTGCCGTCAGCGCGGTGCAGCTTTCGCCCCAAACCGGACGCTAGGAGCGAAAGTCCACTTTCAATCCCTTGTTCTGCCCGTTTCTGTTCATAGTGTCAGGCGATCGCCGGTCGGCGCGCCTGCCGTAGATCTAGTGCGCGCGTCTGCCCTCAGGCCGCTCGCTGACGTCGATCAACTCATTCATGATCGTCTCCGCGTCAGGGCCGATGATGATCTGAACTTCGGTTCCGATCAGGACCCAGCCGCGCGGCTGCCGATCGAGCTCTGCAGAAATGAGCTTCGAGGGGTCTTCGACTTCGACGATGATACGGCCGCCGCAACTGCGGATCCGGCGAACGCCGGCGGGCTGGACTGCTTCTCGGATCGACGCGGCGCCACCGGTTGAACGTCCCGACGCCGCGGATCGCATTTCGCTGGCAACCTGATCGGCAATGGGGCCAAGCACAACCTGCAGCGCTTGCCCACCGGGCCGCACGATCCCACGCGCTCCGAGGACGCGGAGTGCGGGCTCGTCGATCGCTAAGGTGTTTTTGAGGCTTAACCGCAGGCGTGTGGTGCAGGCGTCGATGGACTTGAGATTGGACGCGCCGCCCAAGGCAGTGACGAACTGCTGTCCGCGACTGCCGTCTTCTATTGGCGCTGCCGATGCGATGGCGCTCGACGGCTCACGGCCTGGCGTCGCGAGGTTGAACCTGCGGATGCACCAACTGAACGCCGCGTAGTAAACGAGGCCGTAGGCCACGCCGACGGGCAGGAGCAGTAACGGCCGCGTCGCGAGGCCGTAGTTGAGCAAATAGTCGAAGAGGCCGGCGGAAAAGCCGAAGCCGAGCTTCACCCCGAGCGCGTCCATGATCACCATGGACAGGCCGGTCAGCACCGCGTGGATGACGAACAACAGCGGCGCGAGGAAGATGAACAGGAACTCGATCGGCTCCGTGACGCCGGTGAGGAGCGATGTCAGGGCAACGCTGAGCAAGATGCCGCCAACCGCCTTCCGCCGTTCCGGAAAGGCGTTGCGGTACATTGCCAGGCACGCGGCCGGGAGCCCGAACATCATCACTGGGAAGAAGCCGGACATGAAGCCGCCGGCGGCCGGATCGCCGGCGAAGAAGCGCTTCAGGTCGCCCGTTGCCCCGTTGTAATCGCCCAGCAGGAACCAGGCGATGTTGTTCAGGATGTGATGCAACCCGGTGATCAGCAGCAGCCGGTTGAGCACGCCGTAGAGGAACAGGCCGATGGGCCCGGCGCTCACGACCCAGTGGCTCAGGGTGTCGACGCCTGACTCGAACCACGGGAATCCGTACCCGAACAGCACCGCCCCGATGATTCCGGCGAAGCCCGCGACGATCGGGACGAAGCGTCGGCCCGCGAAGAACGCCAGATAATCCGGCAGCTTGATGTTCGCGAAGCGGTTGTACAGCAGCCCCGCCACGATGCCGGAAAGGATACCGGCGGGCACACTCAGCTTGGAGATTTCCTTCGCTCGCCAGGCGGCCTGCTCGAGGTCACTGTTTCCTGCAATGTCCGGCGGGAGCTGCAGCAACGCCTTCGCCCCCTCAGTGGCGACGACATAGGCGACCACTCCGGCAAGCGCTGCAGCGCCATGATTTTCGCGCGCAAGACCTACCGCGACGCCGGCGGCGAACAGCAGGCCCAGGTTGGAGAAGATGGCGTTGCCGGCGGCCGCAATGAACGGGACGTCGAGCATGTCAGCCTGGCCAAGACGCAGCAGTAGCGCGGCGATCGGCAGGACGGCGATCGGCAGCATCAGCGCGCGGCCGAGCGGCTGCAGCTTTTCGACGTTAAGCCTCATGAGAGCGCCTCCGCCGCAACGGCGCGCACTTCTGCCGCGGATGCAGCCGCGCAAGCGCGCTTCGCGACTTTCCGGCACTGGTCCGTGCGCAACCCACGTACGACTGCCTTCACCGCGGGTATTGCGGCGGGGGCTGCAGAGAGCTCGGTCACGCCGAGACCGATGAGCAGGGCGGCCGCCAAAGGATCCGAAGCAAGGCCGCCGCAAACGGCGAGGCACCGACCGTGTGCGGCCGCGCCTTCGCCAGCGCAGTCTATGAGCCGCAGCACAGCCGGATGAAATGCATCGATCATCCCCGAAACGCCCGCGTTCGTGCGGTCCGCTGCCAGCGTATATTGGGTCAGGTCGTTCGTCCCGACGGACAGGAAGTCGGCCTCGGCAGCAAGCTCGCGCGCCAGCATCGCCGAAGCGGGCGTTTCAATCATGATGCCTAGCGAAACCCTGTCTGTTACGCCTACCGACCGTTGCGCCTCCTCGAGCGCCGCGCGGGCCTCGAGAAGCTCGGACACGTCCGCGATCATCGGCAGCATGATGCGCAGCTGTTCCGTGGGAACCGCCCGCAGCACGGCGCGCAATTGGGTCTGCAGCAGTTCGGGCCGGGCAAGGTTGAGGCGAACGCCGCGCAGGCCCAGCGCCGGATTCTCCTCTCGTGGAACGCCTAGGTACGAGACTTGCTTATCGGCGCCGATGTCAATCGTCCGCACGATCAACGGTCGGCCGTCGAGAGCTGCCGCGATTTTGGCATAGGCGGCGCGCTGCTCCTCTTCATCGGGCGCGCTGTCCCGTCCGAGGAAAAGGAATTCCGTACGAAGCAAGCCGCAGCCTTCTGCGCCGGCTCTTACCGCCGAACTCGCCTCGGCAGCCGAAGCGAGATTGGCGAAAACCTCGATCCGCGCGCCGTCGGCGGTGAAGCAAAGTTCCTGGGCGCGCTCGACTTCGGCCGAACGCCTGTTGCGGCGCTCCTCGACCTCGGCGCGCGCGTCTTGAAGCCGTTCCGGCGAAGGCGGCGCTTCCAGAATGCACCGCTCCGCGTCAAGTATGGCCACGCTGCCCTCGGGCAATTGAAGGACGCTTGGACCCGCGGCCGCGAGCATCGGAATGCCAGCAGACGCCGCTAGGATCGCCACGTGAGAGGTGGGGCCGCCCTCCGCTGTGCAGATGCCCGCGAGTCGGCTACGATCGAGCGCGAGGAATTCCGAGGGAAGGAGATCCGGCGCAACAATGAGCGCTTCAGCCGGAAGGTCGACAGACGCCGATCCTGCGTCGCCTGTCAGGAGCGCGATCACGCGTCGCTCGATATCGAGCAGGTCAGCGGCGCGTTCCATCAGCAAAGCGTCGCCGGTCGCGCGCAGCGTCTCGCGCGCAGCTTCGCAGGCGACACGCCAGGCAAATCCAGCGCTGCGGCCTTCCGCGATCTGGCGCGCTGCAGCGCCGTTGAGTTCCGGATCTTCGAGCAGCTCGAGATGGGCTTCGGCGAGCCCTGCCTCGACCGCACTGTCTCCGCTCAGCGAGCCTCGCACCGAGTTCAGTGCATTGGCGAGCAGCTCGCGCTCCCGAGCGAGGCCTTTCCCGTCCCGTTCGACCGTGAGGTCCGCAGCGCGGAATTGGACGATCGTCCCGACGGCGAGACCAGGCGATGCGCAAACGGCCCCGCCTCGACGGGCATGAACCGGCAACGCCGCTCCGCTTTGTTCTTCGCCGAGCCCCGCTTCGATGAGCGCGACGACGGCATCCGCCGCGGCTTGTCCTTGCGATCCTCGGCCGATGATGCGCAGCTCGTCGCCTTGGCGAACTCCGAGCCCCATCAGCGCGACGACGCTCTTCGCGTTCGCTGTGCGATCGGCGCGGGCGACGCTGACGTCGGCGGGAAAGGATTTGACCAGCGCCGCAATCCGCGCAGCAGGCCGCGCATGAAGTCCGTTCGCAGCGTCGACGCGTACGGAGCGCTCGTACGTCTCTCCTTCCGCCGACAGTGCCGACGCATTGGCAACGCCGCGAACCGTCGCAATCGGTTCGCCGTTTCTCACCGGTCTCGACAGCCGATCCGGGGTCAGGTCGAACCCCTCGTTCGCGACGATCAGGGGCGTGACGAGGCTCTTCGCTACCGCAGCGACTGCTGCAAGATCGAACTCGATAAGCGGATCGCCTGCCTTGACGACTTCCCCGGCCACGCAAAGTGCGCGGAAGCCCTTCCCTCCGAGGGCCACGGTCTCAAGCCCGATGTGAATGAGCAGCTCGGCCCCGTTCGCCAGGCGCAGCGTTACGGCGTGAGCCGTGTCGGGGATCGAAATGACGGTCGCGTCCGCCGGAGCGCGGATCAGGTTTTCGAGCGGGTCGATCGCCAGACCATCGCCCATCATTCGCTCTGCGAAAACCGGATCGGGCACTTCTTCCAGCGGCGTCAGCCAGCCGCGGACAGGCGCCTGCAGAACGACGTCCGTCATTCGGCGAGAAGCTCGACGCGATTGACTGCCCAGAGCGGGTCCACGCCTCGCGCAGTGTACGAGATGCACAGGTCTTCGCGGCCCGGCCGCGGTGCGATTGGAGCGATAAGGCGCGTCACGCCCGCGTTGACCGCAGCCGGTGCGAGCGGCACCGTTGCGACCACGTCGCCCTCACACCCGCCGGCACGAACTTCGAACTCCCCTTCCGGAGTGGCAGGCGGGCGAAAGTGGATTCCCTCTTTGTCCTTGCCCACCTGGAAGTTGAACGGAACCTGCCCGACGTCGATGGCGATGTGCTTGGTGCCGCCGAGGGGTGCCTGGGCAAAGATCCAGCACGGTTCGAAGATGTCCATCACGAACACCTCTCGTAGACCTTGCGCCGGAAAGTCGTCTTCGAGCGCGAGCTTCACCTTTTCCGCGCAGGTTCGGAGTTGCTCGTCGCCGCGTGTGCGCACGGACTTCTCGTCGACGATGCGGTCGAACGCCCCCGCACTGGGCGCGTCACCATAGAAGGTCGCGGCGCGCAGACGCGTCGGGAAAGGAGCGGCAACAGGCGCGGAATATAATGCCGACGCGGATGTCGGCACGCTTCCGTCGAGCGTGTACCGGATCGGCAGCCCCGACTGGCTCTTCAGCGCAATGGCCACCGTCTTCGCCGGCGGCGCGTAATCGAGCTCGGCGTCAACGGCGAAGGCGCTGGCTGCGGGCGTGAGGCCAAGTGTCTTCATCCGCTCCATCTGCGGCACAAGACGATCAATGAAGTTCGCGAAATCCCGGTTCGGCGGATTGGACCAGCCGATCTCGGCGACGGCACTCGCGCGCGGAAAGGCGTTCCACGCGAAGCGATCTTCCGTGCGGACGTGTTCGGTCCACAGGTTCGCCTGCAGTCCGAGCACGTGCTTGCGCTGCTCGGGCGCGAGCTCCGACGGAAGCGGGTCGAACGCATAGACGCTCTTCAGGTCGATGGAATTGCCGCGGCCGGGCGGTTCGATGTCGCTAAAGCCCTGGCGATTGTCGAAGTAGAGGATTGGGGCTGGACTGAGCACGGAATCGTGGCCGGCCTTGGCGGCGGCAATCGCACCGTTCGTGCCTTGCCAGGACATGATCGTGGCGTCTTTCGGAATGCCGCCTTGGAGGATCTCGTCCCAGCCGATCATCTCCCGGCCATGCGCGGACAGGAACTTGCCAATGCGCGACATGAACCAGCTCTGTAGCTGGTCTTCGTCCTTGAGGCCCAAGGCCTTCATGCGAGCTTGGATGGAAGCCGAAGCCTTCCACTGATCCTTCACCGCCTCGTCGCCGCCGACATGGATGTAGCGCGACGGGAAGAGCGCCATCGTTTCCCTCAGTACGTCTTCGAGGAAAGCGAAGGTGCTGTCGTCAACGTTGTACAGCCAAGGGAAGATGCCCCAGTCGGACTCCGCGCCGGCCGTTATGGGCGCGCCGGTGCCGAGCTTCGGATAGGCCCGGATCGCCGACAGGGCATGGCCTGGCATTTCGATCTCGGGAACGATCGTGACGTTCCGAGCCGCCGCGTAGGCGACGATCTGACGGACCTGGTCCTGCGTATAGAACCCGCCGATGCGCGGCAGAGGCGGAGCACCCGGCGCAGTCGCCGGAACGCGCCAACCTGATACTTCCGTCAGCCGCGGGTACTTCTTGATTTCCAGCCGCCAACCCTGATCGTCGACCAGGTGCCAGTGCAGTGTGTTGAGCTTGTTGACGGCCATCCAGTCGATGAGCCGCTTGACGAACTCCGGCGACTGGAAATGCCGCGCGCTGTCGAGCATGAGCCCGCGCCAGCGAAACTTGGGCGCGTCCTGGATGGTAGTTGCCGGAACGACGTTCTTCTTCTCGCCCGAAGCGAGCTGCCAAGTCGTGATCGCACCGTAGAGCAGGCCAGCGTCGGTCGACGCCGTGATGGTCACGCCAGTTCGATCGCTTTCGACGGTATAGCCTTCGGCCGCGAAGCCAGCTTTGCGAACGAGGCGGATCGGGCCGGTACCCTCTGCGACCTTTAGTTGAAGTCCGTTGCTCCGCGACAGGAGCTCGCGGAGATACTCCGCCGCGGCCAAAGCGCCTTTGTCATCGCTCGGCACCTGCATCGCCGAGGACGTGGACAGAACGAAGCTGCTTTCGTGCTCCACGACCTCCTGCGGCGCCGGAAGCAGTTTTGGTGGGGCAGCCCACCCGCACCCTGCGTGAAGCAAAGCGGCCACAAGCGACAGTCGAACCCAGCCTCTCACGCGTCGCAACCTCCGGCAGCGAAGGGCGCGAAGCTGCTTCAGCTCCGCGCCCTCATTCCCGCCCTCAATACTTGAAACGAACGCCGAAGTAGAACTGCCGGCCGTTGTCATAGATGGCACGCGGCTGCGCCTTGGAGTTGCCGTAGTATTTCAGGTTCTCGTCGGTGAGGTTGATGGCGTCGAACGTCACCGCCAGATTGTCCATCACGTTGACGCTGACCGACGCATCCAGCGAC
Source organism: Sphingomonas telluris (assembly GCF_022568775.1). Lineage (NCBI taxonomy): Bacteria > Pseudomonadati > Pseudomonadota > Alphaproteobacteria > Sphingomonadales > Sphingomonadaceae > Sphingomonas > Sphingomonas telluris. Next base: position 1,397,927 of record NZ_JAKZHW010000001.1, on the reverse strand, counting down.
GAAGATGCGTCCGCCGTTAGCGCCGAGGCGCGGTCCTGATTGACGAAATATTTCGAGCGATAATTGTAGGCGAGACGCGCGCTGAGCAGGTCGTTTTCGAAATAGCCGACCAGGTTCACCGTGTGCTTGGAGTTACCCTCGACCGCGCGTCCGTCGGACTTCTTCGCGTCGGAATAGGTGTAATTCGCCTGGAAGCCGAAGCCGCCCCAGATCGGCTGCTGCCAGCTGATCTCGGCGCCCTTGTTCGTGCCGCCCGAACCGTTGACGGGACGCGTCACCTGGAATGCGCAGTTCCATAGGTTCGCACCTGCGGAGGTACAGCCCGCCGGGTTCGGATTGACGTTTTGCTCGACCAGATGGACTTCCGTGGCGGTCGCCGACGTGATGTAGGTCTGGATGTCCTTGTAGAAGAGGGCCACCGAAACCAGCGACTGCCGCGACGGATACCATTCGAACGAGATGTCGAACTGGTCGGCACGGAACGGATCGAGCTGCGGATTGCCGCCCGTCCCGGTCAGGATCGTCGGACGAAGCTCGATCTGCGGAGCCATCGACGCATAATCGGGACGCGTGACCGTCCGCGCGGCCGCGGCGCGAATGATCATGTCGTCCCTGACGTCGAACGCCACGTTCACGCTCGGCAGCCAGTCCGTGTAGCTGTTCTTGAAGGTGACCGGCGTGATCGGACCGAATGGATTGGGCTCCCCGCCCGGGTCACCGATCAACCAGCCGTCGGCGGTCTGGTCCGTGTGGACCAGGCGCAGGCCGAGATTGCCCCGCCAGCGCTCGCCTGAGAAATTCCCCATGACGAAGCCGCCATAGGTTTTTTCCGTGATCTGGAAGCTCGCCTGCGGATTGAGGAAGCGGATGTCGCGCGCCGTCGTGGTTGGCGTCCAATCGACGAAGTCGAGCGTGCCGAACAGGTCCTCTAGAGCGCCCTTGTCCACCTGCAGGTAGGAATCGAGGACGCCATTGCCGCCGATGTCCGACAGGAAGTTGCCGGGCGTCATGCTGCCGGCAACGGTGTCGAGACCACAGGGCGCCCCACCACCGCAATCGTTGCCGTTCCAGGGATAGAATGTCCCGGTGCGACCCGCGATGTGCAGCGTTTCGCGCTTGTGGTTGGTGAACTTCAGTCCCGCCTTGATCGACTGGAACGGCCCCGCTTCGATGAGCCGCGTCACGTCGCCGCGCGCGTAGAATTCCTGGTCCGTGTTCTTGATCGTGTCATAGGATGCCCAGCCGAGCGTCATCCCGTCCGCGCTCTCGGGGTCGAGATCCGTGAAGTGGATCTTCGGAACGCCGTGCAGGTCGAAGGTGAAGCCCGTCGGAGCGTTGGTTTCCCAGAACGGCTGCGCTTCGGTTTCGCCTTCGGCGTCGGTGTAGCCGATCTGGCCGTGGAAGGCCCATTTGTCGTCCGGCTTGAAGTCGACATTGTAATCGAGCGACCGCGTCTGGGTGTGCGCGAGACGATCGATCGCATCGAAGACCGCGCCGTTCACGCCCGGGATCATCGCGAACGTGCCGGAGGTAACGGTGCCGTCCTCGACGGTCGTATTGGTCGGGACAGCGCCGTTGTTCAGCATGTTCGAGAACCACGCCATGTAGTTCTGGTTGAAGTTGTCGGCGTTCATGTGGCTATAGAGCCCGGTCAGGCTCATCTCCACCGTATCGGTGGGACGCCATTGCGCCGTTGCGTTGAAGCCGATGCGCTCACGGGTCTGCTTGAACAGCACCGAGCCGACGAGGGCCGGGATCTGCAAGTCTTCGCCCAGCTCCTCGGGCGCGGCCGTATAACCCAGCACCTCGACGCCATCGCGGCGAAGATGGCGCTTCTGATAGATCGCGCCGAACAGCAGGCCGAACGTCTTGTCCTGATTGTGCCAGGAAATCATCGCCGAGGCGTTGGGATCCACCTTATCGGCGAGCTCGGAGTAGACACCCTGAAGCGAGCCGTTGATGGTCAACGGCTTCTCGTCGAGCGGCATGCGCGTCTTGACGTTGATGGTCGCGCCGATGCCGCCTTCCTCGATGTCGGCCTTCGGCGATTTATACACCTCGAGCGTCGACACCATCTCGGCGGGCAGCATCAAATAGTTGAACGAGCGAGAGGCCGCGAGCTGGTCGAGAACAAACCAGTCGGCGGTGGCGACGGCATGACCGTTGAGCAACGTGAGGCTGAGGTTCGGCGCCGTGCCGCGCACCGATACGCGTTCGCCTTCGCCGAAATCCCGGCTGATCGAAACGCCCGTTACGCGCTGCAAGGCCTCGGCGACGTTCTTGTCCGGGAACTTGCCGATATCTTCCGCCGAGACGGCATCGACGACCGCGTCGGCCTGGCGCTTGATCGCGATCGCCTGCTGAAGGCTCGCGCGGATGCCGGTGATGACGATCTCGTCGCCGCTCGCTGCGTCTGCCGGTGCCGACGGTGCCGGTTGAGCTGCGTCAGTGGCCGGTGCAGGCGGCGCCGGTTGGTTCGGATCTGCTGTTTGCGCGTGCGCCGTTCCAGCCATGAGCGCGAACGCGCTCGCCGAGCTGACGATCAAGTGCCGAATGGCCATACCCTGTCTCCCCCTTTCGAGCCGCGGGCAATCAGTGGACTAGTTCCAAATGAATACCAATGGTCCGTAATTTGCAGACCATTCCTTAATTGGTTTCAAACGTCAAGAGGGTCGGAATTGTGGCGGTATATAAGGCATTTGAAATTTTTCTGCTGGCATTTGGTAACAGATTGGTATTATGAGACTCGCGTAACCGGCGGGGGGCACGGGGTGACGGGCTTAGCGGAGCGGATTGGAAAGCTGGACGGGCGCGGGCCGCTGTACCGCCGGCTCCAAGACGCGCTGCGCCGGGCGATCGACACATCGGTCATTGGACCGCAGGACGCGCTTCCGCCGGAAAGAGACCTCGCAACCGATTTCGCGGTGTCGCGGATTACCGTGCGCAAGGCTCTCGACGGATTGGTCGCGGAGGGCCTCCTCCTTCGCAAGCAGGGCGCCGGTACGTTCGTGAGCGGACGGGTCGAAAAGCAGTTCGCCAAGCTCACGTCCTTCTCGGAGGACATGATCGCTCGCGGGCGCACGCCTCACAGCGAATGGCTCACGCGCACGGAAGGTTCAGTCACGCCGGAAGAGTCGCTCGCGCTTGGCTTGAGCCCTGGCGCCGCCGTCTATCGTTTCAATCGCATCCGATTCGCCGACGACCTGCCGATGGCTCTCGAATATACGAAGATCCCTGGGTTCGGGCTTCCGAACGTCCACGTCGTGGAGGACTCGCTCTACGCGGCGCTGCAGTCGGAGGGCAACCGGCCGACTCGCGCGCTACAGCGGCTTCGTGCCGTACTGCTCGACGAGGAGCGCGCGGAGCTGCTGGGGGTCGAGCCCGGCGCTCCCGCTCTCTACATTGAGCGCCGCGGATTTCTCGATGACGGCCGCGTGATCGAGGCGACCGAAAGCTGGTATCGCGGCGACGCATACGACTTCGTTGCAGAGTTGAACGCGCGCGCATGAGCATTCGTCACGTGCAAGAAACGCGGATGTTCGCCGAGGCTGCCGAAGCTCCCGCCGTCGTAGCGCGGCAATTCCTCGAGAACGGCGATCTCGTTCGATCTCTGGGTGAACGCCTGCGGGCGGAGCCTCCACGAGGCGTGATCACCTACGCACGAGGGAGTTCGGACCATGCGGCGACCTTCGCGAAATATGTGGTCGAGACTCGCGCCGGAGTCCTTACCACCTCGGCGGCACCGTCCGTGTCGTCGGTTTACGGGGATACGCTGGACGTTCGGGACATGCTGGCGCTCGCGATTTCGCAGTCGGGACGCAGCCCGGACATCCTTGCGGCCCTGGATCGCGCGAAGGCCGGACATGCCTTCACGGTCGCAATGGTCAACGCGGAAGGCTCTCCGTTATCCGAGCAATGCGATCTGACGATCCCGCTCCGTGCCGGCGTCGAGGAAAGCGTCGCCGCCACCAAGTCCTACATCGCGAGCCTTGCGGCCATTCTGCACCTCGTAGCGGCATGGAATGGCGACCAGGATCTGCTCGGCGCGTTGAACGGCGCACCCACCCTCCTTGAGGAAGCATGGAGTTCCGACTGGGAGCCGCTGGTCGAGTGCCTTGCTCATGCCGACGGCCTTTATGTAATCGGCCGCGGGCCGGGTCTCGGCGTCGCTCAGGAGGCCGCTCTCAAGCTCAAGGAAACTTGCAGAGTCCACGCCGAAGCGTTCAGCGCGGCAGAGGTCCGGCACGGTCCGATGGCGCTCGTCGGGCGCGATTTTCCTGTGCTCGTCCTCCGTCAGCCCGATGAGACTGGCGAACTGGTGGACCGACTCGTGCGCGATATGGTCGGGCATGGGGCGCCTGTTTTCGTCGCGGGCGGAGCCGTCGCCGGAGCGCACAGCCTCCCCGTCCCAACCAGCCATGAGTTGATCGCGCCACTGCTCCAGATCCAGGCCTTCTATCGTGCCGCAAACGCGCTCTCGCTTCGGCGAGGGCTCGATCCGGACCAGCCGATGCATCTCAAGAAGGTCACGGAGACTCTGTGACGAAAGTGGCGCTGATCAACGGTCGAGTCCTGATCGACGGAAGGATCTCCGAAGGGAAGGCCGTGCTGGTCGAAGGCAATCGCATCCGTGCCGTGACGGACGAACAGGAAGCCGGAAGCTTCGAGACTCACGATTTGCGTGGTGGGCTCCTCGTTCCCGGGTTTATCGATACGCAGGTAAACGGCGGCGGGGGCGTGCTCTTCAACGACGCTCCGACCGTAGACACGATCCGCACCATTGGCGCCGCGCACCGTGCGTTCGGAACGACCGGCTTCTTGCCGACGCTAATCAGCGACGACCTCCACGTGATCCGATCGGGGATCGAGGCCGTCGAAACAGCGATCGCTCAAGGCGTCCCGGGCGTGCTCGGCATTCACATCGAGGGCCCGTTCCTCAACGAGCACCGCAAAGGCATTCACGACGCCGACAAGATCCGTAACCTCGACGAGGAGGGCTTCCAGGTCCTGACATCCATGAAGGCCGGCCGGACTGTCGTTACGGTCGCTCCCGAATGCACCACGCCGGAAATGATCGCGCGCCTCGTCGGCGCCGGGGTCATCGTGTCGGCCGGCCATAGCAACGGCAGCTACAACGACGTTCGCGCCGCAATGGACGCCGGCCTCTCAGGCGTGACGCATCTGTTCAATGCAATGTCCCCGCTTGGCGCGCGTGAGCCCGGCGTCGTCGGCGCTGCGCTGGAAAGCGATGCGACCTGGTGCGGGATCATTGTCGACGGCCACCACGTCAGCCCGGCGACGTTAAAGATCGCATTGCGGTGCAAGGCGCACGACAGGTTCATGCTCGTCACCGACGCCATGCCGAGCGTCGGTTCGGCGTCGAAGGAATTCATTCTCCAGGGAAAGCCCATCTTCGCGAAGGACGGAGCCTGCCTTGATGAACACGGCAGGCTTGCTGGATCGGACCTCGACATGGCTTGGGCCGTCCGCAATGCCGTCGAGCTTCTCGATCTCCCCCTCGAAACTGCGCTGGCAATAGCAAGCGCCTCGCCGGCCGCGTTCCTCGGGCTGGATGGAGAGCAAGGCGTAATTGCCCCGGGCAGGCGGGCCGACTTCGCTTTGTTAGACGGAGAACTGACGGTGCGCGAAACTTGGATCGGAGGAGTTTGGGCGGGCGTTCCTGAAGCGTAACTTTACTCCGCTTCGCCCGCGTGTGGTGCAGCCCCGTTCGAGCGAGGCCCCTCTCCGACGAAAGCTGGCAGCAGGCCCAGATATTAGCGAAGTTCAACGACCGAAGCTAACCACAAACGGTAGCATGGCTAGGCATGCGCACCGACTTCAGGATACCATTGGCTCCGACTCACAGCTGAGGAGTGAGATCGATGGGGCTGAAGCGTCTACTCGTTGCCGCAGCGATAACGGCGGGACTGAGCGCTCAACCGGCGAGTGCCGAAGTCGTCGTCGTTTCGGGCAACAACTATGGGGCGGCCCTCGGAGCCCTTCCCGGGTTCGACTATTCACTCGGCACTCTCGACGGAGTGACTCTCGCGATCAGCGGGACCGAGAACCGCAGCGGGTTCGTGATCGGTGGTTGGCCGCAGGACGATCCAGCAACAGCGGATATTGGATGGTCGATCGACGGAACATCAAATTTTTCTCTCTTCCTGTTTCCGGTATCCCAGGGATCGGTAGAACTCGCCACGTTTGCGGTGCCCATCTCAGGCTCGGGCGAGGCGACGGTGAGGGATGATGACCGGAGTTTCGAGATGTCGGCGAACGGCGCGGCAACCTTTTCCGTCGATCCTTCGATCATACCGCAGTTGGGCACTTCGGGCATCTACGATTGGGACCTGGCTCTAAGGTTCTTCGGGCCGGGTTTCTACGACGGATCGGACATTACGTTCAGCTCAGATCCTCCGCTTCAACCGATCTCACTCGGCCCCGTCTGCTACGGTGGAGCGTTCCAGGGAGAAGAGCTCTGCAACTTCTTCAACTACACTTTGAGCTATTCTTACACGCCGAACGCGTCCGCGGTTCCGGAGCCCTCGACGTGGATGATGATGCTCGTGGGATTTGTAGCCGCGGGTGTTCGCGTCCGGCGAAACAAGGTGCATTCCCGGCTTCCATCACCCTTCGGAACATGAATTGACGAGGCTTGCCGGCGCAAACTGAAGAACCTCTCTCCGATCGAGCGCGCGCAATCCGATTGTTTATCGGCTTCTTAGGTGGGCTCTCGACTTACAGTGTTCGACTGGTTCAACTTGAACGCGAACGGTTGTCGAATCGCGTTTTGTTGGGCCAATCGGCATGTTCGCCTGCTTGGAACCTTGAAGAGTCAGCAGGTCAGCTGAGGCTGCTCGTGCTGACATCCCAGGGGCCGCAAGTTCATCCTTGTCACGCCCACCATTTCTTCCCTGAGATCCAAGCCATATCCGCAATTGACCCGACTGGTCTGGTCGCCGGTGCGAGCCGAGGCCTATCCTCCTGAAAATTCAGGCGGGCGGGGTGGTCCGTGTCCAAGAAGTCTCGCTGGTCCTTGCGCGGAGCAGCCGCCAAAAGAGGGCCGAATGAAGATTCTTCACGTCCTTCCCAGCCTCGCCAGGGGCGGCGGCGAGCGGCTCGCGATCGAGCTTGCGAACCGGCAGGTTGCGGCGGGCGACAAGGTGACGATGGTCCTCGGCCATCCGCTGCCGAAGGACCGCGCGCACGACGGCCTCGATCGACGGGTGAAGGTCCATCTCGTCTCGGACAAGCCGATGGGGCGCTTGGGCAAGTATCCGGAGATGGTCCGCTGGATTTCGGCCAACCGCTCGCTCATCGCCGACCATGACGTGCTGCACTGCCACCTGACTTACGGCGCGCTGTTCGCTGCGGGCGCGCGGGCGTTGGCGGGCAGGAACGGTCCGGCAGTGGTCGAAACCTACCACGCCGTGGGCATGCCCATTCCGCGCATCCAACGCTGGTTCCATGCGCAGCTCGCGGGGCAGTGGGACGGCCTCGGGATGATGGTCGAGGATCCCTACTGGCGCGAGTTTTTCAAGCGGAATGCGCATATCGCGTCGAAGGTGATTCCCATCGGGCTGGGCGAGACCGACACGAGCAACGTCACGCGCAAGCAGCAGGCGGATTATCGCGCGTCGCTGGGTATTCCGGCAGACGCCAAGGTTGTGACGACGGTCAGCCGACTCATCGAGGAGCGACGACCGCGCCGTTACGTGCCCGCGTTCGCGACGATCGCGGAGGAGCTTGGGCCCAACGTGTATTTCGTCATGGGCGGCGATGGACCCGAGCGTGCGGCGATCGAGCGTGATGCCGCAGCGGCAGGGATCGCGGACCGTTTGCATCTTCCCGGACTGATCGAACGGATCGAACTGCCGCTGTCGATCAGCGACCTCTACGTCACCGCGAACGTCGGGGCCGTGTCGGGCGTCGCCGGCCTTCAAGCGGTTGCTGCCAAGGTTCCCGTCATCGCAATCCAGTTGCGCGGCGATCATAGCGGAGAGAGCGACTGGATCTGGTCGAGCCGCAACCCGGCGGAGGTTGGAGACAAAGCGGTCGAGCTGCTGCGATCCGACCAGACACGCAACGAGCTTGCCAAGCGGCAGTACAGGCATTTGCAGGCGGAGCATTCCGCAGCGGCCATGGCGCGAAGCTATGGCGCATTGTACCGCGAGGCGATCCGGCGGCGGAGCGGGGGCTGAATGCAGTTCATCGACCTCAAGGCGCAATATTCGGCGCTTCGTGAACGCATCGATCGCCGCATCGAGGCCGTGCTCGAGCATGGCGCCTTCATCATGGGGCCGGAGGTGGCGGAGCTCGAGGGCGAGCTGGCCAGCTATTGCGGTGTAGGCCACGCCGTCACCTGCGCGAATGGTACGGACGCGCTGGTGCTTGCATTGCGAGCGCTCGGGATTGGGCCGGGCGACGCGGTGTTCACGACGCCTTTCACCTTCTTCGCGACGGTCGAGGCGATCATGCTGGCCGGTGCGCTGCCTGTCTTCGCGGACATCGATCCACGCACGTTCAATCTCGATCCGGTCGCGCTGCAGGAAGCAGTTGAGCGCACGCGCGACGCCGGTCGAGTTAGGCCCCGCGCAGTCATGACCGTCGACCTGTTCGGCCTCCCCGCAGACTATGCGACTATCGAACAGGTCTGTGCGCGGCACGGGCTGGAGCTAATCGAGGATGCCGCGCAGGCTTTCGGTGCGTCGGTTCGTGGGATGAAGGCTGGCGCATTCGGGCGCGTCGCTACGACCAGTTTCTTCCCCGCCAAGCCGCTCGGTTGCTACGGCGACGGCGGGGCGCTTTTCACGGAGGACGATGAGCTCGCGGACGTGCTTCGGTCGCTGCGCATGCACGGGAAGGGGGAAGACAAGTACGACAATGTCCGAGTGGGGACGAACAGCCGGTTGGACACCATCCAGGCTGCGATCCTCCTCGAAAAGCTGGACGCGTTCCCGGGGGAACTCGAACGGCGTCAGCAGGTCGCCGAGCGTTACCGGCAGGCCTTGCCGAACTGGCTGACGGCACCGCACGTGCCCGACGGACATGTCAGCAGCTGGGCGCAACATTCGGTGCTTGCCGCATCGGGCGACGATCGGGAGCGATGGATCGCCGGGCTGAAGTCCGCCGGGGTTCCCACCGCCATTTATTACGCGCGCTCGCTGCACCTGCAGACGGCGCTTGCGCATCTGAATCACTCGGCAGGCGACTTTCCGGTGGCCGAGGATGTCAGCAACAGGATCTTCAGCCTGCCGATGAGCGCGTACCTGACCGAGGCGGATCAGGACCGGGTGATCGATGCCCTGCGAGCCCTCGGCTAGCGCTTCAGGCGAGCGGCGATGCGTCTGACGCCGGCCAGCAGCGACACCCGCTCCTGGTACCAGTCGAACAGCATCTCGCCTTCGCGGAAATTGAGCGTGTGGGGTCCGTGCCGGTCGCCAAAGCGGACGGTGCCGATCTTGCGCTCCGTATAGCTGTCCGGAGTGAGCTCATCGATTTCGAAGGCGATCAGGCCGTCGCCGTAGCCGCCTGAGAAATCCTGCCCGAACCGGATGAGCCGCCCATCCAGATTGAGGATCGCTCCGCCCATTCGCGAACCCTCAGGCGAGATGCGGATCGGGCTTGCAGGATGCAGCTTGAACTCGCTGTCGATCGCGCTGGCGGACCAAAGGTGAAGGACGTTCGCGCCCGCACTCGCGCCCGCACTCCGAGGGTTCCCGAAGAGGTAGATCCGGCCTCCGTGCTGCAGCAGGGTGGGGTCGGTGACGCGTTCGTCATTCTCGATCCGAAGAGTGGGCAGGGGCTGGGCATCGGCGTCGGCGAGATAAGCGCGAGGCGTGGACCAGCTTGCACATTCCGGAACGATGATTTCCTTGCCGTCGATGCGGGTCGTCGCGGGGTACGACAGGTGACCAGCCTCCCGGATCAGGGGTCGCTCGCCGGTAGCTTCCACGCTGACGATTTCACCGCGCCGGGTCCGCTTGTTGAGGGCTTCGACGAGGATGCTCCCGAGAGCATCCGAATAAAAGGGATCGGCGTAGATGCGGTAATCTTTCGCAATCGGCAAGGTTTGCCATTCGCTCGCGGGAGGAATCTCGCCCGCGATCACTTGGGACGGCTCGCGTACGGATGCCGTGGAGACGTTCCACGCCTTCTCGACGAAGCCGCCGTAGAGGAGGCGGCGAACGAACCTTCCCGCCATTGCAAGCGTGAACGCCATGGTGCGCCCGTTCGACGGAAGGCGGCAATTTCGGCCATTTCGCTCCTTGGCGAGGGTGCGGCGCGCGAGCGCGTTCCGGATCGCGGTGTTGATGATTAGCGGTGAGTGCCGATACGCCTCGATCAGGGTCGCTCGGTAGGACCAGGGAAAGACCTTGGTCTCGCAGGTGGCGACGACCTCACCCGCATCGAGGCGATCGCCGATCACCTGCACGACTTGTCCCATGACAGGAGCGCCCTCGCTGATTTCCCAGAAGCCGGCGGGACGCCCGCGATATCGATCGGGGTCGCCGTGGTGATAGGACAGGATAGGGATGGGAAGCTCGCCCGTGCTCGGCACGCGAAGCAGACCCATTCCAAACTTGAGGATCACATCCGCGGCGCGAAGCCTCGCCACGATGTCGGGAGGCAGGCGCTGCCACGCCCCGTCATATTCGGACGCGAACTCGGTCGTGCTGGCGATACTTTTCTCGCCTGATGCGACGGGAACGAAGCGCGTCAGCCGGTTGCGGACGCTGAGGAGGTTCAGCGCGTAATAGGCGCCGTGCTTCAACCAGCGCTTCGGCAGGCGGGTATTAGTGCAGGAGAAAACGGCAATTTCGTCGACGCCATCGATGGCGTTCAGGGTGTCCAAAGCGAAGCGTTGAACGGCTCCGTTGTCGACGATGACGGCAATGTTCAAAGGCGTGTGCCTAGGCGTCGATGCGGCGGGCGGGGCATCCGGCATAGGTGCCGGCCTCGATTAGGTCGGTCACCACAGCACTGCCCGCGCCGACGACGATATCGGCGCCGATGGACATTCCGGGGCGGACTGCGGTGCCAACCCCGATCAGGCTTCGCTCACCAACCGATACGTTTCCGCAGAGGCGGACGCCCGGCGCGATGTGCGCGGCCTTCCCGATCTGGCAGTCATGATCGACGCTCGCGGCCGTATTGACGATCGCCGCTTCGCCGATCTTGGAGTCGGCAATCAGAACCGCACCCGCCGCCACGAATGCTCCTGCCCCGATCGACACCGTCGATCCGACGATCGCCGACGGATGAACGACGGGCTCGACCTCGCAGCCCTCGCTCGCCAGCCAATCGAGAAGTTCGCTTCGCCCGCGGTTGTTGCCAATTCCGAGAGCGACGGGAGAGCCGCTGATGTTGGACGCGATCCAGTCGCGGGTGCCGGAGACGGGGATTCCGAGCACGACGCGCCCCGCCGCGGAAGGGTCATCATCGATGAGAATGATCGGCCGGTCCGGAGTCCGTGCCCGCACCGCCTCGATCACGACCTTGGCGTGACCGCCCGACCCGAAAATGATCAGTTCAGACACGCCGCCCCCTGCGCTTCACTCAAGCGTTCGTACCGCGCCTTGTGAACGGGGTCACGACACCTTCGGCAACGCGTTCGATTTCGTCCTCCGGGTCGATCAGCTCACGGAGCTTCCGCCGGACCGTTCCGGCATGCCCGCTCCCGATCGCCTCGCGAAGCTCGTCGAGATGCGGCTGAAGGTCTTGGAGGCTGACGAACCGCTCCTTCGCCATGTGGATGCGCGGGTGAGTGGTCTCGAGCGTGTCCTCTCCTACGAACAATTCCTCGTAGAGCTTCTCGCCTGGACGGAGCCCGACGTACTGAATCTCGATGTCGCCGGCAGGATTGTTCTCGTCGCGCACGGACATTCCGGACAATTGCACCATGTTCCGCGCCAGCTCGTCGATGCGGACCGGTTCGCCCATGTCGAGCACGAAGACTTCGCCGTCCCGCGCCATCGCGCTTGCCTGGAGCACCAGCTGCGTCGCTTCGGGAATCGACATGAAGTAGCGCGTGATCTCCTGGTGGGTAACGGTCACCGGTCCGCCCTGGGCGATCTGCTTGCGGAAGCGCTGCACGACCGAACCGGAGGAATCGAGGACATTGCCGAAGCGCACAATGCCGAACGCCGTCTCGCAAGCCGGATGGTCGGCATAGGCCTGCACGATCAGCTCGGCGGTCCGCTTGCTGGCGCCCATGACGCTCTTCGGCCGAACAGCTTTGTCGGTGGAGATCATGGTGAAGCGGGTGAGCTTGGCTTCGAACGCAGCCCGAACGAGGATGAGCGTCCCGAGGACGTTGTTCTCCACGCCGACGACTTCGTTCCGCTCCAGCAGTGGGACGTGCTTGTAGGCGGCGGCGTGATAGATGCAGTCGACGTCATGCTCACGGAGCAGACTACGGATGAGGGCCTCGTTCAGCATCGAGCCGACGACCGGAACGATGTCCGGGCGTGTGTCGCGCGGAAGCTTGTCGAGCATTTCGCCTAGCGACTGGTCTATCGCGTAGAGCGTGAACTCCGAATGATCGAGGAGAACCAGCTTGCGCGGACCGCCCTGAAGCACCTGCCGGCAGATTTCGGCACCGATCGATCCGCCGGCGCCAGTCACGAGGATGGTATGATCCTGGATCGCGTCGCGGATGAGTTCTCCGATCGGTTCGACGGGATCGCGGCGCAACAGGTCGCTGACGTCGATCGGGCGGACGTCACTGACGGTGAAGCGACCCGAGACGATCTCTTCGGGCGCGGGGATCGTCTTCGCCTTCAGGTTCAGTCCCGTCACCCGGTTGATCGCGGCTAGGCGCTGGCTCCGGCTCGCGCTCGAAAGAGCGAGGAAGACTTCGCTGATCCGCTCCGCGCGTGAAATCTGCGGAAGCTCGTAGGAGGCGTGAATCGGCAATCCGGCCAGGATCTGGCCGCGGAGCGCAGGATCGTCGTCGACGAAGGCCACGAGCCGATACTGGGGCGTCATCCGCACCGAGTTGGCGAGGCTGATGCCGGCGGCGTTCGCGCCGTAGATGACGATGTTGAAGCGCGCATGCGGAGAGGGCGGGGGCACTCGCGCGGCACCTGAGAGCAGCAGGGCCATGACGTAGCGGCCCATGAACAGCATCAGGAACAGGAAGCCGCAGTAGATGAAGGCGACCGAGCGTGGCACGAAGCTCGGCAGGCCGCTGATGAGGATCCGCTCCTGCATCAGATAGACGAGGATCACCCAGGCGATGGCGGCGATTGCAGCGCCCGAGAAGATGCGGGTGACGGTCCGCAGGTCGAAGTAGCGCAGGACGATGTGGTAGACCTGCAAACGGTAGAGCGCGAAAATCCCAATTGCGAACGACACGCAGGCCGCCAGGATGAGCTTCGCGCTCTGAGGAACATACGGGATTCCAAGGCGAGCAGAAAATGCGCCCCACAGGGAAACGGCCATCGCGGCGCCGTCATAGCCGACGAGGATTGCTCGCTTTCGCACCCGGCTCAATTCGGGAAGGCGCTTTAGGAATTCGCTGACCATGACCCCGTTCAGGTTCCTTCTGGTCAATGGTCCTTAGCAGCTGATTCGGACAAAACATCCGAGATTATTTGAGCAAGCCGTTGAGCTCGCCGCATTATAAGGTCCGGGCGCAGCGTCGGGTGCACTTCGACCATCAAACTCGTTTCGCTGAGCCGCTGCGCGGTTGGGCAATTGGGCGTGGGCATCCCGTTGAAGGCCAGCTCACGATAGATTTCGCTGCAAGAGCCAGAGAAAACTCGAATCCCTTCTGCGGCCGAGCGGCGCAGAATTTCCGTCCGAGCAGACGTGCCAGTTCCCGGCTCAAGCTGAAAATACAACTTGTAGAAGGCGTGACGCATGCCTTCCCGCGGGAGGGGCATGCTGATTCCGCGAGTTTCGGATAGTGCGTCGATCCAGATCTGAGCATTCCGCGCACGCGTTTTGAGCCAAGCGTCGAGCTTGCCAAGCTGGGCAAGCCCGATCGCAGCTTGGGGGCCGGTGAGGCGCCAGTTCGTCCCGACGCTGTCGTGGAGCCAGCGGAATTGACCGGGATTGTCTGGCGGCGCGAGTGCCTTCGCGCGGTTCTTCCCATGGTCCTTGAATGCCCATGCCCGTTCATGGGCATCCGCGTCGCGGAAGCTGACGAAGCCCCCTTCGCCGCCCGTAGTGATGATCTTGTCCTGACAAAAGGAGAATGCAGCTGCGTCCCCGAAGCTGCCCGCGGGGCGTCCGTCCACGGTTGCGCCGGGGCTCTGAGCGCAATCCTCGATAACCTTCACTCCGTGACGGCCCGCGAGTTCCATGATCGCCGGCATGTCGGCAGGCCAGCCGGCGAGATGGACCGGAATGATCGCCTTGGTCCGCGGCGTCAGGACCCGTTCGACCGTCTCGGCGCTGATGTTTCCGCTGGCTGGCTCGACGTCCGCAAACATCGGCTTTGCGCCAACGAGCATCACGCAGAAAGCCGACGCCACGAACGATCGCGGCGTGACAATGACCTCATCCTTCGACTCAATTCCGAGAGCCCGAAGTGCCAGTTCCAGCGCAACCGAGCCGTTTGCGACAGCGACACCGTGGCACCCGCCAAAGCGTTCGGTACAGGCGCGTTCGAATGCTGAGACATCGGGACCGGTCCACTGGTTGACCTTGCCGGAGCGCAGCACCGCGCCCGCTGCCTCAATCTCGTCTTCTTCAAATGCGGGCCAGGCCTCGTCCGGTCGGAGCCGGAGATCCTCCATCGCACCGAGCTCCTTCGGAGCGCTGCTCATGCGGGCAGCTCTCGTGTTTCGGGCCGAACCTCGCGTGTCTTTACGTAATAGGCCCAGTTCGCCGCGAAGAAGGCTAACCAGGCCGGCAGGATCATGACTTTCTGGCGCAGTCCCAGCCCGACGTTATAGAAGACCATGGACAACAGGATCGTCAGCGTCGCCGCGAAGATGATGGCAAACTCCAGAAAGAAAACCGACCGGGTTAGCCTGAGAACCTGCTGCCACCTGCTCAGCAGGAAGAGAGTCATCGCGATGAAAATGCAGTTCTCGACGGACGCGATCAGCCCGAGAGCGCCATTCGCATCGAGGAAGAGTGGCCGGTAGAGCTGACTGAACAGTTTCATTGGCATCGAAGCGCCCGCAATCGAAGTCGTCCCGGCGATCGTATCGTTTACCTGTGCCTTGCGAGCGAAGAAGTCTGCCACGGAATCCGGGTTGCTGACCGTCATGTTGAAGGTTGTGTCCACGGACATGGCAACCAGGGCCGAACCGCCGAGTGCCAGGATGAGCAGGCCGATCCTCGCGCCGATGCTGCTGCGCGAATCGACCGCGGCCGCGAGCGCCAGGGACACCGCCGTAATGAGGGCGACGTGCGGTCTGAAGAGGACCATGACACCAAGTGCAATCGCGAATGGAATCAACCGTGTTCGCAAGGACAGGACTGACCAGACCGCGAGGCTGGTCGCGAACAACAGAGGCGCGTCCTTGCCGATGGCGCTCGTCCAAAAGTGAAGACCCGGAAGGAATAGCAATGCCGTGGTCAGTGCCGTCGGAGGTACAGCCAAAGCGATGTGGATCTCTTCGAAGGAGCGCATGATCAGAACGACGCCCCAGAATCCGACCGCCTGGAAGATCAGGAAGTAATCGAGATAGCTTCCCCCGATCGTCTCCTTCATGCTTTGAACCAGTTGCACGGTGAAGACAGTGCCCAGCTTGAATGGCCACCGCGCGAGATGCCAGCCATCATAGAAGTAGGTCGAGGTGTCTGCCGTATTGTGCAGCACGTAGACGTAGTAAACGACGGTCGAGCAAAGATGGACGATCAGCAGCGCAAGGAACAGCAGCAGCCGGCTTTGGGTCAGGCGAACGGACGCCATCGGCAGCGCTGCGAAGCTCAGGAGGAGGCCTATCAAACCGACCGGGGTCAAGTGAGCCGTCCTTCAATGATCGACGGGAAGGGCGTGGCGGCCAAGGTCGTGCTCGTCAAGCGCGCGCGGACATGATCGGCGCTGAATCAAGCCGTTCCAGCACTTTGGGCGGAGCTCTTCGCTTCCTCCTCGATCACCTGCCTCAGGCGCGGCGGCGTCAACTGGCGGGGCTGTCGGTCCTGATCGTCGTCGGCGCGCTCGCCGAGATGGCGACCGTAGTCGGCGCGCTGCCGTTCCTTTCCTTCCTCGCCGCCGATCACGCGTCCAAGGGTTTCGGGAAAATTTCCAACGCGCTCACCGGAATGGGCCTGCATTCGTCAACAGAGATGATTGTGGCCACCGGCATCCTGCTCATGGTTCTGGCCGTGATCGCCGGAGCGATACGACTCTGGCTGGTCGCGGTCGGCCAGCGATGGGCGTTCGGTGCCGGCCATGATCTGGGCGTCGACATACAGCGCCGGATCCTGCTGCAGCCGTACGATTTCCACATCGCTCGAAATAGCAGCGACGTGCTTGCCATTCTCGAGAAGGTCCACATGCTCTCGACGAGCGTGCTTCTGCAGCTCGTCTACGGCTCCAGCGCGGCGGTCGTCACGGTGCTGATCGTCGCGACGCTGGTCGCGATCGATCCCGTTGCAGCCCTGTTCTCGCTGGGCATCTTCGGCCTGCTCTACGCGCTCGTGTCGCGTGTTGCGGCGCGCCGTCTCCATCGCAACTCCGCGATCTCGGCGCGAAGCTACGACCAGCGTCTGCGGGTCGTGCTAGAAAGCCTCGGAGGGATTCGGGACGTCATCATCGATGGCAGTCAGCAACTCCACCTCGAATCTTTCCGCGCCATAGATCGCGAGTTCACGAAGGCCAGCGCGAGCACGCAGTTCATCGGAGCCGCGCCGCGCCATGTGATCGAGGCGGTGGGCACAGTCGTGATCATCGCGCTCGCGCTGCTGCTCTGGTCCCGCGAGGGGAGTCTTGCGCTTGCCCTGCCGATCCTTGGAGCCATGTCGATCGGCGCCTTCCGGCTGCTGCCATACCTTCAGCAACTGTATTTCAGCTGGGCAGTGCTCGCCGGCAATCGCTCTATCGCATTCGAGGTGGCCGACTTCATGACGCTTCCCGAGGGGCGAGAGGGCACGACGGACGCTCCGGCGCCGATGCCGTTTCGCAACTCCATTCGCCTCGAGAACGTGAGCTTCGCCTACGCCCGAGCCCCTCGGCCTGCGCTGGTCGACATCGCATTCGATGTTCCGCGCGGTTCAGTTGTGTTTGTCGCGGGCAGGACCGGCAGTGGAAAGAGCACGCTCGGCGACGTGCTCATGGGCCTGCTCGAACCGAGCTCCGGCCGCGTACTCATCGACGGTGAGCCCCTCCGGCCCGCACAATGGCGGTCATGGCGGCGAAACATCGCTCATGTGCCTCAGTCGATTTTCCTCGCCGATACGAGCATCGCCCGGAACATCGCTTTTGGTGTCGCGGAAGGGGCCATCGATCTTGAGCGGGTCGAGGCAGCCGTGCGAGGCGCCTGCCTGCAGGACGTGATCTTCGACTTGCCGCAGGGTCTCGATACGGTCGTCGGGGAACGCGGCGCGCGTTTGTCCGGAGGACAGCGGCAAAGGCTGGGGATTGCCAGGGCCATCTACCGCGACGCGCCGGTGCTGTTTCTTGACGAGGCCACGAGCGCGCTCGATAGCGCGACCGAGGATGCGGTGCTCCGGTCGATTACCCATGCTTCCGAAGGCAGGACGATCTTCATCATCAGCCATCGCGCCAGTGTCATGGACTATTGTGACTCGATTGTCCGTTTGGACGGCGGAAGGCTGATCGAGACGGCCACGACGCGCGCGCCGAGCCCAGGAAAAGCCGCCTTTCCCTAGCGTTCCAGTTCGGACCACAGGCGAAACGGTGGGCACCGCCGCCGCGTCTGCTTCGTTTATGCTGATGCAAATCAGTTTCGGAGCGCCGCCTTGGCGGAAGAAAGGATCGTTGCAGTCGGATTGCTTACCCAGCGCGAGGTGGAGCTGCTGGGGCACGGCTTTTCGCGACTGTGGCCTGTCGACGAGACTCCCTGCTTCCAGGAATTGCTGAAGGCCATCGACGACGCCGATCGCGAGTTCGAGCGGACTCATGCGGAAGAGATGGATCATGGCCCTGCGCTTGAGGGCGGCCCTGCGCCTGGAGGCGGGCGGTACTAGTAGACGCGCCGCTGGGCGGCGATCAGCATCCGCAGAAGCATCGCGACCGGGCGCGGAACGCCCACTTTGCCTTCGAGCCAGAGGCTGACCGCCGAGCGGCTGACGCCTATCGCGTTGGCGAGGTCGTTCTGCGTCCGATATCCCAGCGTCCGCATAGCCGTACGCAGCTCGTCCGGCGCCATGGACGCAAGCATCTCCTTGTCGGGCGCATGGCTCCTCATAAATGCAACTGTAGCCGCAGCTTACCGCAGACGAAAAGGGGATGACGCTAGATCGCGTCGGCGCCGCGGTCTCCGGTGCGGATGCGGACCGCCTGTTCGATGTCGGACACGAAGATCTTGCCGTCGCCGATGCGGCCGGTGCGGGCGGACTCCGCGATCGCTTCCACCACATTGTCGACCAGGCTGTCCTCGACGACGACCTCGATCTTCACCTTGGGCAGGAAGTCGATGACATATTCGGCGCCGCGGTAGAGCTCCGTATGGCCCTTCTGGCGGCCGAAACCCTTCACCTCGGTGACGGTTATGCCGGAGACGCCGGCGTCGTGAAGCGCGTCCTTCACGTCGTCGAGCTTGAACGGCTTTATGACTGCCTCGACCTTTTTCACTTCGGCCCCATCGTTGCTGTGCGCGGGATCGACCATGCCCAATCAGGGCCGCATTTGGAAGGCAGGGGGCGCCTGAAATGAAAGCAATCATCCTTTCCGCCGGGCAGGGATCGCGGCTCGGACATCTAGTCGACGGCCGACCGAAGTGCCTGATCGAGTTCAACGGGCGCACCTTGCTCGACCGACAGCTCGACACGCTCGAGGCGAACGGCGTGCACGAGGCCGTCGTCGTCACCGGCTTCCACGACGAGCTGGTCAATGCAGCGATTGCGGCTCGGAGCGGAGGACCGAAGGTCCGGACGATCTACAATCCGTTCTACAAGGTCGCGGACAACACCGGCTCGCTCTACATGGCCCGCGAGGAGCTGAGCGGCGATTGCCTCGTGTGGAACGGCGATACCTTGGTATCACGAGACCTCATGGCCAAGGTCGTGGGCAACACGCGGTCCGGGATCTGCGTCACGATCGACCGCAAGGACAGCTACGATGACGATGACATGAAGGTCGTCGCGGCCGATGACGGCAGTCTCCGAGCAATCGGCAAGCGGATCAGCGAAGGCGTCAACGCGGAATCCATCGGCCTTCTGGCATTCCGCGCGGGCGGCGCGGAGCAATTCCGCAACGCCATCGAGAAGGCGATGCGGACCACCGAGGGCACCACCATCTGGTACCTGCGCGTGATCCATCACCTGGCTCAGAGCGGTGAAGTGTGGACGCTCGACATCAACGGTTCCGAATGGGGCGAAGTCGACTTCCCGCCCGACGTGGAGGCCGCGCAGCAGCTGACGGCGCGGTGGGACGCGGCGAAAGTGACGGCCGCGGCTTAGCTAGTGCTTAGGTTGGAGCAGACGTAGAGCTATTCCGACCCAACTTCCGATTTGAACTTCGCCATTTCCTCCTCGTGCCGCCGCACGGCCTCCGCGTGCTCCGCCTTCGCCCGTTCGAATTCGGCAAGGGCTCGGTTCGCCGCCGCCTGCTGCTCCTCCCTCTGACGGACGAAGTCGTCGTTGGCGCGCACGAATTCGTCCATCCTGCGCTGCTGCTCGGCGACCTGCGCGGAATCCGTGATCATAACCGGCGTGCCGATCTCAGTGGCTCCGTAGAGGAGCTTGGCGAAACCCGTCGGCAGGCGGATGCAGCCATGCGAGGCCGCGTATCCCGGCAGGTTGCCTGCATGCAATGCGACGCCCTTCGACGTGAGGCGCTGCATGTAGGGCATCGGTGCATTGTCGTACGTGCTGGACCGATGCACGAGTTGCTTTTCCAGGATGGGGAACACCCCTGTTGGTGTCTCGCGATCCTTGCTGCCCGTCGAGATCGTCGACGCGCCAATGAGAACGCCGTCGCGGTAGACCATGGCGCGCTGCGACGCGAGATTGATGACCACGAACAGAGGACCGGTCGAAGCAGCCCTGGATTCCCAGGCGTATTCGCCGGGTTGGAGCGTAGCTGCCCTCAACACGACGGGCAGATTTTTGTCATTTGCTGGGCGCGCGGCAGCCGAAGCCGCAGCGCATGTCAAAACCAGTAATGCAATTAGCCGTTTCACCACTACCCTCGGTCAGACGTTGCTTCCGAACAGGCCCCCGGCTGCGTGGTGCTTTAGCGTAGCAGGGACGCCCGCACCATAGGGGAAGTCACGGACGGTCTACCCGACGCCTACGCAGTGGGCGGAAGAAACCTGCTGACGACGTCTCTCGCAAGCCGCGCCGGTCGCTGCGTGACCGCGTCGAGGCAGCACCAGCAGCTCTTCACTTCGCTGAGCACCTCCTGTCCGCGGCGGACGACGGTGGTGAAGTAGGCGCGGGCGCCTTCGACCTTGTCCGCGATCACCTCCGCGACCACGGTGTCCTGCAGGAACGTCGGCTTGCGGTAGGAAATCTCATGCTTGAGCGCGACCCAGAGGTGGCGCGCCACTGCGTCTGGCGGAGCGACGCTCTGCCAATAGTCGACCACCGCGTCCTGGACCCACTTCAGGTATACGCTGTTGTTCACGTGCCCCATGTGGTCGATGTCGGCAGGCTCGATCGCGACAGGGTGGCGGAACATGGCGGGGCAGCTCGACTCCATTGGGTTCACGCTCCCACTAGCTGACAGAAGTGTCAATAAGGTTGCGCCAGCACGCGACTTTGCGGGGATACGCTACTGTGCTACATAGGTAATACGGTAACCCAGTCTCGGACGGAGACTTGCCATGGCCATCGGCCTCTATTTGCTGCTGAACCTGGCGGTCCTCGTCATCGTGGCGCGCGCTTCTTCGGCGAGAGGCTGGCGCTTGGTTGGGATGCTGTTCCTGCTCGGCATTGTTGCCGGCTCGGCCAACAATTTGCTCGAAGCCGTCGCGTTCGGAGTGATGACTGTGCCGGACGTCGCGACGGCAGCGATCCCCGCATTGATCATCTTCGCGATTCTGGCGCCGCTGGCAGTGACTTTGGCCGGCCGCTGGAAGCGATCGAACGAGGCGCTCGCGGAGGAGGTGAGAGTCACCTTGCCGATCGTGCTCGCGGTGATCGGCGCCTATGAGATCCTGTACTGGAGCGCCGGGACACTCGTCTTCCCTTACATCGCCGACTTCTACGCCACGCGGCGGATCCCTCCGGCAGGGCTGGTTGCATCGCTGCAGATCGTGCGTTCGCTGATTTTCGTCGGCGCCGCCTGGCCGTTGCTGAAGTCAGGACTGAAGTCCGCGCCCCTGGTGCTTGCGCTCGTTTACGGAATCATCGCGGGCGTCGCGCCGCTTTTGCCCGACAATCCCTACATGCCGCCGGATATCCGCTTCTACCACGCGATCGAAACGAGCGTGTCGAACGCCCTGTTCGGTCTGATCGTCGGCTGGCTGTTCACCCGCCGGCCGAGGCTGGCTCAGGCGTAGGGAGGCTTGTCGAGGCCCTTAGGGCTCTTCGTAAAAATCTCGCAGCCGTCCTCGGTGATGCCGATCGAATGCTCGAACTGCGCCGAGAGCGAGCGGTCGCGCGTCACTGCGGTCCAGCCGTCGTCGAGCAGCTTCACGTCGGGGCGGCCGATGTTGATCATCGGCTCGACGGTGAAGAACATGCCGGGCTTGAGCTCGGGGCCAGTTCCCGGGCGCCCGGCGTGGACGACTTCCGGGCTGTCGTGGAACAGGCGGCCGACGCCATGCCCGCAGAAGTCGCGCACGACGGTGTAGCGCTGGCCCTCGGCATGGCGCTGGATCGCAGAGGCGATGTCGCCGAGGCGGTTGCCGGGCTTGGCCTGCTCCAGGCCGATCATCAGGCATTCGTAGGTGACGTCCACGAGGCGGCGCGCCTTCAGTGGAACGTCGCCGACCAGGTACATGCGGCTCGTGTCACCGTGCCAGCCATCGACGATCGGCGTCACGTCGATGTTGACGATGTCGCCGTCCTTCAGCTTCCGGTCCTCCGGAATGCCGTGGCACACGACGTGGTTGATCGAGGTGCAGCAGCTCTTCGTATAGCCGCGATAGCCGAGCGTCGCGGGAACCGCCCCTTCGCGCAGCATGTGCTCGCGGACGATGTCGTCGAGCTCTTCGGTCGTCACGCCGGGGACGACGTGCGGGACGAGCGCATCGAGGATCTCCGCAGCGAGCCGGCCCGCGCGGCGCATGCCCTCGAAGCCTTCGGGGCCGTGCAGCTTGATAACGCCGTTCCGTGCCTCGACGCGGTCGTCGGCATCGACTGTGATGTACTGGGTCATGGGCCCTACATAGTCCGAGCGGGCCCGGATTGCACCCGGGGCCTGGACCAAAAGTCGCTTTGAACCGAGGCGGGTCCTGTGCGTATGGGGCTGGAATGAACGACGAGCGGGTCTGGACTGCGGCGCTGCTGGTGATCGGCGACGAAATTCTGTCGGGCAGGACTCAGGACAGGAATGTCGCGCAGGTCGCGTCATGGCTGAACCGCCAGGGCATCCGCCTGGCCGAAGTGCGGATCGTCCCGGACGACGAGCAGCGGATCGCGGATGCCGTGAACGCAATGCGCACGCAGAACGACTATCTCATCACCACCGGCGGAATCGGCCCGACGCACGACGACATCACCGTGGATTCGATCGCGCTGGCGTTTGGCGTCCCGGTCATCGTGCATCCCGAGGCCAGGCGCATCCTCGAGGAGTATTACGCGACGCGGGGCGGACTGAACGATGCGCGCCTGCGTATGGCGCGGACGCCCGAGGGCGCCGAGCTCATTCAGAACGAGGAGTCCGGCGCTCCGGGCGTGAAGATCGGCAATGTCTACATCCTCGCGGGTGTGCCGAGCATCGCTGCGCAGATGCTGGAGGCGCTGGACGGCAAGCTGGAAGGCGGCCGGCCCGTCGTTTCGGTGACCGTGGGAGCCTATGCCGCCGAAAGCGAGGTCGCGGACATCCTGCGCGAGACCGAGGCCTCGCATCCCGGCGTTGTGATCGGCAGCTATCCCTTCTTCCGCGACGGGCGTCATGGCGCCAATTTCGTGCTTCGCTCGGTCGATGGCCCGCTTGCGGAGGGCACGGCGGACGAACTGAGCCGGCGCCTCGTCGAGGCCGGCCTGGACCCGGTTCGCGGCGGCATTTAGCCGGTCTGTTCGCGCTCGCCCCTCTGAGTTAAGCTCGCCGCATACGGGGGATGTGCGGACCATGCCGAACGACGATCATCGTCCGACGATCTTCCTTAGCTACGCGCATGCCGACAAGCCTCGCGCCCAGCGCGTCGCTGCTGCCTTGCAGCGCGATTTCACCGTCTGGTGGGACGAGCTGATCGAAGGCGGCTCCCGGTTCGCCCGGTCGATCGACGAAGCACTGGATGCGGCCGATGCCGTGGTCGTGCTTTGGTCCACGAATTCCGTCGAGTCCGACTGGGTCAGGGACGAAGCCACGCACGCACGCGACCGGCACCGGCTGGTGCCGCTGTCGCTCGACGGGACCAAGCCGCCGCTCGGCTTCCGGCAATATCAAATCATCGACCTGACGCATTGGCGCGGACGGCCGGACGCTCCGCAAATGGAGGCGGTGCGCCGGGCGATCGAGGCGGCGCTGGGGCAGGAGCCTGTTGAGCGGAAGCCATCGTCCGCGCCCGTGACACGGCGTAACGCGATCGTAGGCGCGGGCGCCGCGGCTGCAGCCGCCGTTGCGGGCGCCATCGCCTGGAAGACCGGGCTGCTCGGGTCGTCGCCGGCCTCCGCCCGAAGCATCGCCGTCCTTCCGTTCAAGAACGTCACGGGCGATCCGAGCCAGGCCTTCCTGTCCGATGGCCTTACCGAGGAGGTCCGCTCGGCGCTTGCACGAAACGCGGGCCTCATGGTGCTCGCGGCGACCACTTCGAACACAGTGAAGGACGATGCCGGCGATGCGAAGTCGATCGCCGACAAGCTGGGCGTGGCGTACCTGCTGGACGGCTCGGTGCAGCGGGACGGCGATCGCGTTCGGGTGGGCACGAACCTCACCAACGGCAAGACCGGATTTTCCGAATGGTCGCAGCGTGTCGACCGGCAATTGGGGGACATTTTCGCCTTTCAGTCCGAGATCGCGCGGAGCGTTTCGAATGCCCTGTCGGTGCAGATGGCCACGGATTCCCCGGGGCTGGGCGGGACAAGGGACGCAAGGGCGCTCGAAGCCTATTTGCGTGGGAAAGCCCTCTACAATCTCGCCAAGGATGCGGACACGGACCGCCAAGCGCGGGCGGAATATGAAGTCGCCATCGCGGCCGATCCGAAGTTCGCATTGGCGCATGCGGCCTTGTCTCGCGTGCTGGCGTCGATTGCCTCACAAAGCGCGGCCGCGAGCGAGCTAAAGCCGCTCTATACGGCCGCCGAGCGCGAGGCCGAGCAGGCGATCAGCCTGGCGCCTACGCTGCCGCAGGGACATTTGGCGCTTGGCTATTCGAAGTTTGCCGGCTTCATGGATGTTCGTGGAGCCCGGCCATCCTACGACAGGGCATATCAGCTTGGCCGGGGTGACGCCGACATTGTCCTGCTATGCGCCATCTACATGGTCCGCGGGCGGCGGTTCGACGAGGCGAGGGACGCGATCGACCGAGCTTTGGCGCTCGATCCGCTCAATCCTCGTACGCACCGTGCGGCCGGTGCGATTTCATACGCATCACGCAAATATCCTGAGGCCGTCGGTCAGTATCGCCGCGCGCTGCAGTTGAATCCCAGAATCTCAGTCGCCCACGCTTCCATGGGCGATGCCTTGATGGAAATGGGTAGGTTGAACGAGGCTCGGGCAGCCTATGAAGCGGAGCCTGCGAGCATGTTCCGGCTTCGCGGGCTCGCGATCCTCGAGCATCGCGCGGGGAATGAAGCCGCGGCTGAGAAGGCCTTTTCGCAGCTCGTGAACGAGGTAGGCGACGCGGCGACCTACCAGCAGGCCGAGGTCATGGCACAATGGGGGAAGCCGGTGGAGGCCCTGATGCTCCTCGGTCGCGCGAAGGTCATCGGGGATTCTGGCCTCAGCCTGATCGCCACAGACCCGCTGCTGGACCCGATCGCCAAGGACCCGCGCTTCCAGCGCTTCGTGAGCGACCTAGGCTTCGCCTGACGAGGACTATCGGAAAAGCGTGAATCGTGAGACACCACGCGCCGCTTCGTGAGGAGAGCGGTCATGATGATGCTCGAAGACATTCAACAGCGCGGCCCAAGAGACGAAGAAGAAGATCGCGGCAGCGGGGACGACCGTGGCAGCGGTGACGATCGGGGCAGCGGCGACGATCGCGGAAGCGGGGATGACCGCTAACGCAATTCGTTGACGGTTGGAGCGGCCGCCATTGCGCGGGCGATCCAGTCGCGGAAATGCTCGTTGTCGATCCGGAGATAAACGCCGGCGCTATCCGCGCGATAGCAGCCGATGCCCCAGTTCACGACGCCGACTAGCACTTGCGGATCGTCGAGCACGAGCGGTCCGCCGCTGTCGCCGGTGCAGGTATCGGCGTCGTCGCCGGGCGTGCGGCCGGTTGCGCACATCTGATACTCGCGCGTCTTGCCCTCGTATTGTGGGTAGTCCGCGCAATCGACCGTCCTGAGGTCGACGGCGGTGAGCTCCGCCTGGAAGCCCTTGTCCTTGCCTTCCTCGGCTTGGCCCCAGCCCGAAGCATAGACGTCCACGCCGGCTTCGAGCGGCGGACCCTCGTAGAGGGGGATGGGCGCGATCGGCCCCGCGCTGCCGACATGCGTATCCTTGTCGGCGACGTAGTGGATCAGGGCGATGTCGTAGAGATGCTCGGCCTTGTTCCAGTCGGCATGGCGCACCATCCGGTCGATACGAAAGGTCACGCCCTCGTCATTGTCGAGATAGTCGGCGCCGAGCCGTACCCGATAGCCCTTGTCGACCTTCGCCTGGTCGATGCAGTGCGCGGCAGTCAGGACCCAGCCGTTGGCGATCAGCGAGCCGCCGCAGCGGTGCGCGAGGTCCCATGGGTCGCGCTCGGCAAGCTCCTCGGGCGTCCAGCCCGTAAAGTTGCTGTAGATCTCGGCTTGCCAGGGAGACGCGCCGGTTTCCCCTTCTTGCTCTTGTTCGGGCTCGGCCGCCTGAATCGCGGCCGCGAGCAGCAGGATATGGAGCATCGGTGGCGTCCTCCCCGACGGCGCTTATGCCATGGGGCGAGGTTTCGGCCAATGTTGGTGACGGTCGCCCCGCCTTCGGCGTGCGCTCCAAAGCTTCGACATGCCCCCGGCATGTCGAGCCTTGGAGCGGGTAACGGGAATCGAACCCGTGCGTTCAGCTTGGGAAGCTGACAGGCTACCATTACATCATACCCGCTCGGCAGCGCCTCCGAATTAGGTCTTGCCTCCCGGACCGTCAACGCGCTCTAAAAACACTGTGGGGGACAGCGAGCAGGATCCGGTCAAGATCGAGGCAGGGGCGCTGCACGACCGCCGCCTGCGTTATTTCGACTTCGTGATGGCGGCATTCGTCACCATCCTCCTGCTTTCGAATGTGCTGGGGGCGGGGAAGGTTGCAGTCATCCGCTTGCCCGTCATCGGCGATTGGCCATTCGGCGCGGGCATTCTTTTCTTCCCCATCTCCTACGTCATCGGCGACGTCCTGACTGAGGTCTACGGCTACGCCCGCGCGCGCCGGTGCATCTGGGCGGGGACGGCGGCGCTACTGTTCATGGCGTTCATGGCGATGGTCGTCGTTGCCTTGCCGCCGGCCAAGGATTGGACGGGACAAGCGGCCTATGAGCAGGTGTTCGGCCAGGTGCCGCGCATCGTCTTCGCTTCGATCCTGGCGTTCTGGGCGGGTGAGTTCGCCAACAGCCTGGTCCTCGCCAAGATGAAGGTCTGGACCGAAGGCAAATATCTCTGGATGCGGACCATCGGCAGCACGCTAGTCGGGCAGGGCGTCGACAGCCTCATCTTCTACCCGCTAGCCTTCTGGGGCGCGACCGGATGGACCAACGACCTGGTGATCAAGGTCCTGCTGACCCAATGGGTGCTGAAGGTCAGCTGGGAAGTCATCCTGACGCCGGTCACTTACGCCGTGGTCGGCTTCCTCAAGCGCCGCGAAGGAGTCGACGTGTTCGACGAACGCACGGATTTCACGCCTTTCGCCGCGAAAATTTAACATATGTTGCTTGGCTGCGAGCGATGGGATCATGGCGGAGCTCCAGGCTGGCGAATGAAGGGGCTTCGAAACATGGCCATGCGCTCGAATGCGGCGGTGCTCGGAAAATGAGCAGGTTACCGCTCGGGAAGGCAATATTGTGGAATTTGGCAGTCATTGCCTTCCTGCCCCTGTTCTTCCTTGCTGCGCTGGTGCCTTCCAGGAAGCGCAAGAGCTTGGTGTGGGGCAGCATGCCGCTCATCTCGAACAAGTATTGGTCGAAAGCGATGCAACAGGCCGGGTACGCGAGCGTCACGGTCATGCAAAATCATTTCCCGATTAACGAACGGTCAGACTTCGATCTTTATTTCGAGGATTTTGCTCCCGCGTTCCTACCCGCCAAGGCTCGGTTTGGATTGGGAGGCTGCATCGCGCTCTGCTGGGTACTTCGAAACGCCCGAGTGGTGCACATTTCGTTTCTTGGGTTTGCGCTCGATGCCACGTTGTGCTGGCGGCTCGAATCCTGGCTGTTCCGCCGTGCGGGAGTCAGGGTCGTGGTCATGCCTTTCGGAGGGGACTTCTACATCTACTCGCGCATTGTCGACACTTCGCTGCGCTACGGACTCCTCGCATCTTATCCGGACCTCGCTCTTCGGGAGGGCCGAACGACGAAGCGGGTGGATCACTGGAGCAGGCGTGCCGATGCAGTTGTCGCCGGCATGATGATCGACGGGCTCGGGCGCTGGGACGTTACCTTGAACCAGTTCTTCGTTGTCGACACGGATGCTTGGACTGCCAAGCCGCGCTATTCCGCTCACGACGGCAGGACGGGCCCGGTGCGGGTGCTTCACACGCCTAATCACCGTGGCTTCAAGGGCACTGAAACCCGCTCGATCTTGAAGGGGACGTTCCGCTCCGCCTCCAGCGCGAGCAATGCTCCCCGTGAATCGCGCCGCACGTCGAGTGAATGAAGCGCGCAGTCGGGAAGGATTTGCTCCAGCAGCACGGCGAATGCGTAGGTAACCGGAGGTTTGGTGGCAAGCAGATTGCCGAGCGCCGTCGATGCGCTTAACCGGTCCGACGGTCGTGTTCATGGGCGCCAGGCATGGAGCCGGTTACGATGCGGGGATTTCGCCTTCACGCGTTGGATCCGGCAACGGCGAAATGTCTGTCCGACGGCGACTTGAGCACCCTTGAGGACGCGCCCAACTTCTCGGACATACACGAGTGCGTGCGCGATCTCGCACGTTCAACCAGCGAACTTTATCGCAAGCGGCGGAGCGTCTCACCCTGGCTAGGATATTTTTGCCGTGACGACTCCTATCGCGTTGTAGGAACAGCGGCCTTTGTCGGCCCTCCAGCGGCGGGTGCCGTTGAAATTGCCTACCACACGTTTCCTGAGTTCGAAGGTCGCGGGATCGCTACTGCGATGGCCGAACAATTGCTCGAGATCGCTCGCAAGGCCGACCCCTGTCTGCGCGTCATCGGCTTCACCCGGCCGGAGCAAGACGCGTCGACACGAATCCTCGAACGGATCGGCTTTCATCAAGTGGGCGAGGGCTTGGACGAGGCTTGGCGGTGGGAGTTTTCAAATCCTGACGCTCGGTCCGAATTGCGCTTGGCCCGCCCCCAAAGTGCCGCCGAGCGGCTTAGAGGCAGGCTTCGAGGTACGGCTGGTCGAAGCCGAACTGCTTGGCCTTTTCGAGCGTGTAGGGACGCAGGCCCATGGAGCGGTACTCGCCGATGATCTTTCCATCGGGCGTCTCGTCCAGATACTCGAACTTGAACAGCTCCTGTGTGACGATCACTTCGCCTTCCATGCCGATCACTTCGGTAACGTTCGTCGTGCGGCGTGAACCGTCGCGGAGACGCTTCACCTGGACGATGATGTCGACCGAGTCCGCGATCTGGCGGCTAATCGCCTCCTTCGGGATCTTGATGTCGCCCATCATGACCATGTTTTCCATACGAGCCAGGCATTCGCGCGGGCTGTTGGAGTGGAGCGTGGCCATCGAACCGTCGTGACCCGTATTCATGGCCGCCAGGAGGTCGAAACACTCCTGGCCGCGAATTTCGCCGAGGATGATGCGGTCAGGACGCATACGCAGGGCGTTGATGACGAGGTCGCGGATGGTGATCGCGCCCTGGCCCTCGAGATTCGGCGGGCGGGTTTCGAGCGGCAGCCAGTGCGGCTGCTGCAGACGAAGCTCGGCCGCGTCCTCGATCGTGATCACGCGCTCGCCCGGGTCGATCATCTTCGACAAGGCGTTGAGCATGGTCGTCTTACCGGAGCCGGTACCGCCGGAGATGATCACGTTCATGCGCGATGCGCCGGCGATCTTTAGCACTGTCGCCATCTTCTCCGACATGGAGCCGAAGCCCTTCATCATGTCGAGCGTGATCGGCTTCTCGGAGAACTTACGAATGGAGATGGCCGTGCCGCGAAGCGACAACGGCGGGATGATGACGTTGACGCGGCTGCCGTCTTGGAGACGGGCGTCGGCGAGCGGCGTCGTCTGGTCGACGCGGCGCCCAACCTTGTTCACGATGCGCTGCGCGATCTGGAAGAGGTGCTCTTCGTCGCGGAACTGGATCTGCGCGATCTCAAGCTTGCCCTTGCGCTCGATGAAGGTCTGGTCCGGCCCATTGACCATGATGTCGCTGACGGCTGGGTCGGCGAGCAGCTCCTCGAGCGGCCCGAGGCCCAGAAGCTCGTCGACGAGAACCTTCTCGAGAGCGAACTGCTCGCGGCGGTTGAGGGTGATCTTCAGCTCGGCGAGAACCTCGCTGATGATCGGGCGGAATTCTTCGGCGAGCTCGTCCTTGTTGAGCGTCGCCGCGGCTTCCGGGTCCACGCGCTCCAGAAGGCGAGGGAGGACCTGCTCCTTGATGCGGTGGACCGCAGCCTCGAAGCCCTCGGTCTTGCTGCTGGCGGCCTCGCCGCTGGCGTTCTGGCGGCTGTTGAGGCGATCCATCGCCGCCGACTGAACCTCTTGCGCCTCCGGGTAGCCGCCGCCGTCCACGTCGGACGTCAGATCGGCGACCGGCGGAAACTGTTCTCCGCCTTCAGGTGCGGGGGCGGTGGAGGAGGAAGACCCCCCACCGGAGCCACCCTTCATCGGTTTTGCGACGCCGAAGCTCGGGCGGCCACCGCCGCCGCTGCTCAGATTGCCGCGCTTGCCGAATGCGTTCATTCCGTTCCCGTTTCCTGCGATTCCGCCGAAAGTCAGGAATGGTGAATAGGAGCCAAACTTTTAGAAAAAGCTAACTGCGTTTAGTTTTCCGCGGTTCACGCGGCTCCGGGCGCATCCGGTTGATTGCGACGGAATTATCCGCGCGGAGCCAGCTTCCGGTTTCTGTGAGTTCCGGCAACGAAGCCGGAACGGGCGATTAGGCCCCCGCGCTCTCCGCCAGCACGGTCAGGCCGCGCTCACTGACTTCCGCGAAACCGCCGGTCACGGGAATGCGCTCCGGCTGGGCGCCCTGGGTGCGGTAAACGGCGATGTCGCCGTCGCGAAGCGTCGTCATGTACGGCGCGTGGCCGGCCAGGATGCCGGACTCGCCCTCGGTGCCGGGGACGACGACCATGTAGACGTCATCGGCCATGACCAGGCGGTCGGGGGTGACGAGCTCGAACCTGAGATCGGCCATTACTTCTTACCTTCAATCGCCGCGTCGAACGCGCTTGCGGCTGCTTCGAACTTGTCGCGGCAGCCCGTATTGCAGAAGCCGACGACCTCGCCCTTGTAGAGCGTCAGGCTGTCGGCGCTGACCGGCTCCCCCGACCAGGGACAGACGTCGTTGACGCAGTCCTCAAGGCGAAGCCGGTCGGCCAATTCCGCTTAGGCTTCCTGGGCCAGCTTCTCGGCCTTGGCGACGACTTCGTCGATGCCGCCGACCATGTAGAAGGCCGCTTCCGGAAGGTGGTCGTACTCGCCGTTCACGACCGCCTTGAACGAGCGGACCGTGTCTTCGACCTGCACGAACTTGCCCGGGATGTTGGTGAACACCTCGGCCACGTGGAACGGCTGCGACAGGAAGCGCTGGATCTTGCGGGCGCGGCTGACGACCAGCTTATCCTCTTCGGAAAGCTCGTCCATGCCGAGGATCGCGATGATGTCCTGCAGCGACTTGTACTTCTGCAGCGTCTCCTGGACCGCACGAGCGACTTCATAGTGCTCCTGACCCACGACCGACGGGGTCAGAACGCGGCTGACGGAGTCGAGCGGGTCGACCGCCGGGTAAATGCCCAGCTCGGAGATCGCACGCGACAAAGTGGTCGTGGCGTCCAAGTGGGCGAACGACGTCGCCGGCGCCGGGTCGGTCAAGTCGTCGGCCGGCACGTAGATGGCCTGCACCGAAGTGATCGAACCCTTGTTGGTCGACGTGATGCGCTCCTGAAGAGTGCCCATGTCGGTCGCCAGGGTCGGCTGGTAGCCCACGGCCGAAGGAATACGGCCGAGAAGCGCCGACACTTCCGAGCCCGCCTGCGTGAAGCGGAAGATGTTGTCGACGAAGAACAGGACGTCCTGTCCCTCCTGATCGCGGAAATATTCGGCCTGCGTCAGACCCGAAAGGGCGACGCGGGCGCGTGCTCCCGGCGGCTCGTTCATCTGGCCGAACACCAGCGCCACCTTGGAGCCTTCCGGCGTCGGATTGCCGTCGGCGTCCTTGGCGATAACGCCTGCCTCGAGGAACTCGTGGTAGAGATCGTTACCCTCGCGGGTGCGCTCGCCGACGCCGGCGAACACGGAGACACCGCCGTGGCCCTTCGCAATGTTGTTGATCAGCTCCTGGATGAGCACGGTCTTGCCGACACCTGCGCCGCCGAACAGGCCGATCTTGCCGCCCTTCGCGTAAGGCGCGAGCAGGTCGATGACCTTAATGCCGGTGACCAGAATGCTGGCTTCGGTCGACTGGTCGACGAAGGCCGGTGCGTCCGCGTGAATCGAGGCGCTGAGGTCGCTGCCGATCGGGCCGCGCTCGTCGATCGGCTCGCCGATGACGTTCATGATGCGGCCGAGAGTCTTCGGGCCGACCGGCACGCGGATCTGCGAGCCCGTGGCGCGGACCGTCTGGCCGCGGGTCAGGCCGTCGGTGGAGTCCATCGCGATCGTGCGGACGACGTTTTCGCCAAGGTGCTGAGCAACCTCGAGCACGAGACGGTTGCCCTGGTTCTCGGTCTCGAGAGCGGCGAGGATCGGCGGGAGCTCGCCTTCGAACGCGACGTCGACGACGGCGCCGATGACCTGGGCAACGCGGCCGACAAGGTTGCCGGTCTGCTGCTCGACTGAGGAACCCGAACCGGAAGTCGGCGCGTCGGCCTTCTTGGCTCGGCTGCGGGGCTTGGTCTCGGGAGCGGCGGTTGCCATGTCTGTCTTCCTTGGCTTCGTGTTTCGTTACAGCGCTTCAGCGCCGGAGATGATTTCAACGAGTTCGGTGGTGATCGCGGCCTGGCGCTGGCGATTATACTGAATCGACAGCCGGTTGATCATGTCGCCGGCATTGCGGGTCGCATTGTCCATCGCGGTCATTTGCGAGCCGTAGAAGCCCGCATTGTTTTCCAGCAAAGCGTGGAAAATCTGGATCGCGATGTTCCGCGGCAGGAGGTCGGCGAGGATCTCTTCCTCGTCCGGCTCATACTCGACCGCTGCGAGCGAAGCCGGCGCATTGCCCGCCTCGGAGGTTTCGACCTGCGGCACCGGGATGATCTGCTCGACCGCCGGCTCCTGGAGCAGCGTCGAACGGAAATTCGCGAACGCCAGGTGCACGACGTCGATCTTGTCGGTCGTGTACCGATCGATAAGGTCCTGAGCGATCGCCTGCGCGTCGGCGTAGCTCGGCGTCTTCATCGCGGTCGTGTCGTACTGGCCGACGATCGCCTTCGGGGCGATGCGCTGGATCAGCGGACGGCCCTTGCGGCCGACGATGTAGAACAGGACGGTCTTGCCCTCAGCCACCAACTGCTGCGCCTTCACGCGGACGGCGCGCAGGATGTTCGTGTTGAACGCGCCCGCGAGACCGCGGTCGCTCGTCACCACGACGATCAGGTGCGTGTCGTCCTTGCCCGTGCCGGCCAGGAGAGCCGGGCTCTCCGGGTTACGGGCGACCTTTGCAGCGAGCGAAGACACGACGCTGCCCATGCGGGCAGAGTAGGGACGGCCCGATTCCGCACCCTGCTGCGCACGGCGCAGCTTGGCGGCGGCGACCATCTTCATCGCCTTGGTGATCTTCTGCGTCGACTTCACCGAGCCGATGCGGATCTTGAGGGCCTTAAGGCTCGCCATGTTATGCGAACGTCTTCCCGAACTCGGTCAGCGCTTCCTTGAGCTTGCCGGCCGTGTCGTCGTCGAGCGCCTTGCTGTCGCGGATGCTCTTGAGGATTTCGCCGTGTTCATTGCGCAGGAAGGTCAGCATCGCCGCTTCGTAACGAACCACGTCACGAACCTCCACGCTGTCGAGGAAGCCTTGCGTACCGGCGAAGATCGAGGCGACCTGCTCTTCGACCGGCATCGGACTGTACTGCGGCTGCTTCAGCAGCTCGGTCAGGCGGGCGCCGCGGGCCAGAAGCCTCTGCGTGGCGGCGTCGAGGTCCGAACCGAACTGAGCGAAGGCGGCCATCTCGCGGTATTGCGCGAGCTCCAGCTTGATCGAGCCGGCGACCTTCTTCATCGCCTTGGTCTGCGCGGACGAACCGACGCGGCTGACCGAAAGGCCGACGTTAATCGCCGGACGGATGCCCTGGTAGAACAGGTCGGTCTCGAGGAAGATCTGGCCGTCCGTGATCGAGATGACGTTGGTCGGAATGTAGGCCGACACGTCGCCCGCCTGCGTCTCGATGATCGGCAGAGCCGTGAGCGAGCCGTTGCCGTTGGCGTCGTTCATCTTTGCAGCGCGCTCGAGGAGCCGGCTGTGGAGATAGAAGACGTCGCCCGGATAGGCTTCGCGGCCCGGCGGACGGCGGAGCAGAAGCGACATCTGGCGATACGCGACGGCCTGCTTGGAAAGGTCGTCGTACACGATCACGGCGTGCATGCCGTTGTCGCGGAAGTACTCGCCCATCGCGACGCCCGTGTAGGGCGCGAGATACTGTAGCGGAGCGGGCTCCGAAGCGGTGGCGGCGACGACGATGGAATATTCCATCGCGCCATTCTCTTCGAGCGCGCGGACGATCTGCGCGACGGTCGAGCGCTTCTGGCCGACTGCAACGTAGATGCAATAGAGCTTCTGGCTCTCGTCGCCCGAAGCATTGGCCTGCTTCTGGTTGATGAAGGTGTCGAGAGCGACGGCGGTCTTGCCGGTCTGGCGATCGCCGATGATCAGCTCGCGTTGGCCGCGGCCGATCGGAACCAGGGCGTCGAGCGCCTTGAGGCCGGTCTGCACCGGCTCGTGCACCGACTTCCTGGGGATGATGCCCGGCGCCTTCACTTCGACGCGGCGGCGCTCGGTGAACTCGATAGGGCCCTTACCGTCGATTGGGTTGCCAAGGGCGTCGACGACGCGGCCGAGCAGGCCCTTGCCGATCGGAACGTCGACGATGGTGCCGGTGCGGCGGGCAGTCGAACCTTCGCGGATGGTGGCGTCCGAGCCGAAGATCACGACACCCACGTTGTCGGCTTCGAGGTTCAGCGCCATGCCTTTGATGCCGCCGTCGAACTCGACCATCTCGCCGGCCTGGACGTTGTCGAGGCCGTGGATGCGCGCGATGCCGTCGCCGACGGACAGTACGGTGCCGACTTCCGAGACCTCCGCCTCGGCGTCGAAATTCGCGATCTGGTCGCGGATGACGCGGGAAATTTCAGCGGCGCGGATGTCCATATTCAGCCTTTCATCGCCTCGGCGAGTCTGTTGAGTTTGGTGCGGATGGAGGAGTCGATCATCTGGCTGCCCAGCTTGATGACGATGCCACCCAGGATTTCAGGGTCGATGCGGGTTTCGATCGAAACTTCACGGCCGACGCGCGAACGAAGCTGCAGCTTCAGTGCGGCCAGCTGGTCGTCCTTGAGCGCGTGCGCGGTGACGACTTCCGCTGTGGTTTCGCCGCGATGCTCGGCCGCGATCCGCCGGAAGAGACGGATGACGGGCTGCAGCTGGTTCTTCCGCCCGTTCTTGGCCAGAACGCCCAGGAAGTTGGCCGTGGTCGGATCGAGCGAGAGCTGCTGGCTGACTGCTGCGAACGCCCTGGCGGCTTCCTCGCGGTCGACGAGCGGACTCGCGACCAGCTCGGCAAAGTCGCGCGAATCCACCAGCGTCTGCGAGAGCAGGTCGAGGCTGCGGCTGACCGCATCGATCTGCCGTTCATCGCGTGCGAGGTCGAACAGAGCGGAGGCGTATCGTCCCGCTAAGCTGGCCTGAATGCCGCCGGATGTCTCCACGCGCCAAAAGCTCCCGAACTGGAATGTGCCCCACGAAAAAACAGGGCGATATCAAGGTTTCCCCCGACGCCCCATGTGGGATGCGCGGGGCCCTAGCAGCGGGTCTTTCGTGATGCAAGGCGGTCGTCGGGACTCTGCGGCAGAGGTCCTATCGGCGGCAGGCGTCGAGATCCGCGACAACCGGGAAATGGTCCGAAGCGACGCGATTGTCGTCGAAGTGCCAGGCGAGCACGCCGTAGCGTTCGACCTCGATCTTCGGGTCGACCAGCACGAAGTCTATGCGCATCCTGTCCTTCGGCAAGGGCAGGGCGTTGAAGTCGTTCCACGTCCCGTCCGGTCCGACGGGCGGTGTCCTCGAAACGACCCGGGAATCGCGCAGGCCCAGCTTGGCCGAGGTCAGTTCCTGAAGCGGAGGAGTGTTGGGCTCCGTGTTCATGTCGCCAGTGACGAGGACCGCCTCACCGGGTTGACGGTTGGCCGCCAGCCATCGGGTGATCTGGCGAGCGCCTTCGAGGCGCGCCTGCTGCCCTTCATTGTCCATGTGCGTGTTGAGTGCGAGGAACTTACGGCCGTCGCTCTTGCGGACCAGGTGCGCCCAGGTCGCGACGCGGCTGTACGCGGCGTCCCAGCCCTTCGAGGGAACGTTGGGTGTGGGGGACAGCCAGAAAGTGCCGCTTGTCTTCAGGCTGAAGACATTGCGGTCGAACGCAAGGTTGGCGGATTCGCCCGAAGGTCCCGGCTCCCGGGCAGTGCCGAGGACGCTGTAGTTCGGAAACGCCTTCTCGAGATCCGCCCTCTGGCCTGGCACCACCTCCTGCAGCCCGAGGATCGCGGGACGCATCAGCCCGATCTGACCGATGAATTGGTCGCGCCGGTTGGACCACCGGTTCACCCCATCGGATTCGAGGTCTAGCCGGATGTTGTACGTCATCACACGCATCGGCGGGCAGGTGGCCGGAGCAGGCGAAGAAGCGGCCAGTGCCGCGAGTGCCAAGGTAATCATGCGGATGGTTTAGAGGCGGTGTGTTTGACCGCAAGCCGCGGGAAGCGCTGCATCGCATGCGTCGGTACGAAGGTCTCCAATAAGGAGAACTCGAATGCCGACTTATCGCGTTTCCGGTCTCGATCCTGAGCCTTTCAAACCGCTCTTCGGCCTGTCCGACGAGGAACTGGCGAGCCGCGGTGCGTTCCGGATGACCGTCAGCAGCCCGACCTTTCCGTGCCGCGTGAGCCTGACGGACCGCGCGATCGGCGAGACGGTGCTCCTGCTCAATCACGTCAGCCACGACGTCGCGAACCCGTATCGCGCCAGCCATGCGATCTTCGTCACCGAGGGCGAGGACGAGGCCGCGGAATATGTCGATGAAGTCCCGCCGGTCTTCGAAAAGCGCGTGCTGTCGCTGCGCGGGTTCGACGCCGACGGAATGATGGCCGACGCTGTGCTCACCCAGCCGGGAGAGGCCGACGCCGGTATTCGCAAGCTGTTCGAGAACCCGGACATCGTCAGCATTCACGCTCACAACGCCACGCGCGGCTGCTTCTCAGCCAAGATCGAAAGGGCCTGACCCATGGAAGCGCTTGCACGCACAACTGCCGCGCCTAGATCGAAAACTGTGACCAACGTGTCGCGTCTCGATGCCGATACGGCCTGGGCGGCCTTCATGCGCCGCGACCGCCGCTGGGACGGCCGGGTCATCGGCGCGGTCAAGACGACGGGTATCTACTGCAAGCCCAGCTGCCCGGCGAAGCGCCCCAAGCGCGACAATGTCGAATTCTTCGCCACCGGCGAGGAGGCTCGGGCCGCCGGCTACCGCTCCTGCATGCGGTGCAAGCCGGACGAGGTCGGCCGGGACCGTGAGGCGGTGGCCAAGGCGGTGAAGCTTATCGAAGCAGCCGAAGACGCGCCCAACCTGGCGGAACTCGCGACCGAAGTGTCCTACGCGCCGCACCATTTCCAGCGCATCTTCAAGCGCGACCTCGGCGTCTCGCCCGCGGGATACTGGCGCGGCCTTCGCGCCAAGCGTGCGGCCGATGCCCTGGGGGAGACCGAGCAAGTGACCGAAGCGATCTACGAAGCCGGATACTCCGGTCCCAGCCGCTTTTACGCCGACGCCAAGGAGAGGCTCGGGATGACGCCCTGTGCGTGGCGCGACGGCGGACGCGGGGAGACGATCCGCTGGACCGTGGTCGACAGCATTCTCGGTCCGCTGCTGGTCGCGACGACCTCCAAGGGCATTTGCCGGCTGACCTTCGACGAAGGCGAGGAGGCGCTTGTCCGCCATTTCCCGAACGCGACCCTGGTCCCGGACGACGGCTCGATGGCGAACCTGATCAGCGGTGTCATTGCGGCGATCGACCATCCGCAGGATGCGCCGGAGCTTCCGATCGACGTGCGCGGCACCGCGTTCCAGGAGGCGGTCTGGAGCGAGCTCCGCAAGATCCCGCTCGGCGAGACGCGCAGCTATGCCGACATCGCCGCCGCGGTCGGCCAGCCCAACGCTGTTCGCGCGGTGGGAACTGCCAACGGATCGAACCCGGTGGCCGTGCTCGTGCCCTGCCACCGAGTGATCCGGTCGGACGGATCGCTCGGCGGCTATGCCGGCGGTCTGGACCGCAAGCGCAAGCTGCTCGATGCCGAGAAGGAGACCACGCAGGGAGCGCTCGACCTCTAGGCGTCAGGCGTCCTGGAAGAACTTCTGGGCCGCCTGCCACTTCTCCTTCGCCATCGCCTGGTTGCGGACTTTCAGCTGCTCCAGGACGGCCACGGTCGCGTCGTGCCATTTGCCGCGGTGAGGGCTGTAGGCGAGTGTTGAGATGGCCTGGCTGGCATCGTCGAGGCGGTTGTCCTCGATGAGGCGCCCGACGAGCTCCATGCGCAGCTTCGAATCCTGCGGCGCGAGCGCGACGGCGTAGATTAGGCCATCCACCGCGTTCTTCGTCGGCTTCACCCCTTCGGCGACGAAGCTGCGGTAGAAGAGCACCAGGGGCTCGGCCGCTTCCGGGTCGACCTTGTTCGCCTGCAGGAAGGGTGCGCGGACCGCATTCCAATCCGCGCCCGCTGGGTTCGCCTTGGCCAGAGCCGTGCCGGCACGCCCCTTGGCGATCAGCGCATCAAACGATTGCGGATTCTTTGCCAGCGCCTTGTTCGCTGCGTCGGCCGCTTCCTTCGCATTCCCCGCCGAGAGCTCCAGCTGCGACAGCGTGGTGAGCACGTTGACGTCCTCAGGGCTCTGTGCAGCGATGGCACGAGCCTTCGTGAGGTAATCCCTGGCGCGCACGTCATCTCCGCCGCGCGCGAGGCGGATCTTGGCGTCGATCAGCTGCTCCTCGCCGTTGCTGAGGTCGCGAATCGTGACCGGCGGAACGTTCAGCTTGGAGGCGGGGATCGTCGTCACCGTGAAGACGTCCTTGCGGAAGTAGCGCTCCAGCTCCTTGTCGAGCGCCTTGAGGTCGCCGAACGAATCCTGCGCCGCCTTGAGAGCCGGCACGCCGCTCTGGATCTCGTTGAGATATTTCGTGAGCTGGCCGCGGCGCGACATGTCGAACGAAAGCAGGTGGGTCAGCAGCCAGCCGCGCCCGTAGATGGACTCATATTCGGCGGCCGTGACGTAGAGGTAATCGCCGCTGATCATCTTATCGAGCGGCAGGCCCCAGATCGTATAGAGCGCTTCGGCCCGATAGAGCGGCGGGCGGCCGATCACGACGTTGCCGTCCGGCGTGAATTCCGGGTTTGCGAAGAATTCAGCGAAGCCCTCGCTTAGCCAGGTCGGCAGCGGCCGGTCCGCATCCTGAAGCATCAGGTGGTGCGTATATTCGTGGAAGAAGATGCTCTCGCCGCTGAGACCCCATTTGCTGGTGTCGTGGCGGTCGGGAACGAAGGCGACCGAGCCGTTGGCCTGCGGGAGATAGAAGCCGGCGACGCCGTCGCTCCCTTTGCCCAGGATCTTCTGAACCGCGCCGATGTCTCTCAGCACGAACAGGGTGACGCGCGTCGACTGTCCCGGCTTCACGTCCGGCACGCCACGCGCCTCGCGAACGGCCGAATCGAAGCGCTCCAGCTTTTCGGAGAAGGCCTTCAGCGCCGCCGGATCCTTATCCGCATAGACGATGAAATGCTTGGACTTTGCTTCGTGCCACGCGGCCTGGCCCGGGGTCGCTGCGAACAATGCGGCGGCGCCGGCCAGAAGATACTTCAACATCGACTTCAATCCCCCTCGAAAACGCGACGATTTCAGCTGGTTAGCTGCCGTTCGGAACCTCAGCAAGCACTCGGTCGCCGATTTAATGTGCCTGTGACCCGGTCGCGTCACCTTCGTCCGTTTCGCCCTGCTCAGCGAGCTTCTTCGCACCCGCAGCGTCGCCCGCGTCGATCTTGGTAATCATGTTCCTGGCCATCGACGCCATTCCCCGCCCGTGCGGGTCGTAGGCGATGGGAGCGAGCGTTTCGCGGGCCTTCTTGGCATCCTTGTCCTGCAAGTATCGCACGGCCGAATTGAGCCGAAGCCCGGCGTCCTGCGGAACGAGGTTGGATGCATAGTGCAGCGCCTCGACGGCATTCTTCGTCGGAGCCAGTCCCTCCATCACGAAGCTCTTGTAGAACTCCATCAGCGGCTCGGGATCCTCGGTGTCGAGCTTGTTCGCGCGCAAGAACCAGGTCCGCGCTTCGTCGAACCTCTTGCGGTCTTCGGTCTTGCTCTCCAGCGCGCCGGCGATGATCGCGCGGCCCTTGAAGATCATCGCTTCGATGTTCCTTGGGTCTATCGCGAGGGCGCGATCCGCCGCCGCTTCCGAAGCTTGAGGATGCCCGGAATCGATCTCCGCTTCCGCCAGGGTCACTTCGACCAGCAGGTCATTTGGATAGGCCGCCTCGATCTTGCGCACCTTCACCGCGAGCGGTTCCGCCGTCTTGCCATTGACGCCGCGCTTGGATTCCATTCGGAGCGGGATGACTTCGGCCGCGCCCGCTGAGAGCGCCTGGACGTCGATGGCAACCGGCTTGAAGATATCCGCACCGATGAACAGCGTGAGGATGGTCCGCTGCTTCAGATATTTGTCGAGATCGCGATCGAG
This sequence comes from Sphingomonas telluris, assembly GCF_022568775.1. Taxonomy (NCBI): domain Bacteria; kingdom Pseudomonadati; phylum Pseudomonadota; class Alphaproteobacteria; order Sphingomonadales; family Sphingomonadaceae; genus Sphingomonas; species Sphingomonas telluris. The sequence continues at coordinate 1,357,247 of NZ_JAKZHW010000001.1, read as the reverse complement.
CTGCTTGAGATCGCCGAACGCGGTGCGAGCGGCGTCCAGCGCCGGAGTGCCTTTGCCGATCGCGTTGATGTAGGTGTCGAGTTGCCCCTTTCGGGTATCGGAAAAAGCCAGATAGTGGGTCAGCAACCAGCCCTTGCCGTAAATAGACTCGCGCTGGATATCGGTCAGCCGGTCGTAATTGCCCGCGAGCAGCGTCTCGAGCGGCAGGCCTTCGGTGTAGAATAGTCCAACTGCACGGTGATTGGCTGCACGGCCGAGCGCCACGCGACCGTCCTTCTCGAACGTCGCGGTCGACATGAATTCGGCGAAGCCTTCGACCAGCCATTCCGGGACAGGCCGGTCGAGTTCCTGCAGCATCAGGTGGTGCGCATATTCGTGGAAGAACACCACGTCCGCATCCATGTCCGCGAAGCCCGTCGTCTTCGGCACGAAGGCCAGGGGCCCTTCCGCGCGCGGAATGTAGAAACCGGCCACCATGCGGCTCTGATCGTTCGCGAGCCGCTGCACGGCACTGACGGTGCGGGTGACATAGATCGTGACGCGATTGCCGTCTCCGACCGGATAGTCCGGCATCTTGCGCGCGTAGCGGACCGCCTGGTCGAACTTTTCGAGCTTCTCCGCATAGGCGCGAAGGCGCTCAGGCTTGTCGTCGGCGTAGATGATGAAATGCGGACTGCTGGCCTTCTGCCAGGCGGCCGGCGCCGCCGCCGACCAGGCCGACAGGACCAATCCCGCGACCAAGTATTGTACTCGCATGCTGTTCGCTCCCCCTCGAGCCCGAGCGGGAGTTAACCTAGGCAGTTGATCGGGCGCGTCTAGAGGAAGCTGTACGGGTCGACGTCGACGGCGACGCGCACCTTCGAGCTCCATTCAATGCCGGCCAGCCAGTCGCGAATGACGTCCTGGACATCGAGGCTCCGTGCGGCGTGAACCAGCAGACGCTGGCGATGGCGGCCGCGAAGCATCGCAAGCGGGGCAGGGGCCGGCCCGAAGACCGCCATGCCCTCCACCTTTGGGGCCGCATGCCCGATGCGGCGAGCGACTGCCTCTGCGTCGGCCGAGATCTCTGCCGAGACGATGATGGCTGCAAGCCTTCCGAACGGGGGCATGGCGGCGTCGCGGCGCGCTTCTGTTTCCGCTGCGTAGAAGCCTGGCGCATCGCCGGAGACGAGCGCGGCGATGACCGGCGCGTCCGGCTCATGCGTCTGCACGAGCACGCGCCCTGGCTTGTCGCCCCGCCCGGCGCGTCCCGCGACCTGCTGGATCTGCTGGAAGCTGCGCTCCGCCGCACGAAGGTCTCCGCCCGCGAGGCCGAGGTCGGCGTCGACTGCGCCGACGAGCGTCAGGTTGGGGAAGTGGTATCCCTTCGTCACCAGCTGCGTCCCGATGACGATGTCGATCGCTCCGGCTTCCATCGAAGCGACGAACTCCGCCGCACGAGCAGGCGACCAGATCGTGTCGGAAGTAACGATCGCGGTGCGCGCTTCCGGGAAGAGCGCCGCGACTTCGTCGGCGATGCGCTCGACGCCTGGCCCGCAGGCGACGAGGCTGTCCTCCTCGCCGCATTCCGGGCAGGCCTTGGGGGGCGGCATGACATGCCCGCAATGATGGCAGGCAAGGCGGTGCATCAGGCGGTGCTCGACCATCCATGCCGTGCAGTTCGGGCATTGGAAGCGGTGACCGCAGTGCCGGCACAGGGTTAGCGGCGCGAAGCCACGGCGGTTGAGGAACAGCAGCGACTGCTCGCCGCGTTCGAGGTTCGCCTCCAGCTCCGCGACCAGGCTGGGCGCCAGCCAGCGCCCGCGCGGCGGCGGGTCCTGCGTGAGGTCGATGGCGCGCATCTCGGGCATGCTCGCGCCCGCGTAGCGGTTGCTGAGCGTGACCTCGCGATAACGGCCGATCTCGACCATGTGTCGTGTTTCGATCGCCGGCGTAGCTGACGACAGGATGACCGGGATGTCCTCGAACTTGCCTCGCATCACAGCAACGTCCCGGGCGTGATACTGAACGCCGTCTTCCTGCTTGAAGCTGGGCTCGTGTGCTTCGTCGACGACGATCAGGCCGAGGTTCGCGTAGGGCAGGAACAGTGCCGACCGTGCGCCGACCGTGACTTTCGCCTCGCCGCTCGCGATTGCGCGCCAGGCCCGCCGACGCTGGGACGAGCGCAGGTCGGAATGCCAGGCGACCGGCGCACAGCCGAAACGCGCCTCGAAGCGCTTCAGGAAGGGCTCGGTCAGCGCGATCTCGGGAAGGAGCACCAGCGTCTGCTTGTCCTGACGCAGGGCCTCCGCGATCGCTTCGAAATACACCTCGGTTTTTCCGGAACCCGTCACGCCGTCGAGCAGCACGGGGTCGAAGCCCTTGCCGATGGCCGCGGAGAGCGAGCGGGCGGCTTCCGTCTGCTCCTCGGACAAGTCCGGCGGCGCGAAATCGGGGTCGGGGCAGGGGAGCGGTCGATCGGCTTCTACCGCGACAGCTTCCAGCGCTCCCGCGTTCACCAGCCCGCGCATGACCGCATCGCTGACGCCCGCATGGTCGGCCAACTCCCGCACCGTACCCTGCCGTCCTTCGAGCATAGCCAGCGCCTTCAACCGCTGAGGCGTCATCCGGTCGGGCACGAGCCCGGTGGGACGGTATTCCGTCAGCTGCCGCGGCCCTTCCAGTGCGCTTGATGACGGCACGATCATCCGCAGCACCGACGCCAGCGGCGCGAGATAATAGTCCGCCGTCCACTCGGCTAGGCGCCGGAGCGGCGCCGCGATCGGCGCTACGTCGAGCGTGCCGACGATCGGCCTAAGCCGGTTGTCACCGACCTCCTCCGTAGGAAGCCGCTCCGGCTCCCACGCCACGCCGAGCAGCTGCCGCGGCCCGAGCGGCGCGACGAGTACCGTCCCCGGCTCTACATGCATGTCGTCGGGCACGCGATAGTCGAGCGGCCCGAGCGCTGCATTGAGGGTAACGACACGGGCTCGGTTCATCGGCTAAGGATACTGCGGGGCTGCGGGACGAGGACCTCTAACAAGAGGACTAGTCCGATGATTGCAAGACGGTGGCACGGGCGAGTGCCGGCTTCGAAGGCCGAGGAATATCTGCGGCTGATGCGCGATGTAGGCCTTGCCGACTATCGATCAACCGAGGGCAACCGCGGCGCCTGGTGCCTGCACCGCCACGACGGCGATGTTGTCGACGTCGAGATGTTCACCCTCTGGGAGAATCTCGAAGCGATCGGCCGGTACGCGGGCGACGACCTGCTCAAGGCCAAATATTACGACTTCGACCGGGACTTCCTGCTCGAGCTGGAGCCGGAGGTCACCCACTTCGAGGTGATCGAAAGCTGAACCCTACTTGCCCCGCTTCTTGCGGTGCTGATCGAAGTCGAGGACCGCGTTCTCCACGTCGCCCTGAAGCAGGCCGAGGCGTCGCGCCACCTCCTGATAGGCTTCCTCGACGCCGCCGAGGTCCTGGCGGAAGCGATCCTTGTCGAGCTTTTCGTTCGACTTGAGATCCCAAAGGCGGCAGCCGTCGGGGCTGATCTCGTCGGCTAGGATGATGCGGGCGTAATCGCCGTCCCACACCCGTCCGAACTCCAGCTTGAAGTCGATCAGGCGGATGCCGATCGCCGCGAACATGCCGCTCATGAAGTCGTTCACGCGGATCGCCATGTCGGCGATGTCGTTCATCTCTTCCTGGCTGGCCCAGCCGAAGCAGGCGATATGCTCTTCGGAGATCATCGGATCGCCGAGCGCATCGTCCTTGTAATAATATTCGATGATCGTCCGCGGCAGCTGCGTGCCTTCCTCGATTCCGAGGCGCTTCGTCAGCGATCCCGCCGCGACGTTGCGTACGACGACCTCGATCGGGACGATCTCGACCTGCCGGATCAGCTGTTCGCGCATGTTGACGCGGCGTATGAAGTGCGTCGGGACGCCGATCGTCTGGAGCGCGAGGAAGATGTGCTCGGAGATGCGATTGTTGAGCACGCCCTTGCCGCTGATCGTGCCGCGCTTCTGCGCGTTGAACGCGGTCGCGTCGTCCTTGAAATATTGGATGAGCGTGCCGGGCTCCGGACCCTCGTAGAGGATCTTCGCCTTGCCTTCGTAGATCTGGCGGCGCCGGGCCATTGCTGTCGCTTCACTCCAACTCAAAAGAAGGGAGCGGGGCCTATAGGCGACCCGCTCCCCCGCCGCAATGAAGCAGCCGTTGCTTACTTGCTGGCCATCGATTGCTTCAGGCCGTTCACGATGTCGGCGCCTTGCAGCACCTGGATCGTCGAGCCCTTCAGGCCGTCGCCGATCGGCTCGGCGCGGCCGCCGAGGCAGGTCTGCAGGAAGTTCTCCGCCACCGCATTGAAGGCGATGTTGTTCGCAGGACGGGCGAAGCCGTGCCCCTCGTCGGGGAACAGCACGTAGGTGACCGGAATGCCCTTGGCCTTCATGGCCTCGACAATCTGATCCGACTCACGCTTGTTCACGCGCGGGTCGTTGGCGCCCTGGCCGATCAGCAGGGGCTTCTTGATCCTGTCGGCGAAGGTCAGCGGCGAGGCGGCCTTCAGTAGCGCCTTTCCGTCTTCGGTCGTGGGATTGCCCATGCGCTGGTAGAACTGCTGCTTGAACGACTCCCAGTAAGGCGGGATCGTGCCCAGCAGGGTGAAGAGGTTCGACGGGCCGACGATGTCGACGCCGCAGGCGTAGGTCTCCGGCGTGAAGGTCAGTCCGGCCAGCGTGGCGTAGCCGCCATAGCTTCCACCAAGGATCGCGACCTTGTCCGCTGTCGTGATGCCGTTCGAGACCGCCCAGGCGACGCTGTCGGTCAGGTCGTCCTGCATCTTCTTGCCCCACTGCAGGTTGCCTGCAGCGAGGAAGTCCTTCCCGAAGCCGGTCGAGGCGCGGAAGTTGACCTGCAGCACGGCATAGCCCCGGTTCGCCAGCCATTGCGAATAGGGGTCGTAGCCGTAGCCGTCGCGTCCCCACGGGCCGCCGTGGACGACCAGGACCATCGGGACAGGATGGTCGGGCTTGCCGTCCCGGTTGGCGTCGGCGTTCGCGGGGAGGGTCAGATAGCTCGGCAGCGCCAGGCCGTCGCGTGCCTTGATTTCGACCGGATGCATCGGGACCAGCGGCGCTCCGACGAGATCGGGACGGCCGGTGTAGAGCTTGGTCAGAGTGCCGGCCTTGCGATCGAACAGATAGACGGTCGCCGGCTCGGTCACCTTGTCGGCGGTGACGATCCACTTGTCGTCGGCATCCGTCCGTGCCTGGACGACCGGCGTGGCGCCCAGCTTGTACTTGAGCCAATCAAGGGTCGCCCCAATCTCCTTGTCGACCGGGGTCCATTCGGGCGTGAGATACTCCGCCTGATAGGCCTCGACCGCCAAAGTCTTCGGATTGGTCAGGACCGATCCGATGTCCGCCTTGGGGCTCTCGCCAATGACGGTCTGCTCGCCGCTGGCGACGTTTTGGGCGATCAGGGCTGCCGTGTTCCGGCCGCGACTATCGATCCAATAGAGGATGGAGCCGTCCGCGTTGAAGCCGGCGGGCGACGTCGTCAGCGAGTCGTCGAGACCAACGGTCGCGAACGGCTTCGCTTCGATTTTCCCGTTGGTGATCCTGTAGTAGTCCGTGCCGCCATCGTCGCGCGATTTGAGCGCCATGCGCAGCTTCAGATCGTTGTCGGCGAGGAAGCCGGCGTAGCCGTCGTTCTTCTGAACGAGCGTCAGCTTCCCGGTCTTCAGGTTGAGGCTGTAGACGTCGTGCCACTTCGCATCGCGATTGTTGAGGCCGACGAGGACGCGGTCCTTATGCTTGTTCGAAGAACCGACAAGCTGCGCGCGCGTCTTGGTGAATGGCGTGAGTGTCGTCTGCTTTCCGGTCGCGACGTCCACTCCGTAGAGCAAGAAATTCTCGTCGCCGCCCTTGTCCTGGATGAACAGGATCTGTTTCGAATCCGGTGACCAGAAGTAGGAGCGGACCGGCCGCTCGCGCTCATTGGTGAGCGGCTTCGCATTGTCCGGATCGCCGACCGGAGCGACGTAGACGTTCATCACGCCGTCGCGCGGCTGGGTGTAGCTGATCCACTTGCCGTCCGGAGAGATGCGCCCGATGGCTTTGGTGGGATTTCCGAAGAGCTTGGCGCGCTCGATCAAGGGAACGTCGCCCGATTGCGCCGCCGCGACAGACGGAGCGACCATCGTGGAAGCCAACAATACAAGCTTTGTGAATGTGCGCATTTGTGCCCCCTGGTTAATGCGAGGGCGGAAGCTGCACCTAAGTTGTTCGGGAAGCGAGTCTTTCTTGAGAAGTGCTTGAGTTAACAGGAATCATGAGGGGCAGGTCGCGTGCTTGTCCTGCCCCTCACGCGAGCGTCATGCGCATCCGACATCCTTCGATGCCTTGGCCTTGATGGCCCAGGGCGCATTCCACTCGAACTGATGCATTGCCTTCAGGCTCTTGCCGATCTCGCGGCCGATACCGCTGAAGAGCTGTCCGAAATCGCGGCTCATTTGAGCGCGGTTTTCCTGGAACATCCGATCGTAGATCTCGTCGACCATGGTGATCATCCTTTCCTGACCTAAAGCGCGAGCGGGAAAGCGTCGCGGTCGTTGGCGTGCTTCAGCGCCTTTTCGACGAGCTCGATCCGGCCTCTTGCGTCCAGGCGACCCCAGGCGTGAAAGGCGGCGCTCGAGCTGCGTGCATGCGCTTCGGCAGCCTGTATTGCGGGCCCGTTCTCGATAAACAGGCGCGGGTTCAGTCCATAAGCCATGTTTTTCGCTCCTCCTTTTTCGCCGCCGCCGGAAGGGGGCTGGGGAGAGGATCCCAAAAGGTCCGGCGACGGCGTGGGATTCATGTACGATTTCGATCGTTACGGCGCCAATCAAAGCCTCGACAAAGGTAATAAGCTGAGCTTATGTGAGTTGATGCGTCGCCTTCCTCCACTCGCCGCTGTCCGGGCATTCGAGGCAGCGGCTCGCCATGAGAGCTTCACGGCCGCTGCGGCGGAGCTTGGGCTGACCCAGGCGGCAGTCTCCTATCAGGTGAAGGCCTTGGAGGAGCGGCTGGGTGCGCCATTGTTCGTTCGGGAGCGCGGGCGGGCCCGTTTGACGCCTCTCGGCCAGCGCCTCCTCCCGACGCTCAGCCAGGCATTCGATTCCATCGAGACCGCGTTCGCCTCGCACCGCGAGGAGGATGAGAGCCTCCTGACGATCACGACGACGCACACATTCGCGAACACCTGGCTGGCGTGGCGGCTCGGCGCTTTCCAGATGGCGCATCCCGAGCTCGCAGTGCGCATGGCGACGAGCAACGAGCTGATCGATCTCAAGGCGGGCGATGCCGACGTCGCGATCCGTGCGGGACCCGGCAACTGGCAGGGTCTCGAGTGCCACAAGCTCTTCGAATCCCAGTTTACGCCGATGGCCAGTCCGGAATGCATCGCCGCCATCGAAGGCAAGCTCGGGCGAAAGCTCGAGCCGTCGGACATGCCGACCGCGCATCTCATCAATCCGGGCGACGACTGGTGGCAGCAATGGTTCTGCGACAATGGCGTGGCCCCGGACGAACAGGCACTGCGGCGGCCCGGTGTTCGCCTCGACAATCAGGCCAACGAGGGTCACGCGGCGATGGCGGGGCAGGGGTTCGCCTTGCTGACGCCCTTCCTATGGACCGGGGACGTGGCGGCCGGGCGACTGGCCATGCCGTTCCCCGATCGCATTTCCGCGCGTGGCTGGGCTTACTGGTTGTGCATCCCGCCAGAGCGCCGCATGGTGCCCAAGATCAAGCGCTTCCGCGAATGGCTGATGGCGGTAATGGAAGAGACCCGGAACCGCGAGGCCGCGTGACGTGCGTATCCATCGCGCGTTCAGGCCCGGCCCTCTAACCGGCCAGCGAGGAGTTCACGATGATCATTGCTCTCGGACTTTTGCTGGCTGCCGCCGCACCCCCCGCGACGAAGGCCGACGAGACCTGCGCCGCGACGAAGTTTACTCTGAATAAGCCGGTTGCCGCGCCTCAGCCCAAGCCTGAACCGAAGAAGGTGGAAACCGCGAAGGCTTCGCCTCCGCAGCCCAAGGCGGACAAGACGAAGATTGGCGATTGCGGGCCCAAGAAGGCCGGCTGATTTCAATCTTCCTCGGAGATCTGCGGATCCACCTGGATGCGCCCGACGAGCCTTTGTCCTTCCCAGATTTCGTAGCGGGTTGCCCCGTTGATCTCGCGGGCAGCAGCGAGCGCCGCGGAATCGTCTTCCGCTTCGATCCATTCGGCCGCCCAGACCTTTCCCGCCCCGTCGAGGCAGTAGACGCGATACGCTGACACCAACTTGCCCCCCAACGAGGAAGTCACGATTGAAAGGCGCGAAAAATCAATTCGCTAGGGATTGATACGGTGCCTGGATGATCGCCGCACTAACGTAGGTGACGAGCCCGCTCAGGCATTGCTAAGCGTGGGCAATGGACCCGAATTCCGAATCCTCCGTCATAGAGACGCCGCTCGACGCCGCACTATCCGAGCGGTACCTCGTCTACGCCCTTTCGACCATCACCGCGCGCTCGCTTCCGGACGTTCGCGACGGGTTGAAGCCGGTCCATCGCCGGCTGCTGTGGGCGATGCGGCTGCTTCGTCTCGATCCGGCCGGCGCCTACAAAAAGAGCGCGCGCGTCGTTGGCGACGTCATCGGCAAGTATCACCCGCACGGCGACCAGAGCGTCTACGATGCGATGGTCCGCCTCGCGCAGGACTTCGCGCTTCGCTACCCGCTCGTCGACGGGCAGGGGAACTTCGGCAATATCGACGGCGATAACGCCGCCGCCTACCGCTACACCGAAGCCAAGCTGACGCCCGTCGCCATGGCCCTGATGGCCGGCATCGACGAGGGCGCGGTCGACTTTCGCCCGACTTACAATGGCGAGGAAGAAGAACCGGAAGTTTTCCCCGGCCTGTTCCCGAACCTGCTCGCCAACGGCGCCAGCGGCATCGCGGTCGGCATGGCGACGAGCATCCCGCCGCACAATGTCGGTGAACTGATCGAAGCGGCGACGCACCTGATCGACAATCCGAAAGCCGAGGATTCGGCGCTGATGGACTTCGTGTCGGGGCCTGACTTCCCGACGGGCGGCGTGCTCGTCGACAGCCGCGAAAGCATCGCCCATGCCTATGTGACGGGCCGCGGCAGTTTCCGACTGCGTGCCAGCGTCACGGTCGAAAAGGAAAAGGGCGGCGGCTGGCACCTGCTGGTCAGCGAGATCCCGTACGGCGTTCAGAAGGGCAAGCTGATCGAGCAGATCGCGACGCTAATTGCCGACAAGAAGCTGCCGATCCTGAGCGACGTTCGCGATGAGAGCGCCGAGGACCTTCGGATCGTGCTGGAGCCGCGCGCCCGGACCGTCGACCCGGATCTGCTGCTCGAAAGCCTGTTTCGCCTGACCGACCTCGAGGTGCGCTTCCCGCTCAACCTCAACGTTCTGGACGAGAACCGCACGCCGCTGGTGATGAGCCTCAAGGAGGCCTTGTCGGCCTGGCTCAAGTTCCAGATCGAAGTGCTGGTCCGCAAGTCGCAGGTCCGCATAGGCAAGATCGACGACCGGCTGGAGCTGCTCGACGGCTTCCTCGTCGCCTACCTCAATCTCGACCGCGTCATCGAGATCATCCGCACCGAGGACGAGCCCAAGGCGGTCCTCATGGAGGAGTTCTCACTCAGCGATCGCCAGGCCGAAGCCATCCTCAACATGCGCCTGCGCAGCTTGCGCAAGCTTGAGGAGATGGAGATCGGTCGCGAGCGCGAGAAGCTCGCCAAGGAGCGAGACGAGCTAGAGAAGCTGGTCGCCGAGCCCGCGCGGCAACGGCGGCGGATCAAGAAGGACCTCGCATCCATCAAGGATCAGTTCGGCGACGACCGCCGTACGCGCATCGAGGAAGTCCCGGCGACGCGCGAGATCGACTGGTCCGCGATGATCGAGAAGGAGCCGATCACCGTCATCCTGTCGCAGCGCGGCTGGATCCGGGCCATGCGCGGCCATGTCGCTCTCGACGATGCCGAGACGCTCAAATTCCGCGAAGGCGATGCGCTCGACACGATCTTCCATGCGCAGACGACCGACAAGCTGGCGCTCTTCGCCGCCAACGGCCGTGTCTATACGCTTGGCTGCGACAAACTTCCGGGTGGCCGCGGTTTCGGCGAGCCCGTTCGGCTTTCGATCGACCTCGATCCGGAAGTCGAGATCGTCAGCCTGATGATCGCTCGGCCGGAGATGAAGCTCCTCGTCGCGTCGACGGACGGGAAGGGCTTTCTCACCAGCAGCGAGGCGACGCTGGCGGAAACGCGCAAGGGCAAGCAGCTGGTCAACCTTCGCACCGGCGCGAAGGTCGCCGTCGTGCGCGAGGTTCCGAAGGAGGCCGACACGGTCGCGGTCGTCGGCGAGAACCGCAAGATGCTGGTGTTCCCGATCGCCGAGCTTCCCGAGCTTGCGCGCGGACAGGGAGTCACGCTGCAGCGTTATCGGGACGGTGGCTTGTCCGATTTCATCGCCTTCCGGCTGACCGACGGCCTGAGCTGGGCGCTTGGAGGCGACAGCGGCCGCACCCGGACTGAAACCGATCTCACACCCTGGCGTGCCGCGCGCGGCGCAGCCGGACGGATGCCGCCGATCGGCTTCCCTCGCTCTAACCGCTTCGGCTGATCGCGGATATTGACTGAAATCAAGTCAATTGTGAGGCTATCGGATACTCCGCATTAACCTGCGGCTCGTAAACGATTCAGCATGCAGGCCGCTCTTAACCGCCTGCCGGATCGAAAGAGGGTTCGGCAGGGGGACAAAATCCGTGCAATGCCGCACCTGGCGACGGCCGACGATGCGGCCTTGCTCGGTGCGCTTCCGATTGCGGCCGCGATCATTGGGATGGGCGACGACGGCAGCCTGAACGTCCTATCCCATAACAACCGCTTCAAGGACACGGTCGAGCTGTCGACCTGCACCGCGCTCAACTGGAATGACGCCGAATGCCTGCGCGACGGCCCGATTTCCGACCTGCTCCACGCATTCTTTGCAAACCCGATCGGCCCGGATGAGCTCGACTTCCGCGATGGCGACGGGGTCGCAGGGCGCTATTTCCGCCTGAAGCTCGCCCCTTTGCCGGCCGGCGGGAAGGGCACGCAGCGTTGTCTCCTCAGCGTCGTCGACCGGACCGTGGAGGCTCAGGCCGAACGCGCACTGCGGGCCGAGATGCTGCGGGACAGCCTGACCGGTCTTCCGAACCGCCTGGCCTTCACCGAAAAGGTCGAGCAGGCTGGCGAGAATGTGACTCGCGAGGTGCAGCACGCGGTGCTGGTCGTGGATATGCTCCGCTTCTCGCGCATCAACGAGAGCATGGGCAGCCTCGCCGGCGACGAGCTGCTGATCACCTTCGCCCGCCGCCTGATGTCGGCGCTCCGCGGAGGCGACGTGCTCGCCCGAACCGGCGGCAATGAGTTCGGCGTGCTAGTGACCCTTCGCCGCGGTGTCGCGGACGCTTTGGCGGCCGCCGACCGCATCCAGGAAGTGATGGCGGCTCCCTTCAAGATTTCCGACCTGGAGATTCGGGTCGAATGCGCCATCGGCCTCGCGCTGATGAACGGGGGCGAGGAAGCGGAAGAGCTGTTCCGCAACGCCCAGTTCGCCGTGAAGCAGGCCAAGCAGGTCGGACGGCCTCAGGTCTATGAGGCCAAGCAGGCGAGCGAGGCGCGCCGCCGCTTCTCGATCGAGACCGAGCTGCGCCGCGCCTTGGACAAGGACCAGCTGAAGCTCTTCTACCAGCCGCTGATCAACCTGAAGTCGGGCGAGGTGGCGGGCTTCGAGGCGCTCGCGCGCTGGAACCACGAGGACCGCGGAGAGATCAGCCCGACCGAGTTCATTCCGGTCGCCGAGGAATCCGGCCTCATCCTGCAGCTCGGCCGCTGGGCCATGCACAAGGCGGCCGACACATTGGCGGCCTGGGACAAAGAGGCCGGTGAGCGGCTCCCCGTCTACGTCGGCGTGAACCTGTCGGCCATCCAGGTCGCCCGGGACGACGTCGCGTCGGTTGTCCAGAGCGCCCTCAAATCGAGTGGTCTAACGGGGGATCGGCTGACCCTCGAGCTGACGGAAAGCTCAATCGTCCAGGATCCGGCGCGCGCCACGCGCGTGTTCGACGCGTTGAAGTCGCTCGAAGCGACCGTGGCGATGGACGATTTCGGCACCGGCTATTCGAGCCTCGCATATCTGCAACGCCTGCCGATCGACGTTCTTAAGATCGACCGCAGTTTCGTGACCGGCATGATGGTTGATCCGGACAGCGTCGCAATCGTTCGCGCCGTGCTCAGCCTTGCCGACGCGCTCGGCATGTCGACGACGGCCGAAGGCATCGAAACGGTCGAGTTGGCGACCACGCTGGCAACGCTCGGTTGTGCAAGTGGGCAGGGCTTTTACTTTGCGAAGCCGCTCGAACCCGCAGAAGCGCTGGACTATTGGAAGTCGCGCCGGCGCCCCTGATCTTGGCGCGCTTGAACCTGTGCCCTCAGGCACACACTTTTTAGCGGATAATCATTAGGGGTGTGTCCCGGTTGAACCTGCGCAGCCGTAAGGGCATTGTTCAGGTAACGCCGGGTAGAGGGAAAATCGTGAGCCTGCACAGATTTAAGATGATCGCCTTGGCATCCGCACTTGCGGTTGCCGGTCCCACCGCCGCCATTGCCGCGGACCAGGCGCTTGCGCCTATCGCTGCGGCGCCGATCGTGAGCATTCCGACCGCTGGGTCGGTGAGCGCTCTCTACGACCAGTACAAGCTGAAGCCGATCTGGTTCAAGAACGGCGGTCCGTCGGTCGCCGTGACGCAGCTGACGCAAATCCTGCGTCGCGCCCGCCTCGATGGCCTTTCGAACGGCCCCGAGCTCGCCGTTCAGGTCGAGAATGCCGTGCGCGCAGCTTCGAGCGGCAATCCGGCCGACATCGCCGCTGCCGAGCAAACCATTTCGGCGGCCTGGGTGCTGTATGTCCAGACGATCAAGCGCCCGACGCCCGGCATGATCTACCAATATGACGTCCTGAAGCCGCAGGGCACGCGCACGGACCAAATCCTGCTCGCTGCCTCCAGCGCGCCCTCGCTAGAAGCGCACGTCTCTTCAGTCGCCGCGGTGAACCCAGTCTACGCGGGCATCCGCGATGCCGAATGGGCGCGAATGCAGCAGACGGGCACGCTCGACCCAGATCCGCGCGCTGTACTTAACCTGGAGCGCTCGCGCTCGATCCCGGCCAAGGGACGTTTCGTCCTCGTCGACGCAGGCGGTTCGCGCCTTTACATGTACGAGAACGGTGTGCCGGTGGATTCGATGAAGGTGATCGTCGGAATGCCGGACCGTCCGACGCCGATGATCTCCAGCGTCATGTATTACATCGTCTACAATCCGTATTGGAATGCGCCTGACCACCTCGTGCGCGGACCCATTGCGGCGAAGACGCTTGCCGGTGGCATGAAGTATTTCCATGGCAAGATGGGCTACCAGGTGATGGCCGATTGGAGCGCTAATTCGGCGACGATTCCCGCCGAGAGCATCAACTGGAAGGACGTTGCGTCCGGCAAGGTGAGGCTTCGCGTCCGTCAGGACCCGGGTCCCGAGAATTTCATGGGCGTGCTCAAGTTCCCCTTCCCGAACCCGGAAGATATCTATCTGCACGACACGTCGACGCCTCAGCATTTCAAGGACGCCGACCTGCACCAGAGCAATGGCTGCGTCCGTCTGGAAGATGCCAAGCGCTTTGGGCGGTGGCTGCTGGGGGGCCGCGATCCGGTTGCGCCGGGCCCCGACCCGGAAATCCAGGCCCAGGTGCCGCAGCCGGTGCCGATCATCCTAACCTATCTCACGGCGCAGCCGACGTCGGCGGGGCTGACCTATCTCAAGGATCCATACGGCTGGGATAAGCCGGGCGCTGCACAAATGGCCGCGGCCCAGATGGTGGCATCGCGAGTGCCGAGGGACTAAGCCTGAAAGCATAAATCAAAGGCGGCGGTGGGATCTCCCATCGCCGCCTTTTCTTTGCCCAAAAGAAAAGGCCGGCCCGGATTTCTCCGGACCGGCCGTTTTCCTGTGACCGCGATCTTAGCCGCGTTCCGGCGCCGGCGGCGGCGGCGGAGGAGGCGGCGGCGGAGCCGGGCACGCTTCGGTCGCCAGGATCACCGATCCGTCCGGGCACGTCTGCGTCGCCGGAGGCGGTGGAGGCGGCGGGGGCGGCGGTGGGGGCGGCGGCGGCGGCGGCGGCGAGTAGAAGTTGTAGATCAGGCTCGCCATCAGGCTGTGCGACCGGAAACGGCCGTGCAGCGACGCACCGTCGAGATCGTCCTCGAAGTCCATCGCCTTCGTCGTGAAGAAGCGATACTTCAGGCCCAGATCGATGTTGTCGCTCACCGCCGTGCGGACACCGGCAATGACCTGGTAGGCGATGCCGGAATCGGAATCGCTGAAACCGAAGTCGGTCGACGGAACGGTCGGGACCGTTGCGCTGAAGTCTGCGTTCGTCTTCACGCGGGCAAGACCGAGGCCGACGCCCAGGAAGCCGCTCCAGCCGTTGTCGCCGCCGAAGTCGACCATGCCGTTGCCCATGATCGAATAGACCTTGGTGCTGCCGTCAGCGTCGAAGTTGACCTGGTTGCCCGGGACGATGGCGTTGTTGATCGACACTTCGTCGATGCTCGCGCGCTTGTAGCCAAGCTCGAGCTCGACGCGGAACATGCCGAGGTCGTAGCCGCCGATGAGATCGACATCGAAGCCGGTCTTGTAATCGGTGCTGACGCCGTCGTTCACGTCGTGCGTTGCGTCGGTGAAGTCGTAGTCGGAATCCTCTGCGAGCATCGGTCCGAGATCGATGCCCACATAGCCCGAGCCGTCGCGAGCGGCGGCGGGCGATGCGATTGCAGCCGCAGCTACAGCGGCGAGCAGGTATTTACGCATTAAATAACCCCTCTGTGGCCAAGAAAAGCCTGCGGCGGTCATGCATCCGAAAGTATTGCAACGCAACCGGATCAGCCGCGTCCGCGGCGCGGTGTTGCAAATGCGCAACGGGGTCGGGACACATCAATTGTTGGCGCTTTTCAGCGCTTCCGCAACGATTTGGTCGAAGTCGGCACCCGTCGGGAAACCGCGATCGACCCAGCGGCGTTCCAGCGCTCGTAGCGTGCGAGCGACGACTGGCCCGGCAGTCAGGCCGCGCTCGATCAGCTCGCCTCCGCCGATCGGAAGACGGGGTGCGGTCCATAGGCCGATCTCGGCTGCATCCGTGGATTTGTTCGCCAGGAGAAGGCGGTCGATCGCGCACTCGGTGCCGATGAAATAGGCGAGCGCGTGCGCGTTCACGTCGAGGTCGCTCGCCACAGCGCAGCCGAGCCGCTTGCGCGCCTTTGTCGAAAGCTTGAGCCGAACCGCCACGCGCTCGGCGACGGCCGGATCACGTGGCAACAATGCCGCCAGGCGGCGGAGCGGATCGCCCGCTATTCCAGCCTTGCGCTCCAGCGCGACGAGTTTGTTCAACGCGTCGGCCGATGTCACAGCAATTTCGGGAATGACCGGCAGCAATATGCCGCGATCGAGCATGATGCGTACTGTCGGCGTCGGGTCGACGACCGCGAGGAGCTTAATCAGCTCGTCGGCGATCCGCTCACGCGAAAGCGCCATCAAGTCGTTCGCGCGTGCCGCACAGGCGTCGAGTGCGGCGGCGTCGGGGTCGTCCTTTCCGAACCGGGCGTGGAACCGGAAGAAGCGGAGGATCCTCAGATGGTCTTCGGCAATTCGCTCATAAGGGTCGCCAATGAAGCGGACGCGGCGCTCCAGCAGGTCCCCGATGCCGCCGAAATAATCGTAAATCTCGCCGGTGCGCGGATCGGCGAAGAGGGCGTTGATCGTGAAGTCGCGCCGGGCGGCGTCTTCCTGCCAGTCGTCGGTGAAGGCGACGGTCGCCCGCCGGCCGTCGGTCGCGACGTCTCGCCGAAGGCTGGTCACCTCGACCGGATGACCGTTGCTGATCGCAGTGACGGTCCCGTGCTCGATACCCGTCGGCACGGCCTTGATCTTCGCGGCCTCCAGCCGCTCCACGACGTCGTCGGGCCGAAGCTTGGTGGCGAGGTCCACATCGTTGACGGGGATGTCGAGCAGCTCGTCGCGCACTGCTCCTCCGACGTAGCGCGTCAGCCCCTCGTCGGCGCCAAGCGCATCGAGCAGGCGAGCCATCCCCCGGCGGCGACCCCACTTCGCGACGTTGAGCTTCAGCTCCACTGCAACCTGCGAGAGAGATTGACGATCACTGCCGCAGTTGCCCCCCAGATCCTGCGCCCATTCCAGACGATCTCGTAATAGTGGCGGGTCCGGCCCTGAAACAAGGCGCTTTGCCGCTGCTGGTTGGCCGGATCGAGGATGAAGGCGAGGGGGGCTTCGAACCAGTCTGCCACCTCATGCTCGTGCGGTTCCAGCGGCAGGTCGGGCGGGACCACGCCGACGACAGGAGTGATGATGTAGCTCGTCACGGTGCGATATGGGTCGAGCTCACGGATGACATCGACCTCGGCCGGATCGAGACCGATCTCCTCGTGGGCCTCGCGTAATGCCGCCGCGACTGTGTCTTCGCCGGGGTCGAGCCGCCCGCCGGGGAAAGCGATCTGTCCCGCGTGCGTGCGCATGTGCTCGCGCCGGACGGTCAGGATCACGCCAGGCTCCGGCCGGTCCGTGACGGCGATGAGCACGGCGGCCGGCGTATCCGCGTCCCTGTGGACTTCCGGAAGATCGCCGATCAGCATGTCTTCCGCCCCGCCATCCGAGATGGCTGCGCGCAATCGATCGGACAGGTTCATTGTGCGGCACCATCCGGATCGAGCGCGAAGAACGTGCCGTCGCTCCACACGCCCGCGGGTTCGCTGCCCTCGGCAAGCGCGATTTCCGCGAGCTCATAATAAAGAGGTCTCGACAGCTCAGCCTGCAGGCCATGCCGCACGGCCAGCCGCGGGGATGGACCGTGGTCCGTGGCTTCGATGACGAGCGGGTGATCCGGGCCGGCGATGACGAGATCGCCACTGTCGAGCTTGAACGCGATCTTCCGTGCCGGACCTTCGCCTTCCGACTGCATCTCGGTCGCGCGGAAGGCCGTGCTTTCGACCTCGATCTCGAGCTTCTCCACGGGGGTGACGAGGACGTGCGTTCCATCCGGTTCGCGGCGGAGCACAGTTGAAAACAGCCGCACCATCGCGGACCGGCCGATGGGACTGCCTTCGTGATACCAGGTGCCGTCGCGCGCGATGCGCATGCCACTATGGCCACAGTGCGTTGGATCCCACTTGTCGACTGGCGGCAGCCGGCGCTCGTCGATCAGCGTCTGCAATTCGGCAAGGCTGACACCGTGCAGCTCGATAGGGGCGCGACTTTCGGGCACGACTCGTCATTGCTTCGCCGCGCTCGCGATGACAACAGAGCGCGATGAACGAGGGACCGCGCACAGCAATCGTAACGGGAGCCGGAAAACGCGTCGGCGCCGTGCTCGCTGCCGCGCTCGTCGAAGACGGCTGGACCGTGGTCGCGCACGTTCATCATGCCGACGATTCCGTGCCCGAGGGCGCGGTGAAGGTCGTTGCCGCTCTCGCCGATCTTGCCTGTGCACACACCATCTTCGAAGCTGCCAGAGAACTTCCGCCGGTTCGGCTGCTGATCAACAATGCAGCGCGTTTCGCTCACGACGCGCTGGGTGACTTCAACCCCGACGAACTGGACGCCCATGTTGCGGTCAATGTTCGCGCTCCGATTCTTCTGACGGAAGCTTTCGCGCGGCAACATCGCGCGGGCGATGACGGCATCGTCATCAACCTTCTCGATTCAAAGCTCATCGCGCCCAACCCGGATTTTCTGAGCTACACTTTGTCGAAGCAGGCCCTCGCTGGATTCACCGAACTCGCGGCGCGGGCGCTCGCTCCGAAAGGGATTCGCGTCAATGGAATCGCTCCGGCGCTGATGCTCCGGTCGACAGGTCAGAGCGCCGAGAATTTCGCGATCATGCACGCCCGAAATCCGCTGCGGCGCGGCGTCGAGCCGCAGGATGTCGTCGCGGCCGTCCGGTACTTCGCGCAGGCGTGGGCCGTGACAGGCGAAGTGCTCGTGATCGACGGCGGCCAGCGCTTCGATCCGCCATCGCGCGACGTGCAGTTTCTGGAGGAATGATGACCGACGTAACCACGCGCCTTGAGGGCATGATTCCGGACAGTCTGCGTCCGCGCAGCGCGCGCATCTTTCTCGATTCGCTCGAGGTCATGGCCGACATCGGATTCCACGATTTCGAAATCGGGACACCGCAGCGATTGCTGGTTACTGTCGAAGTCTGGCTCGATCACATTCCGCCGGCTGAC
The DNA here is from genome assembly GCF_022568775.1 of Sphingomonas telluris. NCBI lineage: Bacteria > Pseudomonadati > Pseudomonadota > Alphaproteobacteria > Sphingomonadales > Sphingomonadaceae > Sphingomonas > Sphingomonas telluris. The sequence goes on along the minus strand of NZ_JAKZHW010000001.1, from coordinate 1,338,870 downwards.
AGCGACGATCCTTCGACGGCTTGGGATTACGACTTCGTGCGCGAGCAGGTACAGGAGCTGGCGTCAGCGCGCCGTTATAATCTGCAGGAATCTCTGGTACATGCGCTCTTCGATCGCTTTGCTGCGATGCGCGGCGTGCGTGCTTTGCGCGTCGTGACGGCGAAGCCTGACGTCTATCCCGAGGCCCGCTCCGTTGGCGTGGAACTCGCTTCGTTCACGGGTGCTGCCCCGGAAGCGTGACCATAACGTAACAAGAGTGGAACAAAATCCGTTGCACGGCCTTTGTGCGATAGTTAAGGAGGCGCGCTTGTCGTCCATGTAACCATAGTACATGGACAACGTTCCTTCATTGGATCGGGCGGAGGGGGCTCGCCGGATCCGAACTTTGGTGATGGCGTGTCGAGGAGAACTGCGCGTTAATGTCATACGCAACACGCAAAGAGATGAGCGGCAACCGCACGGTCGCGATCGTCATCGTGGCGCTGATCCATGCCGCACTCGGCTACGCGATCGTGACCGGACTTGCTTACAACATCGTGAAGAAGGCCGCTGAGGACCTTAAGACGTTCAACGTCGAAGAGGAGCCGCCGCCCCCCGAGGAGCCGCCGCCCCCGCCGCCTGATCAGCCGGAAACTCCGCCGCAGGTCGTTGCGCCGCCGCCGTTGGTTCGCACCAACATTGCGCCGCCGCCGATCGTGCAGACGGTCCGTGAAGCGCCGCCGCCGGTGATCACGCCGACCGCGCCTCCGGCGCCTCCGGCTCCACCCGCACCGCCGCCTCCGGCGATCGTGACGAAGGCGCAGAGCGCCAAGGGTAACCTGCAGAGCCTGTTCAGCGCGGACGATTATCCGCCTGACGCGCTCCGCAACGAAGATCAGGGCACCGTTTCGGTCTCGCTTTCCATCGGCACGGACGGACGTGTCAGCGGATGCAACGTGACCGGATCGAGTGGATCGCGTTCGCTCGACAATGCGACCTGCCGCATCCTGCGCAGCCGCGCCCGGTTCACGCCGGCCAAGGGCAGTAATGGCCAGCCGATGCCGGATACTTACAGCCAACGTATTACCTGGCGTCTCGAGGGCTGAGCCCGCCGCGCCGAACTGAATTATTTTTCGAGAGGAAAGTAGACGGACATGTCAATTCTCGCACTCACCGCAGCAGCCGCTGCAGCTCCCGCCGGGGAGAACCCCTACGGCCTTTTCCAAGCCCTCGAGCAGGGTGGCATCATCGCATGGTCGGTGTTCATCATCCTCGTGGGTATGTCGATCTTCTCTTTCTACATCCTGTTCACGAAGCTGATGCAGCAGCAGAAGATCATCAGCCAGGGCCGCAAGGTCCGTGCGAGCTTCTGGAATTCGCCGAACCTGCGTGAAGCCGCGACCAAGCTCGACAGCCGCAGCGCCTATCGCTCGATCGTCGACGATGCGCTTCTGGCGCAGGAGCAGCACGACAAGCTGACCGACCCGATCGACCGCCACGACTGGATGGCAAACAGCCTGGCCCGCAGCCAGGGTGCGATCGGCGCCCGCCTCGGTGAGGGCCTCGCCTTCCTCGCGACCGTCGGTTCGACCGCTCCGTTCATCGGGCTGTTCGGTACCGTCATCGGCATCTACCGCGCTCTCATCAAGATCGGCGCGTCGGGCCAGGCCTCGATCGACGTCGTCGCGGGCCCGGTCGGTGAAGCTCTGATCATGACCGCGCTCGGCCTCGTCGTCGCCGTTCCGGCCGTGCTTGCCTACAACTGGCTCGTCCGTCGCAACAAGTCGATCATGGAGGACCTCGCGGCCTTCACGAACGACCTTCACGGCTACCTCGTTTCCGAAGGCCGCGTGAAGCCGCGCTTCGGCCCGACCTCGGCCAAGACTGAAGCCGCTCGTCCGGCGACTGCAGGTGGCCCGGCCGCCCGCACGCAGGAGCCGGTTCGCACCGGCGCGACGACGGCAGACCGCGTCTAAGGCAATCGGTTCCGTGCCGGCTTGGTCCGCCGGCCGGCACGGCCCGTGACGACATCGAACTGAAGAAAGCGAACTGCCAATGGCAATGGGCGTAAGTCAGGACGGCGACGAAGACGTCCCGATGTCCGACATCAACGTCACGCCGCTCGTCGACGTGATGCTCGTGCTCCTGATCATCTTCCTCATCGCGGTTCCCGTCGTGTTGCAGACCGTTCCGGTCGAGCTACCGAAGGTCCGCTATGAGCCGACGACCACGAAGCCCGAGAACGTGAACCTCTCGGTGAAGGCCTCTGGCGGCCAGTGCGAAGTGTACTGGAACCTCACGAAGGTCGATTCCAAGGAGTTGCTCGATCGCGCGGTCAAGAAGCTGGAAGATCAGATCAAGGCTGTCGGCGGTCCGCAGAACCTGACCGAAGAGACGATGCCTGAGGCGCATATCCGTGCCGACATCAACACGCCGTACCGTTGCGTTGGCGGGGCAGTGTTCACGATGCAGCGTGCGGGCTTCGCTCGCGTCGGCTTCATCTCCGAACCGCCGGCAGGTTCTGGCACTACCACGCGCCTGTAGATTTAGGAGTTTATCGCCATGGCGATGCAAACCACCGGTTCGAACACTTCGGGCGAACCCATGATGGACATCAACATGACGCCGTTGATCGACGTCATGCTCGTGCTTCTCATCATGTTCATCATCACGATCCCGATCCAGACGCACGCGGTGAAGCTCGACTTGCCGCAGGACTCGCAGGCGCCGCCTCCGCCGGTTGAGCCGACCAAGAACAAGGTCGTCATCACGGCCGGTGGTCAGGTCCTTTGGAACGGCGCTGCGGTCAATATGCAGCAGCTGCGCCAGTACCTCGAGGTCTCGCAGCAGATGAACCCGATCCCGGAACTTCACCTGCAGCCGGAACCCGATGCCCGATATGAGCTCGTCGACGAGGTGCTTGCGACGACCAAGCGCGCTCACGTCGAGAAGATGGGCTTCGTCGGCAACGAAGCGTACATGAACTTCTAGGAAGCTAGTCCACTACTTCCCTCAAGGGCGGTCCGTTCGGGCCGCCCTTTTGTTTTGGGGTTGGGCCGAAGCCGGAATCGGGGCCTGCAGGCCTTCTCAAGCTGCCCCTTAGAGCTCGGGGCTTGAACAAGCGTCGTTCGGCCCGCACTAGCTGGGCATGGCAGCTCGAACCCTGATCCGGCCCACCGGCTTCGTCGATTCGCCCTTCGGCCACGACGGAAAGGTCGCAAGACTCGCTGGCGGGATGAGCTGGTTTTCGTCCGTCGAGTTGCTGCGCATCGAAGGCAATCGCCGCAGGTCCGCCGAATTGCTCTCAGTCACCGACCTCGAACCGCATCTCGAAGGCGAACTCGAGGCGCAGTGGAAGGCGCTGACGAGCACACGCCAGCCATTGCAACTGGGTGAGCGAACTATCCGCCTCGACCAGCCGCAGGTCATGGCGATTCTCAACGTGACGCCGGACAGTTTCTCGGATGGCGGCCAGCTCGCCGACGCGAACTCAGCCGTCGAGGCGGGCGTGGAAGCGTCGAGCAAGGGCGCCGCCATCCTCGACGTCGGGGGCGAGTCCACCCGTCCTGGCGCGCAACAGGTCTGGGCCGAGGACGAGATCCAGCGCGTCGTTCCGGTCGTTCAGGGGCTCGCCATGAGCGGGGCCGCCGTATCGATCGATACCCGGAAGAGCGAGGTCATGACGGCGGCGCTTCAGGCCGGCGCGCGGCTCGTCAACGACGTCTCCGCCTTAACGTTCGACCCGCGCTCCGCGGAAGTCATCGCGGCGGCTGGCGCGCCCGTCATCCTCATGCACCATCTCGGCTCCCCCGAAACGATGCAGCAGGACCCGCGCTATGAGGACGTGCTGGTCGAGGTTTATCTCTGGCTGGAAGAGCGCATCGCGGCGGCCGAGGCGGCAGGCATCGACCGCGCTCGCATCCTCATCGATCCGGGCTTCGGCTTCGGAAAAACGGTGGCCCACAACCTCGAGCTGATGAACTGCCTCGCGACCTTCCATTCGCTCGGATGCCCGCTCGTCCTCGGCGCCAGCCGCAAGCGCACGATTGGAGCTTTGTCGGGCGAAGCGCCCGCGAACGACCGTCTTGGCGGAAGCATCGCGTTCGCCCTTAAGTCGGTGGAGCAGGGCGCTCAGATCGTCCGGGTGCACGACGTGCCGGAAGCGGTGCAGGCTCTCCGGATCTGGCGCGGTCTGCGCGACCAGGCGCTAACGCCCCGCCTTTCCTAAAGCGTGTAGCCACCGTCGCTGACGAGGACGGATCCCGTCACCGTCGGCGCGCTGTCCGAAAGCAGGAACGCGATCTGCTCGGCGATTTCCTCCGCTGTCGCGTAGCGACCGAGCGGCGTGGCCATTGCTGCCATTTCCGCGAAGGCGGCATCCGGCCGATCTTGCGCGCCCGATCCGCGAACATCGGCACCGCGTCCCACACCGGCGTTTCGACTCCGCCGGGCGCGATGGCGTTCACCCGGATTTGCCGGCCCGCCAGTTCCTTGGCCGCAATGCGCGCAAGCTGGATCAAGCCTGCCTTCGAGGCTCCGTACGCGGCAACTCCAGGTTCAGCCTTCAATCCTGCTGCGGATGCGACAGCCACGATCGAACCTCCGTCTCTCATGGCTCGCACCGCGGCCCGTAGCGAAAGGAAGGCGCCGTCGAGATTGACCGAGATAATCCGCCGCCATTCGGCGAAGCTGAGGTCGGCGATCAGTCCCGCCCCGGCAACGCCCGCGTTGATGACCGCGTTGTCGATCGCGCCGAGGTCAGCAACTTCCCAAAGGTCCTCATCGGCGACGTTGCCGGCCAGCCGGGTCACCGAACATTCGAGATCGAGCGCGGCAAGGCCCTCTGCATTCGCGTCCACCGCGACGATCCGTGCGGCGCCTTCACAAGCGACCAACTGGGCGCAGGCTCTTCCGATGCCGGACGCGGCGCCGGTTACGAGGACGGTCTTGCCTTTGAACCGCATGACCGCGCCTTAGCGGGCCTTGAAGACGACGACCATCGGTCCGAGCGGCTTGGTCAGGTCTCGACGGCCGTTGGCCGGGTCCCACAGAGCGCTGACCGCCCCATCGAGGAACAGCGCGTTCTGCGTCTTCAGCTGATCGCGGAAGAAGCGCCCGAACTTGCCGAGCGAGACCGGGCCTTCGCTGATCACGAAGAGTGCGCCGCCGCCGGGCGCAATGCCCACGCCATTGCGGATGTAGCGGGAGCTTCCATCGGCCTCGAATGCGGGATGGAGCTTGCCCGCGATCACGAGCATTGGACCCGATTGCGTCGCCAGTCGGATGTCGGACGATGGCTGCCATTGCGTGCTGGGAAGAATTTCAACGCGGTTATTCTTCCGAACCTGGAACACGCCATTCGGCATCAGGCGGAAGTTGCCGCCGCCTTTCCGCAGGTTAATCGCATGCTTCTGCTTTCCGTCGACGATAGCGAGCCCGATCGGTCGTCCGTCCTCGTCATACATCCCCGCATTCATCGCGAAGGCGACCTTGTCCGCTCGCCGGCCTAATCGCATTTCTAGGTCATTGAAGCGGCGGATCGCGATCTGATTCGGCGCTGCGGCGACCAGCTCGATCGCGCCTTTCCCGGGATCGCAAACGGTGAAGCGGCTGCTCTCGAAGACCTGCTGACGGCACGGCGATTGCGGTTGTTCGGCGGCTGCGTCCGTCTTGTCGCAGGCCGCGAGCAGCAGGAAGGAGAGAATGAGCACTCGCACCAGGCGAGGCTAACGCGTCAGGCGGCCGTGTCGATGCCGATGTCGCTGAGCTTGCGATAGAGCGTGGAGCGGCCGATGCCGAGGCGGCGCGCGACTTCCGTCATGCGTCCGCGATAGTGGCCGATGGCGAGCCGGATGATGTCGGCCTCGATCTCTTCCAGCGTCCGCAGGTGACCGTCGCTGGTGAACAGGGTCACGCCCGGAGCGCCGCCGAGCGCGAGGTCGCTCGACTGCTTGCTGATCTGCGGCGCGAAGTCGCTCTTGCGGTTGGTGAAGCGCGACTGGCTGGCGATGTGCGGGAAGTCCTCGGCGGTCAGGCCGCCGCGGTCGCAATGCAGGCCCGCGCGGAACAGCACACTCGCCAGCTGGCGCACGTTGCCGGGCCAGCCGTAGCGCATGAGCACCGCAAGCGCGTCGTTCCCGATCGAAAGCTCGGGGATCAGTTCCTGCTCGGCAAAGCGAGACAGTAGGTGGCGGGCGAGGGCAGGGATGTCGCCGCTGCGATCGCGAAGCGTGGGCAGCGTCACCACCGTCGTGCCGATCCGCTCCCGAAGCATTTCGTTGAAGCTATCGGATAGCGGCGCGCTCGTGGTGGCGATCAGGCGCAGGTCGACGGAAGAGCTTCCGTTGCAGCCGACCGGACGGACTTCGCCGGTGGCGAGGACGCGGTCCAGAGTTTCCTGAGTCGATTTCGGCAGTGCGCCGATCTCGTCTAGGATGAGCGTGCCGGTGTCCGCTTCGACCATCCGGCCGGTCTTCTCGGAGAAGGCGCCCGGAAAGGCACCCTTCACATGGCCGAACAGTTCGCTGTCGACGACGTTGCCGGGCACGGCCTTGCAGTCGACGATGACGAGCGGGCCCCGGGCGCGCAGGCTCGCGGAATGGATCGCGCGGGCGACGGTTTCCTTGCCGGTGCCGGGCTCGCCGACGATGAGGATCGGCAGCCGGTTGCGCGCTGCCTTGGCCGCGACGGCGAGGGCGGCGCGATATTCGGGCGTCGCGCCGACCAGTTGCTCCAGCGACAGGACGGGGGCCAGCTTCTCGGCAACTGGGATGAGCTCTCCGCCGGGCTTGCGGCGGTCGGCATTGGCGGCGAGCGCGTCGATCAGCCGCTCGGAGGCGACCGGACGCGAGAGGAAATCGGTGGCACCGGCACGCATCGCTTCGACCGCGACAGATACCGAATCGCTTTCCGCCAGGACGATGACGGGAAGCCCCTGCCTGGATGACCTGAGTGCGGCGATCGTGGACGGCCCGCTTTCCTCTTCCCAGTTGGCAAGAAGCGCCGCCTGGACTTCGCGGCCGTGCGGGCCCTGCAAGAGCGCCTGCGCGGTCTCGAGGCAATCGGCGCCGACGGTGCTCCAGCCGGCACGTGCCGCCACGGCCGAAACGAGCCGTCGTTCGGCGGGATCTGCTTCGATCAGCAGGAGGCAGCGGTTGGTCTGGTCTTCGCGCATCTCTGACTCTGTCCCGAGTCTAGACACCCAAGGGTAAAGACCTCCTTAAGAAAGCAGGGGCTTGGGGGCTGCGAAGCGCCTTGTTATGGGATGTGACGAACAGGTCGACATCATAAGGGGATTTTCATGGCGCATGACGAAGAGCCGTTGCTGGCCCACCCGCCCACGGCGGAAGTCGCACATCATGTCGAAGACTATGAGCGCTTCACCAAGCTGCTGAAATATGGCGCGATTGCCTGCCTGGCGATCGGGTTCCTCGTCGTACTGATCATCAGCTAGCGCCCGGCGATGAAGATCGCCGTCGTCAAGGAGACCGCGCCCGGTGAGACCCGCGTCGCGGCGACGCCCGAAACCGTGAAGAAGTTCATCGCTCTCGGCGCCGAGGTCGCGGTGGAAGCCCGCGCGGGGCAGAGCGCTTCGATTTCCGACAAGGACTTTGAAGCCGCCGGGGCGAGCGTCGCTCCTCGCGAGACGGTCTTGGCTGGCGCAGACGCCATCCTCTGCATCAACGGACCGGATGCGGCTTCGCTGAAGGGGGTAAAGCCGGGAGCGCTGCTCGTCGGCGCTCTCGATCCGACCAGACGCACCGACGCCATCGATGGCTATGCCAAGGCGGGCCTGCAGGCGCTGGCGATGGAATGGATGCCGCGCATCACGCGGGCGCAGTCCATGGACATCCTCTCCTCGCAGTCGAACCTCGCGGGCTACAAGGCAGTCGTGGACGGGGCCGCGGCATATGGCCGGGCGTTTCCGATGATGATGACGGCTGCCGGCACGATCAGTGCGGCGCGCGTGTTCGTCATGGGCGTCGGCGTCGCGGGCTTGCAGGCGATCGCCACCGCCCGCCGCCTCGGCGCCCAGGTCAGTGCGACCGACGTCCGCTCCGCCACCAAGGAGCAGATCCAGTCGCTCGGCGCCAAGCCGATCTTCGTCGAGAATGTCGCAGGCATCGAGGGCGAGGGAGCGGGCGGCTATGCGACCGAGATGTCGGAGGAATATCAGAAGGCGCAGGCCGAGCTGGTTTCCAGCCACATCGCCAAGCAGGACCTTGTGATCACCACCGCGCTGATTCCCGGCCGCCCGGCGCCGCGGCTGATCAGCGATGCGCAGCTCGCGTCCATGCGGCAGGGCAGCGTCGTCGTGGACCTCGCAGCGGATGCGGGCGGAAACGTCGAGGGCTGCGCGGCAGGTGAGAACGTGCAGAGGCACGGTGTCACCATCATCGGCGCATCGAACCTCTCGCGGACCCTCGCGGCGGATTCCTCGGCGCTCTTCGCGCGCAATCTCTACAATTTCCTCAGCGCCTTCTGGGATAAGGACCAGAGCCGGCCCGTGTTCCCTGACGACGATGAGATCGTGAAGGGCATCCGCCTGACGCAAGGCGGCAAGATCGTCAGCGAAAGGCTCGCGGGCTCGGCCAGTTGAGCTCAGCCGATATCCTGATCATCGGCGGCGGGATCGCAGGGCTTTCCGCCGCCTCCGCACTTGCTAACCACGGAAAGGTCGTCGTCCTCGAGGGCGAAGAGGCGGTCGGCTATCATTCGTCGGGCCGAAGCGCGACGATGCTGCACTATGCGCTCGGCGATCCGTTCGTCCGCGCACTAACGCTGGAGAGCCGCGGCTTCTTCGAGCAACCGCCCGAAGGCTTCACCGACGTCCCGCTCGGTCATCGCGTTCCGGTGCTCGTCCATGCGCGGGAGGATGAGCTTCAGGCTCTGGAAGCTCTGCATACCGGCATCGCGCGCTTCGCCGAGCTGGAAAGCGTCGACGAACGCGGACTCCTGGAGTTGTGCCCCGCTCTGCGCGTGGGTCAGGGTGGCGCCGTTGCCGGCATCGTCGACCGCAACGGCATTCGCCTCGACCCGCACGCCATGCTGCAAGGTCATGTGCGCGCCCTGCGCCGAGCTGGTGGCGAGTTGATGACAGGTGCCCGCGTTCGGTCGATCCGACAGGTCGGCACTGAGTGGCAGGTCGAGACAGAGGCCGGCGATCACTATTCCGCTCCGATCCTCGTAAATGCGGCCGGGGCCTGGGCCGACGCGGTCGCGGAGCTTGCCGGGCTGGACCGGATAGGACTGAGCCCGCTCAAGCGGACGATCATCACCTTCGACGGACCCGCGGACACCGACACGAGCGGCTGGCCCTTCACGAAGACCGTCGCTGACGAGCTCTACTTCGCACCGGAGTCCGGGCGGCTGTTCGCCTCGCCGATGGACGAAGTGCCCACGAACCCCTGCGATGCTCAGCCCGACGAATATGAAGTTGCCCTGGCCGCGCACCGCGTCGAAGAGCGCACCACGCTGAAGGTCGATCGCATTCACAGCCGTTGGGCAGGGCTGCGCACCTTCTCGCCCGACAAGCATCTGGTCGCAGGCTTCGATGCGAACGCTGAGGGTTTCTTCTGGCTGGCAGGTCAGGGCGGCTACGGGCTGCAAACGTCGCCGGTCGTGGCGCGAGCGGTGGAATCGCTGATTGCGGGCGCTCCGTGGCCGAGTGTCGCGATAAGCGCCGACGAGCTAAGCCTCCGGCGCTTCCTCGCGTAGCTTCGTGATGTCGACCCATCGGTCGGCCACCAGCTCGAACAGCCGATCCGTGCTCACCTCGACCGACGTGTTGAGCGAACCGCCGGCCGGATAGACCACGTCGAACGCTTTGAGCGACAGGTCGAGGTACACGGGTAAATCCGTTGCAAGCCCGAATGGGCAGACGCCGCCGACCCGATGCCCGGTCAACTCGAATGTCTCGTCCGGCCCCAGCATGCGCGGTCGGGCGCCGAACTCCTGCTTGCTCTTCCCATTGTCGAGACGCGCATCTCCTCTCGCGACCAGCAGGAAAGTGTGATCGCCGGTGCGTACGGCCAAAGTCTTGGCGATCCGCCCCGGCTCCACGCCGAGCGCCTTCGCCGCGGTCTCGACCGTCGCCGTGCTTTCCTCAACCTCGATCAGCGGGAGGTCGGGTGCATGTTCCGCGAGCCAGGCGCGGGCAGACTCGAGGCTCATTCGCCCACCGCGTGAAGCGTGATCTGCCGCGTCGACGGTTCGCGGCGATGCTCGAACAGGTAGATGCCCTGCCAGGTCCCGAGGACCATGCGGCCATCGGCGACCGGAATGGACAGCTGCGTCTGGGTCAGCGCGGACCGCAAGTGCGCGGGCATGTCGTCGGGGCCCTCATCGTTGTGCGTGTAGAGGACTGGGTTCTCCGGCGCCACGCGCTCGAAATAGGCTTCGAGATCACGGCGAGCGGCTGGCGCGGCATTCTCCTGGATCAGCAGCGAGGCCGACGTGTGCCGGCAGAACAGCGTTAGCAAGCCGCTCTGGACGGCGCGCTCGGCGACCCAGCGTTCTACCTCGTACGTAATGTCATGAAGCCCCCGGCGCGGGGCAGTGACGTCAATCGATCCCGACCACTGGCGAAGCATGCGCACGCCCTAAAGCGCTTCTCGCAGCGCGCAAATGGTTAAGAAATTCCGGGCCGATTCGCCCGATTCGCAGCCGTAATGACCGGCGCGTCCCGGGTCTTCCGCGCGGGCACGGATGCGCACGCTATCTCACGACGAGACCAACATGCCACAGACGCACGAAAGCGCCCGCTTTTGGCGGACGCTCCGGCAATCAACTGAAAAGCTTAGAGAATTGAGCCGGCATTCACCGGCTCAGGTTTCTCAGCCACCGGTGGCGGCGTTGCTCCAACCGGAACCAAGAAGATAGTTCCAGAGGCTCCACTTGGTCTGAGCAGGCTTCTTCATGCGACATCCCCTGTCTTCGAACTGCGATTCGGCAGCTGAGGGGATATTAACCTTAACTGGCATGGTTAGCAAAGCATTAACTATAAACTGCGCGCACACGTATTTTGCCTCCGCTGGGAGAGGGAAACCGGTGGTTTTTAGGAAGCCGTCAGGCGACGCTTGAGCGGCGCGATCCGGCAAGTCGCTTGGTGAGGCTTTCCAGGCTCATCGGGCGGCCGATGACATAGCCTTGGGCTACGTCGCACTTCATGTCGACGAGTGCGTCCAGAACGGTCTGGTCCTCGACGCCCTCGGCCACGACCTTGCGTTCCAGCGAGTGGGCGAGGGCGATCGTCGACTGGACCATCACCAGGTCGCTGCGGTTGTCGAGCATGCCCTTCACGAAGCTCTGGTCTATCTTGATCTCGCTTGCCGGGATCTTCTTCAGATAATCGAGCGTGGAAAGCCCCGTGCCGTAGTCGTCGATGGCGATGGTGACGCCGAGCTCACGCAGCGCCGCCAGCATGTCGAAAGCCGAACCGTTGCCGGCGAGGGCGGCAGTCTCGGTCAATTCCAGCGTCAGCAGGTGCGGAGCAAGCCCGTGCCGCGCAAGCATTGCGCGAAGGCGAAGCACGAAACCTTTGTCTCCGAGCAGCCGCGCGGACAGGTTCACGGCCATTCCGAAGCCGGGGTCCTTGCGGTTGAGCGCGGCGGCGGACTTGATCGCGCTTTCCAGAACGAAGTCGGTCAGCTTGCCGATGCGGTCATGCTGCTCGGCCGCGGCAATGAACTCGGATGCCGCGATGGGGCCCTTCTCCGGGTGCGTCCAGCGCGCGAGCGCCTCGGCACCGACGATCCGACGGGTCTGGAGGTCGAGCTTGGGCTGATAAGCGACCCACACCTCGCCCTTGTCGACGGCATCGTCGAGCTGGCTGAGCATGGACAGCTTCCACGACGCATCCTCAAGCGTCTCGGGGTCGTGGTATTTCCACTTGAGGCCGTCGTGTGCCGCTTCGTCGGCGGCGACGAGCGCGCTGGCAAGACGGTTGGAAAGCGTGCGGCTGCTGCCGAGCTCGACGCCGAAGCTGACCGACAGATCGATCGGCAGGCCGTCGACGCGGGCAGGATTGCGAAACAGCACGTGCAGCGCCTCGACGTGGTTGCTGACCGGCTGCTCCGAATCCTCGAACCAGGCGAAGATGCCGCCGTCGCCCTGATAGAGCACGCGTTCCGGCGAGCCGACGCGGAGGCGAGAAACGATCTGCTCGATCAGCTGTCGCTCTTGGCCCGCGGGAAGAGCCGCGGCGATTTCGTCGTAGTTGAGCACGCGTGCCGCGATGAGCGCCTGCGTGCGACCGGCGCGGTTGTTGCGCAGCGCGTTCAGGTTCGGAAGTCCCGAAACCGCGTTGGTCAGGCCGCCGGTGCGGAAGCTGCGGCGTGCAAGGATGCCCCACACGATCCAGGTCACGGCGAGGGCGGGCACGACCTCCACGAAGATCAGGTTCATCTCGAGCAGCGCGGGGGCGAGCAGAAAGAGCGCCGTCGCCGCGCCGAAGATTACACTGCGCGGACGCTCTATGCGCCTCAGCGCGACAAACGCGGCGATAGCGACAGCGGCGAGATACGGCAGGATCCAGCCCAGCTCGACCGGCGTGCCTCTTTTCAGGGTTTCGGCGCCGATCGTGTGCACATAGGCGCCCGGCATCTTGCCGGTACCTGGGATGAAATATTGATCGCCCAGGATTTCCGCTGCGGCGCCGATAATGACCTTCTTGCCCGCAAACTGGCCGAGCCCGATTTTGCCCGTGAGCAGGTCACCCGCCGAAACGAACGGGACGCTCTTCGGGTCGATCGAATAATCGAGCATGTACGCTTCACCGGACGGCGAAGCCTTGCCGCCCATCAAAGCCGAGAAAGTGGGGACGTCCTGTCCGTCCCATCGGGTCGCAAAGGGCAGGTGCCACGCCGCGTTCTGATAATTGTAGAAGAGGCTGACGCTGCCCAGCCGGGCATCCTTGAGGAACGGATTGGTGCGAAGCGAACCTACCTTTTGCTCCGTCCCGGGTCCCGACCGCGAAAACACCGGCACGGTGACCTTGCCCGAGCGACGCAGCGCAGCCGCGAAGGCGGCATCGTCCGCGGGATCGCCGCGAGTATCGACCTGGATGTCCAGATAGATTTCCTTGGCACCGCCGGCGCTGATCTTGTCGATGAGCTGCCCGTGTTGCCGCCGGGGCCAGGGCCAACGGCCGACCTGGCGAAGCGAGTCCTCGTCGATGCCGACGACAACGATGTCCCCGCTGGCGGAATGAGTGTGAAGGTTATTGCGCGCGGTGCGCAGGAAGTCCTCGGCGATTTCGCCGAGTTGAAGCAGCCCGAAAAGCAGGCCGACGAAGGCCGTCCAGGCAATCAGCTTCCACGCTGAGGACTCAGCAGACTGAGACTTCCGCAATGGCACCGAGCGTTTCCTTTTCCTTCCCAAGACCTGCTGTGCCGCAGAAAGGTTATCAAAACGGAAACCGTGACGCGGTTAACAGGCGAGCTCGGAGTCATTCTTTGCCTCTGTCCTACGGCTTCCGAATTGTGCATGTTCGCGCCGGATGACCCGCGACCACAGCGCACCCGATCCCAATATCTCCGCTCCGATGCCTGACGAGCTCACGCGTCCTCGCGCGTTGAGGGGTGAACTTAGCGAACTTCCGATCTTGAAGAGGGGCTGATGGACTTCATTTCGATCCTGTCGATTTTCGTGCTGGCCTGCTTCGTCGGCTATTTTGTCGTCTGGTCGGTGACCCCGGCGCTCCATACGCCGCTGATGAGCGTCACGAACGCCATCTCCTCGGTCATAGTTGTGGGTGCACTGATCGCCGCCGGTTCGATCGCAGCGGAAGAGTTCGGCCAGGGATGGTCGCAGTGGCTGGGCCTGCTGGCCGTCGCATTAGCGAGCGTCAACATCTTCGGGGGTTTCGCCGTCACCGCGCGAATGCTTGCAATGTACAAGAAGAAGGAGCGCAAGGATGCCTGAGGCGGCGCACGCACAGCCCGCCTGGGTCCTGCTCGCCTATCTGATCGCGGGCGTCTGCTTCATCCTCGCGCTGCGAGGTCTTTCGAGCCCGGAGAGTAGCCGCCGCGGCAACCGGGCTGGCATGATCGGCATGGCGATCGCCGTTGCGACAACGCTAGTCACCCACTTTCCCGACTTTTCCGCGACGTTCAGAGCCAATGGCTGTCCTCCGGACACCTACGTCTGTGACTCGCTTTTCTTCCGTTTGATCAACCCGAATTCCGCTCTCATCTATGTCGCGATAGCGCTGGGCGGCACGGTCGGACTGATCATCGCTCGCCGCATCCAGATGACGGCAATGCCGCAATTGGTTGCGGCGTTTCATAGTCTCGTCGGCATGGCGGCCGTGCTGGTAGGCGCTGCCGCCTTTCTCAACCCAGGCGCATTCGGCATCGTCGACGCGGCCGGGCACATTCTCCAGGTCAGCCGCGTCGAGATGGGCCTTGGCGTCGCGATCGGTGCGGTTACCTTCTCCGGCTCCGTCATCGCCTTCCTGAAGCTCAACGGAAACATGTCGGGCAAGCCGATCCTGCTGCCCGCGCGGCACGTCATCAATCTCGGCACCCTCGTCGCGATCCTGGGGCTCATCGGCTACTTCACGCAGGATCAGGCGCCGTGGATTTTCTTCACGGTCATGGGGCTGAGCTTCGCGATCGGCTTCCTGCTGATCATCCCGATTGGGGGCGCGGACATGCCGGTCGTGATCTCCATGCTCAACAGCTATTCGGGGTGGGCAGCGGCGGCGATGGGTTTCACGCTGCACAACAGCGCAATGATCATCACCGGCGCTCTGGTCGGCAGCTCCGGCGCCATCCTCAGCTACATCATGTGCAAGGCTATGAACCGCAGCTTCATTTCGGTCATAGCCGGAGGCTTCGGCGGCGATGCCGTGGGTAGCGGTGGCGGCGAAGTCATCGACCGCGCCTACAAGCGCGGCTCTGCCGAGGATGCCGCTTTCCTGATGAGCCAGGCCGACCAGGTCATCATCGTCCCTGGCTACGGCATGGCGGTCAGCCAGGCGCAGCACGCGCTTCGTGAGATGGCCGACCTGCTCAAGGAACAGGGGGTTCGCGTGAAATATGCGATCCACCCGGTGGCAGGCCGCATGCCCGGCCACATGAACGTCCTGCTCGCCGAGGCGAACGTGCCGTATGACGAGGTCTTCGAGCTCGAGGACATTAACAGCGAGTTCGCGCAAACCGATGTCGCCTTCGTCATCGGCGCCAACGACGTGACGAACCCCGCTGCCAAGACGGACAAGAGCTCGCCGATTTACGGCATGCCGGTCCTCGACGTGGAGAAAGCGCGGACGGTATTGTTCGTGAAGCGATCGATGGGCGGTGTCGGCTATGCCGGCGTCGATAACGAGCTCTTCTATCGCGACAATACGATGATGCTGCTCGCCGACGCCAAGAAGATGGTCGAGGAAATCGTCAAGAACATCGGCTGAGTCTGCCGCTTCAACGGCTCGGCGCATCGCGATTCATTTCGCGTAAAATCAGGCGTTTACCGCTTGCCAGCAGCGTCAACCTTGCGAGACAAGGCCTGAGCGGGGCGAGTCAGCCCCTCGTTCCAGCGTTCGGGGTAATGGGGAAGGGGCAGCGGCGTTGCGCAAGCTTGGAATCATTGGCGGTGCCACCTGGTCGTCGACCGCGCTCTACTACGAGCAGATCAATCGCGGCGTCGCGCAGCGGCTCGGAGGGCTGCACAGCGCGCGGCTGATCATCGAGAGCCTCGACTTCGAGGAATATGCCGCCTTCCATCGGGCGAACGACCTTTCGGGCGGCAACGCCCTGATCGTGGAAGCAGCGAAGCGGCTGAAGGCGGCGGGTGCGGAAGGGTTGGTGCTCGCGTCGAACACCATGCATCGCGCTCACGCCGAGGTCACGATGGCGACCGCCCTCCCGCTGATCGACATCCGGCAGGTGACCGCGGAGCAGCTGACGGCCGATCGCCGTACGCGGATCGCGCTGCTCGGCACCCGCTTCACGATGACAGAACCCTTCGCTCGCGAGCCCTATGAAGAGCGCGGGATCGTCGTTCACGAATTGACGCCGGAATGGCGCACCGAAGTCGACCGCATCATCTATGAGGAGCTTGCCGCCGGCCGGGTCGTCCGCGACAGCCAGCGCAAGCTGAAGACGCTGATCACCGAGCTTGCCAAGCAGAAGGTGCAGGCCATTGTCCTCGGCTGCACGGAGCTGGTGCTCGCCGTCGACGTCCGCGCCAATATCCTGCCCGTCTATGACACGACGAGCATCCACGCCCGCGCCTGCGTTGACTGGATGCTGGCGGAACAGGAGCAGGCTAGGGCCGCCGCCTGACCCCTCGCGCAGTCCGCGCCTAGCGCCTATCTCGTCACGGTGAGTAAGGCAGACCGTCCCGAACATCCGCGATCGTCCGAGCGCTTCAACGAAGAGCAGGCGACCTATGCCGTGCGCGGGGCGGACCAGCCGGACCTGGAGAAGGGCGTCGCCGCAATACGCGAGGTCCTGAAGACGCTGCCGGTACGGCCGGGCGTCTATCGGATGCAGGATGTCCGCGGCGACGTGCTTTACGTCGGCAAGGCGCGGGCGCTCAGGAACCGCGTCACCAACTACACGCAGGTTGCGCGGCTTCCGAAGCGGTTGCAGCGGATGGTCGCGCAGACGCGCTCGATGACGATCGTCACGACGCGCACGGAGGCGGAGGCGCTGCTGCTGGAAGCGCAGCTGATCAAGCGCTTCCGGCCCGCGTACAACGTCCTCCTCCGCGACGACAAAAGCTTTCCCTTCATCCTGCTTCGAGAGGACCACGCCTTCCCGCGGGTGCAGAAGCATCGCGGGGCCCGCCGTCTGAAGGGCCAATATTTCGGGCCATTCGCGAGCGCTGGATCCGTGACGCGCACGCTCAACGCGCTGCAGAAGCTTTTCCTGCTGCGGAGCTGTTCGGACAGCTATTTCGAGAACCGCTCGCGGCCCTGCCTGCTTTATCAAATCAAGCGCTGCTCGGCCCCGTGCGTCGGCCGGATCAGCGAGCATGACTATGACGAGCTGGTCGACGACGCGAAAAACTTCCTGTCGGGAAAGTCGACCGGCGTGCAGGCTCGCCTCTCAAAGCAGATGGCCGAGGCCGCGGAGCGGCAGGATTATGAGCTCGCCGCCGTTTATCGCGACCGCCTTCGTGCGTTGACCTATATCCAGGGTTCCCAGACGGTGCATGCGGAAGGTCTCGGCGATGCCGACGTGTTTGCGCTCGCCTGCAAGGCCGGGACGATGTCGATCCAGGGCTTCTTCATTCGCGGCGGCCAGAACTGGGGCCACCGCGCCTTCTTTCCCGCGCACACCAACGACGTGCCTGAGGCCGAAGTTCTCTCCAGCTTCCTGGTGCAGTTCTACGAGGACATGCCGCCGCCCAAGCGCATTCTGGTCGACCGCGAAGTGGTGGACAAGGAAGTGCTGGAGGAAGCGCTCAGCGAACGGGCCGGGCGCCGGGTCGCAATCGAGGTCCCGAAGCGCGGGGACCGCAAGAAGCTGCTCGAGCAGGCGCAGCGCAATGCGGAGGAGGCGCTCGATCGCCGCCTCGCCGAGACGACGACGCAGGGCAAGATCCTGCGGGAGCTTGCCGACACGTTCGAGCTGCCCGACGTGCCCAAGCGCATCGAGGTCTACGACAACAGTCACATCATGGGGACGAACGCGACCGGTGCGATGATTGTCGCCGGGCCCGAGGGCTTCCGCAAGAACAGCTATCGCAAGTTCAACATCAAGCGCCCGGAGACCAATCCGGGCGACGACTTCGCCATGATGCGGGAGGTGCTCGAACGCCGGTTTGCACGGTTGGAGAAGGACGATCCCGACCGCCAGAGCGGCGAGTGGCCCGACCTGATCCTGATCGACGGCGGCAAGGGGCAACTCTCGGCGGTCTGCGAAGTGATGGAAGACGCCGGGGTCCACGACGTGCCGGTCGTGGGCGTCGCGAAGGGACCGCATCATGGCCGCGAAGGCCGGGAGGTCTTCCACTTCCCCGGCGGTCGCGAGATCACGCTTCCGCCGAACTCGGCGCTGCTCTTCTATCTGCAGCGTCTGCGCGACGAGGCGCACCGCTTCGCCATCGGCACGCATCGGGCGAAGCGGGCGAAGAGTCTGACCACGTCGACGCTGGACGATGTCCCGGGCATCGGCCCCAGCCGCAAGCGCGCGTTGCTAATGCACTTCGGAACGGCGAGGGCGGTGAAAGGCGCGGCGCTGGAAGACCTCGAACGCGCGCCGGGCATCAGCAGGACGATGGCCCGCCAGCTTTACGACTATTTCCATCCCGCGGGTTGACCGGGTGCAGATCGAGACACCTGCCATCGTCTGCGCTTTGAGAAATCACGGCGAACATGGCGCGGTCGTGCGCCTGATGACTCCGGACGATGGCCTGCAAGCCGCCTATGTGCGCGGTGCTCGCGGTCGGCGAATGCGGCCGGTGCTGGTTCCGGGGAATCAGGTCGAAGCGCGGCTGCGTGCCCGGACCGAGGAACAGCTTGCCCATGCGGAGGTCGAGCTCACCCACAGCCGCGGGCCGCTTCTGACGGAGCCTTTGCCGGCGGCGGCAATCGAATGGGTGACGGCTCTCACCGCCGCCGTGCTGCCGGAGGCGCAGCCCTATCCGCGTCTCTATGCGGGGCTGGATGCTTTTTTGGCGTTGATCGAAGCGGCGCCATCGGCGCTGGGCTGGGCGAGCTCGTTGGTACGCTACGAAATGCTGCTGCTGGCCGAGCTCGGCTTCGGGCTTGACCTCGAGCGCTGCGCCGTGACGGGTTCAAATGACGACCTCGTCGCCGTCAGTCCGCGGTCGGGCCTTGCGGTTAGCGCAGCTGAGGCCGAACCCTATTCCGGCAAGTTGCTCCCGCTTCCTCCCTTCGTCCGCGCGGGCGGGGCCGCGACCTGGGACGAAATTGCGCAAGGGCTCGATCTCACCGGTCACTTCCTGCAACGGGACGTGCTGACCGGCCGTTCGCAGGCTCTCGGGGACGCACGAAGCCGGCTCGTTGAGCGAATTCTTCGCGCGGGCGGACTGATCTAGCCGGTTGTTTGCGCGCAAAAGCTATTCTAGCCCATTGCGGTGACTGCGATCGACACGCTCGCAATGCTCTTCCCCAATGGGGCGACGACGCGCGGAATTACCGTCCGCGTGGCGGTGAGCTATCTCGCCGAGCAGTCCGACCCGTCCATCAGCCGGTGGTTCTGGTCCTATCACATCCGCATCGAGAACGGCGGCGACCTCTCGGTCCAGCTGCTGTCGCGAAGCTGGCAGATCACCGACGGGCGCGGGGTCGTTCACGAGGTTCATGGCGAGGGCGTCGTCGGCGAAATGCCGCTGATCGCGCCCGACAGCAGCTTCGACTACGTTTCCGGCTGCCCGCTCGACACGCCGACAGGCTCGATGAAGGGAAGCTATCGGATGGTCGACGAGGAGGGAGAATCCTTCGACGTGGAGATCCCCGAGTTCTCCCTGATTGCGCCGACCAGCTGAAGCCCTTACGGGTTGAAACAATACCCGTTTCGGAAAGTTGTCTGCTAAGATGCCCCGGCTGGGCATCCGTGCGCCTCATCGGTTGAGGAGACTGCCATGGTCGGGCGTTTGATCACCAAAGCTTTTGTTGGAGCGATGCTCCTTGGCGCATCCGCGGTTGGCCTGACCCAGACGGGGTGGGCGCCGGGGTCCGAGATCATGGGCCAATCGGTACAGGTCGAAACCAACGGCGTGACCAACACGGTCTTCTTCGATCCGGGCGGGGTAGCCCGCATCCAGACGCCGGGCGGCAACATGGTCCCGGGGACCTGGACGGCGGCGGGCGGCCAGCTTTGCCTGTCCACGGGATCGGCGCGCGAATGCTGGCCTTATTCCCAGCCGTTTCAGGCCGGCCAGCAGGTAAGCCTGACCAGCAGCTGCAACGCGGCGTCGCGATGGACTGCGCTTGGCACCAATCAGCCGCAACAGCAGAGCGCCGGCGAGCGCGGCTGAGCGCCCAACGCTGCCAATAATCCAAGAATAGGCTGGACCGGTCTGCGGCCGGGTGGAGACTTGCACTCCATCGGGGATACATTGGCGCGTCACAGGGGTTGAGCGCGCAAAGGAGATTGACTCGATGGCGAAGAAGGCAAGCGCGAAGAGTGACAGCAGCGGCAGGAAGAGCACGAAGCGGAGCAGTTCTTCCGGTTCGGCTAGCAGGGTGATGACGACCAGCTCGCGGCAGAAATCCCGCTCGGACGGCGTTCAGTCCGACATGGTGGATGCCTTGATCAAGCTGCTCCAAAGCCCGCTGGTCATCGATCTTCTCGCCGTCGGAGCTACCGCCGCGCTGGCCGCGATCACCGAGAGCCGGTCGAGCCGCATTGAGGGCGCAGGCGGGAACAACAAGAAGACGCTGAAGGCTGCGGGCAAGGCCGCTGCCGCGGCCGTGGGTCGCCGCATCGCCACCGAGTTCGACGAAATCCGCGAGGCGTCGAAGCGGGCTGGCGAAGACCGGACTGCTAAGGCCGACGCAGCAGCGTAAGCTTCGCGCGGCCGACGTCGCGCTCCAGCTCTACGGAATATTCCAGGGGATCGATGCGCTCGCCGCGCGGGCCCTCCACGGACATCCAGCCGCCAGAGGCGAGCCAATCGGCATCCGCCACGGCCCTTACGACGGCTGAACCTGAGCCCGGGGCGTACGGCGGGTCGGCAAGGACCAGGTCGAACGCGTCCGAGCGCGGGAGCTTCAAGGCCGAGCCGCCGATCACCTGAGCGCGGTCGAGAAGACCAAGCTTTGCCAGGTTCGCCTTGATGGCCGCCTGCGCTTTCGCGTCGCTTTCCACGAACGTCGCATGAGCGGCGCCGCGCGACAGGGCTTCCAGGCCGAGCGCTCCGCTTCCAGCGTAGAGGTCCGCAACGCAGAGTTCGTCGAACGATCCGAGCCGGCTCGCGAGCATGGAGAAGAGCGCCTCGCGCACGCGGTCGGTGGTGGGCCGCGTGTCCAGTCCTGCGGGCGCCTGCAACGGACGGCCGCGGAATTGACCGGCGATGATCCTCACTTCAGCGAGGCTCTGAAAGCGTCGAGCTCGACCTGCGGCACTTCGTCGGCATCGCCCGGCTCCAGGCCTTCGAGGCCGAGCGGACCGTAGGACGTGCGGATCAAGCGCGAGACCTGCAGGCCCAGATGCGCGAGTACGCGCCTGACTTCGCGGTTCTTGCCCTCGGTGAGGCTCATCTCGACCCAGCAGTTGCGCCCCGTCCGGCGCTCCAGGTTCGCGATGATCGAGCCGTAGTGGATGCCCTCGATCGTGATGCCCTCGGCGAGGCGATCCAACTGCTCCTGCGTGACATGGCCGAAGGCGCGCGCCCGATATTGGCGGACGACAGCAGTCTTCGGCAGCTCCAGCTTCCGCTTCAGCTCGCCGTCGTTGGTCAGCAGCAGCAAGCCTTCCGTCATGAAGTCGAGCCGGCCCACCGGGATCACCCGCGGCAGGCCGGGCGGCAGGCGATCGTAGATTGTCGGACGCCCCTTGGGGTCGCGCTCGGCCGTGAGTGTGGCCTGCGGCTTGTAGAAGCGGAACAGCCGGGTCTTGGCGGCCGGTCGAACGGGCTTCCCATCGACCGTCACGCCCGCCAGGCTTTCGAGTAAGGTCGCGGGCGTGTTGAGTTTTTCGCCGTTAAGAGCGATGCGGCCCTCGGCGATCATGCGCTCTACGTCGCGACGGGATGCGATGCCGGCGCGGGCCAGGAGCTTGGCGATCCGCTGCGGCCCGTCCTCGCGCGGCTCGGGTCTCGGCCGGTAATTGCTGGGTCGCGGCCGATGTCGCGGCACAGGTTTTCGGTTCGTTCGTTGCGGGGGCGTAGACATAAGGATTGTGGGCCTGGATGCTGTTCGGAAAGCGTAAGCGCGTCGTCAATCGGATTCTCATCGTCGAAGACGAGCCGCTGACCGCGTTCGACAATGAAGTGATGCTTGGAGACCTCGGTTACGAGGTCGTGGCGACTTTGGACAGCTTCGAGGATGCGATCGGGCTTCTGGAGAACGAGAAGGTCGACCTGATCCTCAGCGATTACCGGCTTTCCGGGCGGAAGACTGGGATGGATCTTGCCCGCGCCGCGAAGAACCGCGGGATTCCGATCGTCTTTTCTACGGGCCACAAGCTGCCGGCGGAATCAGTCAAGCTTGCGGTCGGCTGCATCAACAAGCCCTACAGCGAGCGGACGCTGAAGCTCGGCATCAATGCAGTGGACAAGCATTTGGCGGGCGAGAAGGTCAAGCCGCCCAAGGGCATGGAGATCTTCGTTCCGACCGTCGCTAAAGAATAGCCGCCAGCCTCTCGTGGAAGGCCGCGATGCCTTGTTCGAGCGCACCGATCGTAACCGATTTCACCAGGCCGGATTCGATGCCGCGCTGACACAGGGCTGCGGCGCGGAAGTCCTCTCCCGCGAAGGTGCCCGCGTCGAGCAAGGTCCAGCTTCGCTCCCAATGCGCTTCCGCCTCCGGTGTCCGCGGCGGCTCGGGGATCAGCATGAAATCTTCGACGAGGCAGGTGCCCACGGTTTGCGGCATCACGACCAGTAGGTTGATGTAGTCCGGGCTGACGATGAGGATTGAGGTCGGGAAGAAGGCGTAGGTATAGGTCAGCACCCGGCGCACCGCAGCCCAATCTTCGCGGTCAATCTCCGACAGATAGTCCGCCCGTCCGACGACTGCGCGTTGGTGGGGTCCGATGTAGTCGGCGGCGGAGATTCCGTCGGTGAAGAAGGGCGCGATCGTCTCCGCATGCAGCCGCTGCACGTGATAGCTTTCGAGGAACGCGTCCATCACCTGCTTCCAGTTGGACGCAACCTCGTGGGTGCGACGGCGATAGAGATGCAGACCGGACATGCCGAACGCATCCATGTCCTCGGAAAGTGCGAAGACGTTGCCGAAGTCGGCGTCATGGTCGCGCGCGAACCAGATGAAGCCGCCGCTCTCGAAGGCGGTGAAATGGTTGAGCGGCCGATCGGCCTTGTCGAGCCCGGGGAAGCATTCGGCCCGCGGAATCGCGAGCAGGGACCCGTCCGATCCGTAGGTCCAGGCATGATAAGGGCAGACGATCCGTTTCGCGGAGACAATTTCGTTGCTCTCGATCAGGCGCGTTCCGCGATGGCGGCAGACGTTCGCCATGACGTGGATCTGGCCGTCATTGTCGCGCGAGATGATCAGCGGGACGCCGTATCCTTCATGCGCGACCGCGCTGTTCCTCTCGGGCAGCAGGGCCGACGGTGCGAGCAGCAGGGGTAGCTTGTCGAAGACCGCACGCTTCTCGCGCTCGAAGCGCAGCGGGTCGATGTAGACGGACGAATCCAGCTCGACGACGCCGCGAGGTGCGAGCGCTTCTCCGCGCACGATCCTTTCGGCGAGGGCGCGCTGCCCTGCGCTCGGCCGCGAAGTTCTCGCAGGGACGTCCATGCGGTAAAGGGTGCGCTCGCGCCGACGCCTGCGCAAGTGCAAACGCTCACCCCCTGTTCAGCCGCCGACGGGCTGCTTAAGCATGGTGCACGTACGGAGGAGGGGTGAATGGCGACGACGATCGAGGCTGAGCGGGGTTGGCGTTCCGCGCTTCCGGCGGGCCTGCGGCCTTATACGGAATCGGCTCCCATCGCCGCCTTCTTCCTCGGCGTCTCGTCCGGCTTTCCCTATGCCATGATCGGCGCGACGCTGACGACGCGTCTGAAGCAGGACGGCATCGACAAGTCGACGATCACCGCCTTCACGCTCGTCTTCCTCGCCTACAATTTCAAATTCCTCTGGGCGTGGATAATGGACGGCGTCCGGCTGCCCATCCTCGGGCGGCTGGGGCAGCGCGTTTCCTGGATGCTGGTCACCGGTGCTGCGGTCATTGCAGCGGTCGTCAACCTTGCCCTTGCCGATCCGGCAAACGGTATCGGAACGGTGGTCACGGCGGCCATCCTGGTCGGCATTGCCGGCGCCAGCTTCGACATCGTGATCGACGCCTATCGCATCGAAATGCTCGAACCTCGCCAGCTGGGCGTCGGGTCGGGGATGTCGCAATATGGGTGGCGCATCGGTTCGGCGGGCGCAGGCGCCCTGGCGCTTGTTGTGGCCGCACGAGCAGACTGGAGCTCGGCCTATCTGGCGTGCGCCGCGCTGGCGCTTCCGGCGATGCTCACTGCGCTCCTCATGGGCGAGCCGCAGCGTCACCGCGAGCCCACGGAAAAGAAGGGCGTCGCGCGGACGATTGAGGCGGTGTGGCGGCCCTTCTTCGAGTTCTTCGCAAGGCAGGGTGCCTTCCTCGTTCTGCTCTTCATCCTGCTGCACAAGATCGGCGACACGCTCGCGAACCTGACGTTCCGCCTGCTGTTCGACGACCTCGGCTTCACCAATGACGAGATCGCGATCTACGACGTTGGCGTCGGCTTCTGGGCCTATCTCATCGGCATCTTCATTGGCGGCGTTCTCTACAGCCGCCTCGGCCTCAAGCGGTCGGTGATGATCAGCCTCATCCTGATGGCCGTATCCAACTTCAGCTTCGCGATCCTCGCAGGCGCAGGACACAGCAATCTCGGCATGGCGGGAGCGATCGGCTTCGAAAATACCGCGAGCGGCATCGGCGGAGTCTGTGTCGTCGCCTACTTCTCCGCGCTCTGCGACCTGAGGTTCACCGCGGCGCAATATGCGCTGATCTCGGCGGCCGCGAGCATCGTCGGGCGCTTCCTGACGGGCACGACGGCTGGCGCGCTGATCGACGCCATGGGCTATGTGAACTTCTACCTGATGACCACGGCCGCTGCCGTTCCAGGCATCATCCTGTTCTGGATCATGATGCGGTCGGGGCTGGTAGATCAGTCGATCGGCAGCGCGGGAAGAGCCGGCGAGGGCGATGCCCGGGCCGATCAGGCGGACGAAGAGGTTCAGTCCGGAAGCTGACCGTTCAGCCTGAGCGCTTCGCCGGCCAAATAGAGCGAGCCCGCGATGAGGCGCGGCTCTGGAAGCTCACGCAGCGCGTCTTCCAATGAGGGCGCCGCCTTGCCGCCGAACGTATTCGCCAACTCGCCAGGATCGTGATGCGCGTGGTCCGGAACCGGCACGAAAGTGAAGGAGAGGGCGTACGGCGCCAGCGCCGCGATGACGCCTGAAGCATCCTTGTTGGCGAGGATCCCGAGCACGAGGTGCTTGGGCCCATGATCCGCGAGGAGGGCGGCCAGCGCTTCGGCAGCTTCCAGATTGTGCGCCCCGTCGAGCCAGGTCTTCGCGGTGCCAACCAGCGGGCCCGGCGCCAGTTCCTGAAAGCGGGCAGGCCATTGCGCGAGCGTCAGACCGCTCTGGAACGAGGCACGGCCCACGGGCAGAATCTGCTGCTGCTGAAGCATTTGCCAGGCGAGATTGGCGTTGCGGACCTGATGTTCTCCGAGCAGCGACGAGCGAAGCGTCGGGTCCAGCGTCCAATCCCGCCCTTCCAGCCACACAGGCGCACTGCGCTCGTTCGCGACGCGCAGTATCGCGGCTTCCGCTTCAGGTGCCTGCGCGAGCATGACGAGCGGGACGCCCGACCTGGCGATGCCGGCTTTCTCGGCCGCGATTTCGACCAGGCTCGTCCCGAGGAATTGCTGATGGTCGATCCCGACATTGGCGATGCCGGTGATCAGCGGAGCCTCGAAGACGTTGGTCGAATCGAGCCTTCCGCCGAGCCCGACTTCGATGATCGCCGCGTCCGCGGGAGTACGCGCGAACGCGAGGAAGGCTGCAGCCGTCGTCACCTCGAAGAAGCTCGGTTCGATCCCGTCACTGGCGTCGAGAACCTCCGCCAGCAGTTCTGCGAGGTAATCGTCCGAGATCAGCTTCCCGGCGATGCGGATCCGCTCGTTGAAGCGGACGAGGTGCGGGCTGGTGAACATGTGAACGGTGCGCCCGCTCGCCTCCAGCGCCGCGCGCAGGAAAGCGCAGGTCGAACCTTTGCCGTTGGTGCCTGCGACGTGGAAGACCGGTGGAAGCGCATCCTGCGGCCGATCGAACCGCTCCAGCAGCCGCGTAACTCGGTCCAGGCCGAGTCGGTCATCGCCCGGGGAGAGTTGCGCCAGCCGGTCGAGCTGCGCCTGGACGGCCGGACTGTCCGACCGCGCGAAGTCCGGCATCAGGCCGCCTTCTTCTTCTCCGGTGTGAGATAGCCGATCAGTTTGCCGAGCGTCGTGCGGATCTCGTGGCGCGGCACGACCATGTCGACCATGCCGTGATCGAGCAGATATTCGGCGCGCTGGAAGCCCTCAGGCAGCTTTTCGCGGATGGTCTGCTCGATGACGCGCTGGCCGGCGAAGCCGATAAGCGCACCTGGTTCTGCAAGCTGGACGTCGCCCAGCATTGCGTAGGACGCCGTGACGCCGCCCGTCGTCGGATCGGTAAGAACGACGATGTAGGGCAGGCCCGCTTCGCGAAGCTCCGCCAAGGCGACGGTCGTCCTCGGCATCTGCATGAGCGACAGGATGCCTTCCTGCATGCGGGCGCCCCCGGCAGCCGTGAA
Source organism: Sphingomonas telluris (assembly GCF_022568775.1). Taxonomy (NCBI): domain Bacteria; kingdom Pseudomonadati; phylum Pseudomonadota; class Alphaproteobacteria; order Sphingomonadales; family Sphingomonadaceae; genus Sphingomonas; species Sphingomonas telluris. The sequence goes on along the minus strand of NZ_JAKZHW010000001.1, from coordinate 1,312,426 downwards.
GATGATGTAGGGCGCGCGGTCCTTGATCGCCTGACGGACGCCGGCCACGAAAGCTGCACCCACGGCGACGCCCATCGATCCGCCCATGAAAGCGAAGTCCTGCACGCCGACGACGGCACGGCGGCCCTCGATCTTGCCACGCGCGTTCTGCAGCGCGTCGCGCACTTCATTGGCCGAGCGCGCGGCCTTGATGCGGTCGGTGTAGCGCTTGGTGTCGCGGAAACGGAGCGGGTCCTCCCGCACTTCGGGAGCGGGCAGCAGCTCGAACTCGCCCTTGTCGAAGATCTGAGCGAACCGAACCTGCCAGCCGATGCGGTCGTGATGATCGCAGCGCGGGCAGACGCGGAGATTGTCTTCCCATTCCTTGGTGAAGACCATCGTCCCGCACTTGCCGCACTTGTGCCAAAGGTTCTCCGCGGTCTGCCTCTTCGGCAGGAAGGGAATGCCGCTGCGGACCCTGCTTAACCAGCTCATCGATGCCTCATCTGTCTTGGCGGTGGCGGCTAGGCCCGCTCCGCCGCGCTTGTCCAGCCCTATAGGGTCAGGGCGATGTCGCGAATGGCGACCGACGCGTCCTCGGCCGCGGTGATCGGCCGCCCGATGACCAGGATAGACGCGCCCGCCTCGCTCGCCTCTCGGGGAGAAACGACGCGCTTCTGGTCTGCCGTGCCGCTGCCCGCGGGACGCACGCCCGGAACGACGAAAAAGCCGTCGGGCCAGGCCTCGCGAGCAGCACCGACTTCCGCGCCCGAGCAGACGATGCCGTCCAGGCCCGCGTCGCGCGCCAGTTGCGCCAGCAGCGCCACCTGCTCCGCCGGGCCCGACGAGACGCCGATGGCGTTGAGGTCGGAAGCGTCGAGGCTGGTAAGCACAGTCACGGCGACGACCTTAGTCGTCGGTCCTGCAGCAGCTTTGGCCGCTTGCATCATCGCACGTCCGCCCGCGGCGTGAACCGTCAGTACCGCAGGCTCCAAGGGCCGCAGTGCCTCGACGGCCTTCGCGACGGTGTTGGGAATGTCGTGAAGCTTGAGGTCGAGGAAGACCGGCAGTCCGAGCTCCTGGATAGCGGTGACGCCAGCTGGCCCGTTCGCCGCGAAGAACTCCAGCCCGAGCTTTACCCCCGCCGCGCTGGTGCGGACCTGCTCGGCAATCAGCTTCGCCCGTTCGAGACTGGGCGTATCGATCGCGACGTAGATCGCGCTCACGACAGCACGTCCTCTTCGACGGCTGCAGGAGCGGGCGCGATGGGTTGAGCCGCCGCCTGCTGCCGCTCGAAATTGTCCAATCTCGTCCGGACCCGCCATAGCTTGGCGCGGAAAAGCAAATAGGTCGGGAGCCAGCCGATCAGGAACAGAATGATCACCAGGAACGGGAGTTTGATGTCGACCTGAATGTCGCCCCAGAGATTCATGGTGACGTCGTGCCAATTTCGGCTGCCGAGGATCGCAAGGAAAACCGCGATCACGACCCAGAGGAGCGTCTTCAGGAACTGCATCGAGAGGGGCTTTAAGCGACGCGAACGGTCAAGGCTAGGGATGCGTTCGTCGCGATGCTCCCTCGGTTCGGCGCAGCGTTGCCCCTAGGCCGTTGAGCAATGGGCGCTTTCGGGGTCACAGCGGTGTTGGGGTAGGGGAGAAATTTTGGAAAAACCGCATCTGATCGGCCTGGGCGCGTTCGTGCTGCTCGCCACTGCAGCACTCGCAACGCATTCGGCTGAGCCGAAAAGGGCGGCAGCGGCCCATACGATTCCGAACTCTCATGTCCGGCTCGCGTCGCTTTCGACCGAAGCGCGCAAGGATGTGGACTATGCATCGCTCGATCGCCGCCTTCAGGCGTTGGTCGAAAAGCCCGCCATGGTCGGCCTCGCCGTGGGCGTCGTGGAAAATGGCCGGATCACCTTCTTGAAGGGCTATGGCGAGACCCGCGAAGGCTCAGGCGAGCAGGTGACGCCGGAGACCGTCTTTCGCTGGGCATCCGTCTCAAAGGGCGTCGCCGCGACGATGGTCGCGAAGTTGGCCGAGCAGGGAAAGGTCAATCTCAACGGCCCCGTCGGTACCTACGTCCCGACCCTGAAGCTGCCAGCCGGGGCCGAGAAAACGGCGACCGTGGGCGATATGCTGAGTCACCGGCTCGGGCTTTATCGCAACGCCTACGACAACAAGCTGGAAGAAGGGCAGGACCCGCATTTCCTTCGACAGACGCTGGCTCAGCTGAACCTCATTTGTCCGCCGGGCACGTGCTGGAGCTACCAGAACGTCGCCTATGACGGCGCGTCCGAGCTCGTCGAGCACGTCACGCGGCAGAATTACGAGCATGCGGTCAAGCAGATGCTGTTCGACCCGATCGGCATGACCAATGCCAGCGTGTCGATGAACGGTCTTACGGGCTCGAAGAGCTGGGCGGCGCCGCACGGGGCAGGGCGGCGGCCGCTGGAGCTGACCGACGCCTATTACCGCGTCCCCGCAGCGGGAGGCGTCAACAGCAACATCAAGGACATGTCGCTGTGGATGCTCGCCCAGATGGGCGAGATGCCGGACGTGCTGTCACCGCGCGTGCTCAACACCATCCACGCCTCGCTGGTGAAGACGCCGGGAGAGCGCGGGCGCATGCGCAAGTTCCTCGAGCGTCTCGGCGAGGCCGACTACGGCTACGGCTGGCGCAGCTACGACTATGCCGGGCACCACATCATCGGCCACCGTGGCGGCGTGAATGGCTACCGCTCGCTGATCCTGTTCGACCCGCAGAAGAAGAGCGGCGTCGTCGCCCTTTGGAACAGCAACACCAGCCAGCCGGGCGGCCTGGAGTTCGAGGTGATGGACATGATCTATGACCTGCCCTTCCGCGACTGGCTGGAGCTGGACGGCAAGGGTCGTGCGAACACGAATGCAATCGCTCGGGCCGATGCCGACGAGGAAGTGTCGAGGGTGACGGCGGGCCGAATAAGGGGCGCCGCAAACGCGGCTGAGGCCTAGCTCCGGCGAGCTTCCGCCTTCGTCTTCCTGATTTCCTTCTGCTGCTGCAGATGAGCGAGATAGCGGAACGCCATGCCGCAGATGGACGCGGCCATGCCCAGGATCAGCACCGGCATGTGCCACCGCGGTTCGCTGCCGGTCGGCCAGGCGATCGCGCCGAGCAGGAATACGCTCACGATCGAGACGAGGTACCCGAGACCTTTCCAGTCCACGCCCGAACCTGCCGAAATTGTTACCTTTTCGCGACGCACGAAGCAGGAACATCCAACAGCCGGAGTTTGTTTCATCCCCCAAACGAAGGAGGAACATGCCCATGGCGGAGAGTAAAACTCAGGATGCAATCGCATTGCTTAAGGAGGATCATCGCAAGGTCGAGGATCTGTTCGAGCAGTTCGAGAAGGCGAAAGGGGACGGCCGCAAGCAGAAGCTGGCCCTCGAGATCTGCAAGGAACTGACGATCCACACGATCCTCGAGGAAGAAATCTTCTACCCAGCTTGCGAGGGGAAGGTTGAAGAGGACCTTTTGAAGGAGAGCTTCGTCGAGCATGATGCCGCGAAGGTGTTGATCGCCGAGATCGAGGCCGGCGAGCCTTCGGACGAATTCTACGATTCCAAGGTGAAGGTGCTTTCGGAGGAGATCGAGCACCACGTCGAGGAGGAAGAGCAGCCGAAGAAGGGGCTCTTCGCTCAGGCTCGCGAGGCTGACATCGACCTGAAGGCGATTGGCGAGCAGATGGCGCGCCGGAAGGCGCAGCTCGAGGAGGAAATCCAGGCCAGCGGGCTTCCGGAGCCGGAAACGACGACGCTGGATAAGGTCGAGGTTTAATCCGGCTAAACCCGGTATCGTAAAGGCAAAGCCGCGCCCGGCGATTCGGTTCGGGCGCGGCTTTGTGATATTCGGCCCGCATTGGCGTCCCGGTAGCATGCAGGCACGGCGCCAACTGACAGCGATCCCATTGGCTGCCGCTTGTGAGCCGGAGTTCGTACATGAACCTCGAAAACCAGGCGTATCATCGCCAGCGCGAGCAGAATTGCCGCGAGATGGCGCAGACCGCGACCGACCCCGACGTCCGCCGCCGCCACGAAGAACTGGCGGACCTGCACGCCGGCCGGGCATCCGCCGCGAGCGAATCCCCGGCTTGATCCTCAGGCCCTGCGCCGTTCAGTGATCGACCCATGAGCGCAGCGCCGGAAATCCGCGGCTTCTTCGACGACCAGACGAACACGATCACCTATCTCGTCTGGGATCCCGCGACGCTGAAAGCGGCGGTGATCGACCCCGTCCTCGACTATGATCCCAGCGACGGGACCGTGGACACCCGCTCGGCGGAAAAGGTGCTCCGGACCGCCGATGAGCTCGGCCTGGCGGTCACGCACGTCCTTGAGACCCATGCTCACGCCGATCACCTGTCCGCCGCGCCGCTATTCAAGGCGAAGACGGGCGCACGGATCGGCATCGGTGCACGAATCCGCGACGTTCAGAAGGTCTTCCGGCCGATGTTCTGCGCCGATGACTTGAAGGTCGACGGCAGCGATTTCGACCTGCTCTTGGCGGACGGTGACAAGGTCCCGCTGGGAGAGCTTGATATCGAGGTCATCGAGACTCCCGGACATACGGCGGCGGACGTTAGCTATCGTGTTCAAAGCGCAATATTTGTCGGCGATACATTGTTCATGCCCGACTACGGCACGGCGCGGACCGACTTCCCGGGCGGGGATGCGCGTCAGCTCTATCGCTCGATCCAGAAGCTGCTGGCGCTGCCGCCGAAAACGCGCCTTTTCATGTGCCATGACTACAAGGCGCCGGGCCGCGATGAGTATCGCTGGGAGACGACCGTCGCGGAGGAGCGCCGCAACGTGCACCTCGCCGGCGACGTGACCGAGGAGCAGTTTGTAGCCATGCGCGAGGCGCGAGACGCGACCCTATCTACGCCGAAGCTCCTGTTGCCGTCGATCCAGGTCAACATCCGGGCGGGCCGTTTGCCGCCGGCCGAGGAGAATGGCGTCTCCTATCTGCGGATCCCTGTCCGGTTCAGGAATAACCCGCAGGCGACCTGAGACGGAATCGCAAATTTTTCGCGCACATCCACGGACTTATGCACAGAAGAGTCCGACTCCGCGCGATTTCGTGCTAAGTTTCAAATCAGTGGTACGCGCGACTCGGGGCGTAATTGGGTCGGCTGCGTGTTTTGGTGGGGGAAATTTTCGGGTTGATCCCGCCGTTATCCGCAGTTCGTCCGTAAGTACGCAAAGCCGCGCTTAGAGACCTTGTATCGCGATCCCTCAGGGGGCCGAGGATGCAAGCATCGGAAGGTGATGGGAAGGGAGCCTGACACCCCACCCTCCACCCGGACGGCTTTCGGCTCGTCACCTTCCGAATCCACAAAGGCGCGCTTCGGCGCGCCTTAATTTTTTGGGGGATCGGCGAAGTACTTCTGGCCGCGGGCTTTCATCGCGCCGGTGTTCAGCCGCTCCGACGTTTCCTCGGCGGCTTCCGGGGTGAGCCGGATATCGACGGCATCGGGACCCTTCATCGAAACCACGCCGTCCGTCGCATCGACATCGCCGGCTTCGTCGTAGATCGTCTTGTCTTGCGTCATGCGCTCACCCGGCTGCTTGGCGCGGCCGCTCCTCGGTTGTGAGTCCTGCTGGCTTTAACGGCTGTACCGGGCACGAAGTTGCTGTTGTTCCGCTCACGAAGCGTTCGGCGCCATCTCAGCTTGTACAGCTCGCTTGACGTGTGGTGCGCCGAACCGGCTGGCTCCGCGGGATGCCGCCGGAGCCAGCCGTGCCGGAACTTAAGCCCCAATCAGTACCGGCGTTCCGATAGCGGTGACAGTGTAGAGCTTCTTCGCGAACGCGCTCGGCAGGCGCACGCAGCCATGGGACGCCGGCTCGCCCGGGTTGAACCCGGCGTGCAGCGCGATCCCGTAATCGTCGATGCGCTGCATGAACGGCATCGGCGCATTGTCGTACTTCTTCGAACGATACATCGGACGCTTGTCCTGGATCGTGAAGATCCCGGTCGGCGTATCGTGCCCGGTCTTACCGCTGGAGACAGTGGCAACGGCCATCAGCGTCTCGCCGCGATAGAGATAGGCGAGCTGATCGCCGAGGCTGACCACGACACGCTCGTCACCCGCGCTCGCGGGCACGTCGCGCCAGAGGTACTGGCCGGGCTTCAGTTCCTTGTCACCAAATGCTTCGTACATATCCTGCCGAGCGAGGGCAGCCGCACTGCTGGCGGTCATTTTAGCTTCGACAGTCTCCATGGACGCGGCGATTGCCGAATTTGAGGGGACGCTCAGGGCGCAGACAGACGACACCGCAAGCGCTAGCGCTAGCTTCTTCATATCATTACTCTTTTCGACTTGACTTTTGCGCCGTTAATGCCGGTGGCCCGAGTCGGGTTCCCGAAAGCCTCAAAAAACAGCCATTGCCGGTGGAGATTCGCGGGTCACACGATGGATGAGCCGTTCGCACGCGTCAGCGACTGGCTTGACCTATGCGGTCATGGTTGAGACGAGCGAAACGCCCGTTAGCGACTTGGCTCGGGGCCTTCCGAAGCTTCTGCGGGTGCGACCGCGATCAGGACGACGCCGGTCGCGACGAAGCTGGCTGCTAGCACCCAGGCGAAAGTTGCAACGATCTCGCTGGTCCGGCCGAAGAGACCCCAGACGACGACGGCGATCGGCAATCCGGACAGAAGGAGGATCGCGAGGAGGAAGTCCGTCGCCGCACCGAAGATGAACCAGCGTTCCAGACTGCCTTTGCAGCGGCTGGCCGCGAAGGCGAGCGCGGCGCTGCGAACCACCAGCCACAGGATGACGAGGTTTAAAACCGGGAAGAAGCCGGCACCGGGATCGAGGACCAGGCGAAGGCCCGCCAGGACGGTCGCTCCTCCCGCAACTGAGGCGCTCGGCCGGTGAATGCGACGGGCAAAGGCCGCGACCAGTTCAATCGCGCCCGCAGCGACCAAAAGCCATCCTACGACCAGCCGGCCCTCGAGGTGACGTTGCAGCGGCAAGGCAGCGGTGCCGAGCGCGAGCAGGATGATCAGCACTCCGGCGCCGCCGATTACGAACTTCCTGGCTTGGTCGGACAAACTGAGCCTCCGGTCCCGGAGCCTAACCGATTTGTTACGGTGCCGGTTCCGTCTGCTTCTTGCGCCGAGAGCCTCCGGCTTTGCCGGCCGGGAGCGGCTTGCCGCCGAGCCAATGGTCCAGATCGCGGTCGAGAAGCCGGGAAAGGAGCAGGCGGTCCTTATGAAGCGTCTCGCGGATGTCGTTGGCCAGCGCATCGCTGATACGCACAGGCGGCGCCGCGGTCCGGTTCCAGCGGAGCAGGGCGGTGCGCGTCGCCATCACCCGTCCGGAAAGCCACGACGGCTTTTTGTGCGGCTTGGTGCTGACGCGGCGGCGGAAGTGCTGTCCCGCGAGAACGGTCCGGGCGACTGGCGGGCGCTTCAGCAGGCGCTGCAGCCAGCCGATCTTGAACCCCTGACCCGCGCGATGCTTCTTTCCGGTCGGAAGCGGCACTTGGCGAAGACCCAGGAAGTCCAGCATCTCCGCATAGACCTTGGCAGGGTTGGCCTTGAGGTCGTCGAACACCACGACATGGCAATGCTCGCGTCCCATAACTTCGAAGAAGTGGCTGACATTCTTACCCAGCCGCCCGGCCTCATCATAATAGAGCTGCCGCGCATCGAGGCATGTGCGCGGGACCTTCCGCCCCTGCCGCCGCTCGCCGACGAGCTTCCAGGCCTTCTGCAGGTCGGCGACCGTTTCGTCTCCCTGGTAAAGCAGGCGCTGGTGCAGTGACGGGATGAGCTCCATCGGGTCACGCACGGCGAGAACGAACTTGGCATCGGGCCAAAGCCGAAGGAGCGGGAGAAGGCGCTCGGGCGCGTAGAGATAGGATACCGACGCCTCGGCGATCACTTCCGCCTTTGGGTCGATCTGCGGAAAATAGCGGTCGAGATATTCGGCAGCCACCGCGTCCCGCAGTTCCTCGTCGTCGAGGTCGTTCAGGTCGAACAAAGCGAAGTAGTGCGGCTCCTTGACCTTCGAGAAGCTCACGTCGGGGTGGCTCGCCAACAGCCGCGACAAGGTGGTCGTGCCGCAGCGCGGCGCCCCTACGATGCAGGCGAAGCGCTGCGTTGGCCATTTCGCGGAGGCCGGCCTTACCTGGTTCTGATCTTCGGCTGCGTGGGGCTGCATTTTCCTGGGATAATAGTGGAATCAGGCGGAAATCGGTTCAGTGCGATGAGGTTCTAAGTCGCTGCTACGCGAACCCAAGTTTGAACCGCCACTCGGGTGCGAGCAAATCCCGCACTTCCGCATGCTTCTTCATGTACGCGGCCACGAAAGGGCAGAGCGGTACGACCTCGAGTTCGCGGGCACGGGCGCTGTCCAAAGCGAAGCGGATCAGCGCGGATGCGATGCCCTCGCCCTCGTGCTCCGGCGGCACCTCGGTATGCGTGAAAATGATCTTCCCCGGAGACAGCCGGTATTCCGCGACGGCGACTGCGCCGTCCGCCAGGAGTGCTTCGAAGCGCTGCTTTTGGGGATTATCGCGGATGTCCATCACTGCCGCTTACAGAGGTCTGGGAGCATTGGAAGACGAGCATCTGCTCCGCTGATACAGTGCGCACATGCAGCGCGCATATTGGGGCAGGGCGATTGCGGGGATCGCCGCAGCCGCTGGGTGGGCCGGGCTCGCTTTGCAGCTGGCGATCCTTGTCCGCGGCCTGGGGTTCGCAGCTGGCCTATGGCGCTATCTCGGCTACTTCACGATCCTCACGAACCTCGGTGCAGCGTTGGTAGCGACGTCATGGGTGTTGGGCCGGGGAGACCTGCTTTCCAGCTCGCGTTCGCGGCTGACGGCGGCGACGTGCATTCTGATCGTCGGACTGGTCTATTCGATAGCGCTTCGCGGCTTGTGGAGCCCAAGCGGATGGCAAAAGGTCTCCGACGTCCTTTTGCACGACACGACGCCGCTGCTTTGGTTCGTGCTTTGGATCGTCGCTCCGCCCGCCGGGCTAGAGTGGCGCGACATCAAGTGGGCCATTCTGCCCGCGCCAATTTATGCGGCCTACTCACTGGCGCGCGGCGCATTCAACGGCTGGTATCCCTACTGGTTTTTGGACCCTGCCATGCAGTCGCCCATCGAATTGTTCGTGAGTATCGTCTTGCTGCTCTGTGCGTTCGCGCTCGTGGCAGCATTCCTGATTGGACTAAGCCGCTTCCGCCCCCTTAGGCCGCATCCTTCAGCTGCCAGCCCCGCCACCTCTCGATGACCTGCAGGGAATCGTGGCGGATGTGGTTCGCCGCCATTTCCTGCACCAGCTCCTGCTTTGTCACGAGACCGGCATCGACCATCTCAGCCAGCAGCGAATAGACGAGTGCTTCCTGGCGCGGGTCCGGATGGCGTTCGTAGCGCTGAAACCGCAGGCGCCTGAAGAAGTCGAGCGGGCCGCGCTCGCGCAATGTGTAATCGACCGGAAGCCCCGTTTTCCACGGCTGCGTCCGGCGCTTGGTCGTGTGAAGCAGTTTCGTCTGCGGGGTCAGCCGATCGAAGTCGTTCCACTCGGGCTCGAGGTGACCGATCGACGATGCCGGCTCCCGCTTCAACTCGATCCAGTCGACGTAATCGAAACGATGAGCAAAGAGATCGTCGAGATCCTTGTCGAAGTCCCAGTGCCGAAGCTGCGCGCAGTCGAGCAGCATGACTGAGGTAGCGACGTAGTTCGCCTGATTGTTGTGGCCGGGGCGCGGCACCGCCCAGATCGGCTTGCCATCCAGATCGCGCGAGAACAGCTCGCCGACGTCTCCGGCTGCGAAGATGTCCGGGTCGGTAACGACCGCCCGAGTTTGGAAGCCCATCGCCTGAGGCGGATAGAAGCGCAGCGGCGTGAAGCTTTGCAGGTCGTCCGGATCCCACGGGCGGACGTGACCGCCCCGCAGGATCGTTTGACCGGTCTTCATCAGGCGCGGATGCTCAGCCGTGTCGAGGATGCGGACGTCGAAGCTGCCGGGCTTCGCCGCGTTGCGCTTGTAGCTGTACGCCGAAATGCGCGCGCCCAGCATCTGGCGGGCGTTGGCCTGGATGAAGACTGTCTGAGCCATGACGAGGTCTGTATGCCAGCCCGCACCCAATGTCCGCAATGACTTGGCGGTGGATCAGCTCTGCGGTTGACCCCGCAGGAAGAACATCAGGTAGATGAGTCTTCCGTTTTCCAGACTGTCGCCGAAGCCAGGGCCGGCCGTGTGCCAATAGTGAGGCTGAAGCAGCACCAGCCGGTTGAAACGCATGGGCACGGTCATCGTGTGTTCCCATTGCGAACGGTCAAGCGCGTCCTTGTCCAGGATATCGTGTTGCAGCTCTTCGTAGCTGGAGTAGCCGATGGCCTTCAGGCTTTCCGTGTCCATGGGGACGCGGTCGGTATTGGTGCGCTTGTGGCGGAAGAATTCGGTCCCGCCTTGGCAGTCCTCCGGGCGGCTGAGGTAGAGAATACCGGACCAATGACTTTGGTCGATATGGATTCGCGCTTGCTGCTCGTCGGATGCCAGCGCGATCCGGCAGCTGCCATGTGAGAAATCGTTCGTCCATGGAGCCCGCACAGGCTCGCGGACTAACATCGACACGATCTCGTCGAGCCCTTCGATCCGAAGCTTCTGCTTCGAGTTGAGGCCGGGATACCGTCCGCCGATCATGTATTCGAGTGCGAGGGCTTGCCGACGCACTTCCTCGGCATTGCGCAGGAAATCGTCGATCACAAAAACAGCTGGAACCATGAGCCCCCGCTCTGCCCGGTGAGGCAAAGCTTAGCTCACTTACATAAGTTGGCAAGCGAACGGCTGTTAAATTTTAGGACACCAAAAATCAGATAACTTACGATAACTATGGACATTCCCGGCCGCAGATAAAGATGCGAGTGGGTTCGCCCCAACGAGTCGCGACAACTCAGGGCGCGGGCCCAAAAAGAAGGCGGTCCACAACTTCATGTTGTCGGGCCGCCTTCGCTTGTCACGGCGGGTTCAGATCATGCGAAACGCGCAAAAGAATAAGGAGGAGCACGGGCCGGGGCGCTCGTGCTCCTCCTTCGAGGAAAGGGTGTGTCACCCGGTGCAAAGGTTAACGATGCACCGGGTTGGGCCAAGCTATCGAAAGTTAGCTGGTTAGATTGGGAACTGTGCCCTCATGGAGCGGGGCTGTAGAGGCCCTGTGCGACGTCCACTCGCTACGCTACGGTCGTATTGTGAGACGGGGACTGCACCTTCCGTCCGGACGCGTAATCGCGATCGGTCGCTACATGCTGGCGACCCTGTTCGTGCTCGTCATCTGGTTGGATGTGACCCAACCGCACCTGGCGCCGGCGGTCACCTATACGCTGATGGCAGGATACGTAGCCTTCTCGCTGGCAATCGTCGCGTTCACCTGGGACGATTGGTGGCTCGATGCAAAGCTGGCCGGCCCGGCGCATGCGATCGACATCGTCGTCTTCACTCTGCTCGCGGCGCTCACAGAGGGCTATGCGAGCCCCTTTCTTACCTTCTTCATGTTCCTGCTGCTGTCGTCGGCGATCCGATGGGGTTGGCGCGCGACGGCGCTGACTGCGCTGCTCCTGTCCATTCTGTACCTCATCGCAGGCATCATCATTTCGGGCTCGGTTGCGCACGTCGCATTCCGGCCGTTCGCGATCCGGACGGGCCACCTCGTGATCCTTTCGTTGATCCTGATCTGGTTCGGCGTGAACCAGTGGAGGTCAGGAGCGCTCACTCGGAACGAGGGCAGCTTCGCCGATCCCGCGCTGGACCAGTCGCCGCTGGAAACGAGCCTGAGGACGGCCATGTCCATTCTCGGCGCGAGCCGGGGAATCCTCATATGGCGGGAGCAGGGGCCGGGCGATGCCGACGCGCTCATCGTTCGCCACGGCGAAATGACTGCTGTTCGCATAAAGGGGCGCCTCTTCCAGGATGCGGTCGAGCGCTCGTTCCTTTACGACCTGCCCAAGGACCGCGCCTTGAGGCGCGACGAGAGCCGGAACCTCTACGCACCCGCGGCTCGCATGCTCATTCGATCGAAGGCGGCTGCACCTCTCGAGCTCGGGCAGGGGATCGCTATTCCTGTCCGGACAGGGGCAGGAGAGGGCGAGCTCTTCCTCGAGGACCTGCCGAACCTTTCCACCGATCATATCGACCTAGGCGACCAGATCGCGCTCGATGTCGCGGCGCATATCGACAGGCACGCCCTGATGATGGCTGTCGAGGAAAGCGCCGAGGCACGGTCTCGGCTTGCGCTGGCTCGCGACCTTCATGATAGCGTGGTGCAGTTCCTTGCCGGCGCCGCGTTCAGGCTTGAAGCGCTCAAGCGCGACCATGCCTCGGGACGCAACCTGGAACCCGAGCTGAATCATCTGAAGCAGATGATGCTGCAGGAACAGGGCGAGCTGCGGTCCTTCATCGCGGCCTTGCGCAGCGCACCTAAGATCGGGGTCAAGGACCTCGCCAAGGATTTGCGAATCTTGTCCGGCCGCCTTGCAAAGCAGTGGAACGTGTCTTGCGACTTCAAGTCGGACACGACCGATATGGTCGTCCCCACGCGGCTGCAGTTGGAAGCCCAGCACCTGACGCGGGAGGCTGTTGCCAACGCCGTACGCCACGCGGGCGCTAAGACCGTCTCGATCAAGTTGCGAAGCAGGCCGGATGAATTACTGCTAGACTTCATCAACGATGGCTCGCCTTACCCGAAGTCCACGATCGGCGGTGAAATGCCGTGGACTTTAAGTGAGCGCGTCAAGCTCGCCGGAGGTGCGCTCGATGTTACACGTGGGATGGGCGTGACCCGCATTTCCGTTTCGTTGCCACTAAGTGGAAAGCTCCAGTGATGCGCATCTTGCTGGCCGACGACCACCCGATGATTCGAACCGCGATTGAGGCGCTGCTGCGAGGCACGGCGTTCGAGATCGTCGGGCAGGCAGCCACCGGAGAGGAGGCACTTCAGAAGGTCGAGCAGCTCGATCCGGACATCCTCCTGTTGGACCTACAGATGCCCGGCGGCACGGGAATGGATGTCCTGCGGCGCGTCCGATCGGACGGCCAGAAGCTCCGGGTCGTCCTTCTCACCGCGGCGATCGACGACGCCTCTTTGATCGAGGCCCGGTCGTTGAAGGTTCAGGGCATGGTGTTGAAGAATTCCGATCCCGCTTACCTGCTGGACTGCCTGGAGCGCGTCAGCAAAGGTGGCCGGTGGCAGGATCCTGAGCTGGTTGAGCGGACGAAGCGCATCTCTCAGATGTTCGCAGACCGGGAAGGGCCGGCGCTTTCACCCCGCGAGAGAGAGCTGATCAACCTCGTCCGCCAGGGCCTGCGCAATCGCGAGATCGCTGAGAAGCTCGGGGTCACGGAAGGGACCATCAAGGTGTACCTGCACAACGTCTTCGAGAAGCTGGGCGTGGGTAGCCGCACGGAGCTGGCAATCCGCGCCGACGAGTTTCTTGCCGAAAGCTATCTCAGGAATTGAGTGCCCCGCCGCGGGTGTTGAGGCCCGCGGCGTCGGGGACGCCGTAGCACCGCGGGCCTCGCGGGGTGACACACCACGATTTTCTCTCGGTGAAAAATCGCGAGCCCCGCCGGCCGAATGTTAATCAAGAGTTAAACGCGAGTCGAGCGACCTTGCTAACAAATATATTCATTTGGCGTTCAACCTTTGTCGGTGACCCGACATTTCGGCGCGATGAGAAATGCCGCCATACCGGCGCGCGTTCGTTTTTAGGCTCAAAGGCTCCAGTAGTTTGAAAGGAGTTTGAGCCATGACCAACCTGACGAAGATCCTTGCTTCGGCAGCCACCGTTGCAGCGGTTGCGGTAGCAACCCCTGCCAGCGCCCAATATTATGGGTATGCGCCCAATGCTTACGGGCAGTACAACAGTCCCTACGGCTACGGCGCCCAGTACGGCAACGGCTACGGCTACAATAGCAGCTATAACAACAACCTCACAAATATGGCCGCGCAGCAGTGCTCGGCCGCAGTCCAGAACCGTTTAAACACCCGCGTCGGTCTGACCGGGATCCTCGGCGCAGTGCTCGGTGCGCAGACCACCGGAGGCCGCGTTCTTCAGGTGACCCAGGTCAATCCGAACCGTGGCTCGGTCCGCGTTCGCGGTCTCGCTACGAGCGGTGCCAATGGCTACGGCCGCTACGGTTACGGCGCTTACGGCGCGGTGGGCTACGCTTCGCAGCCGGATCTCTCGTTCAAGTGCGACGTCGATTATCGCGGCTATATCCGGGACGTAGACATCTATCGCCGATAGATCGGCCTGAAGGAAATGGAGGAGCGCCGGCCTAACCGCCGGCGCTTTTCTTGTGCACGCCTAGTTCCGGACGAAATCGGAGCATTCTGAAACTTGTTGTTCACGATTGTCCGCCACTTGATCGCGCTGGGGGTGGACCATGCCAGTTACCGCACGTCTTGAGACTTTCGAAGCCGACGACAGACGATCTCAGGGGCGGCGAAGACTCCATCTGGAATCGTCCCTCAGCGCCTCAGGCGACGAGGTTCTCGTCCACGACATCTCGATGACGGGCGTGCTTCTCGAAACTGCAGCGAAACTGCAGCCGTTCGAAAGCCTGCAGTTCGATCTTCCCGAAGTGGGCGCCATGCAAGCGGTCGTCGTCTGGAACAGCGGGCCTTTCTTCGGCTGCGAGTTTGCCACCCCGATACCGCGTGCCGCCGTCAGCGCCGCTTTGCTGCGCAGTCCCGTGGCGACGAAGCTGCTCGAAAGCTCATCGGCGCTCGACGAGGCTCACGAGGCCGAGATCTTGGATGGGGAGAGGCTTCCGCTAGCGGCGCGGGGATGGATCATCCTCGGCGTTTCGCTGACGCTCTGGGCGTTGATTCTGTGGGCGGTCGGCATCTTCTGAGGCGCGCCGGGAAGCGCGGTCAGTCGGCGCGATGTTCGAAGATGTCTTCGATCGTGGTTTCGAACAGACCTGCAATCTTGAATGCCAGTGGCAACGACGGGTCGTATTTCTGAGTC
This sequence comes from Sphingomonas telluris, assembly GCF_022568775.1. Classification (NCBI taxonomy): domain Bacteria; kingdom Pseudomonadati; phylum Pseudomonadota; class Alphaproteobacteria; order Sphingomonadales; family Sphingomonadaceae; genus Sphingomonas; species Sphingomonas telluris. The sequence goes on along the minus strand of NZ_JAKZHW010000001.1, from coordinate 1,297,414 downwards.
TCGATCGCATGGACACTTTGCCGTGAGACGCCGAGCCTTTCGGCAAACTCGCGCTGTGTCCACTTTCGTGCCGTGCGCAATGCTTTCACACGGTTGTTCATAACGCCGTCCCCCACACGCAACGCGACTTTGGCCCTCCTCATTCTCCGAGAAGGAGGTTCAACTTCGCTCCACCACCCTGACGTCAATGTAGATTGACGTCACAACTCAACTCACGGATACCGGCCGAGAGGTTCCGCCTTCGTTGAGCAAACTCGGGAGACGGACCTCTCCCTCGTAGATCCCCAAGGCCTATCGAGGGCGGGGGGCGGTCTAGCTAAGAGCACCCACTCGGCACTGGATCGCTCCCCATTTTCTATCCGAAGGTCGGCTGAACCGAACCTTATCCAAAGTTAACCGCCTGCTTTGCAGGGTTTATTAGGCGAAGTTCGGCCCCTTCTCCCCGTAGGTGAATCTCCCGATTGGGAACCGTCGCCGGCGAAGCGATATTGTACCAACCATTCGAGGAGCGGAGGTTTCGGTGCGCTGGTACAGGATGCCCGTCGAGGATCTTCCGCCGCAGGAATATCGCGAGCGCGCGGAGCGACTTCACAAGACAGCGGAAGAGATTTCCGATCCCGTTGCCGCTAGCCGCTTCGAAGCGATGGCGGCGGATGCTATGGCGATCGCCGAAAGCAAATCGCGCGAATTCGCTCTCTGACTTTCCTCTACTGACCTGTGTAGCGCTGCTGGCGCATGCGCTGCTCGCGGACGCCGCCGCGTTCCGGAAGGACGCCGGGTTCGGGCAGAACACCGCCCTTGGGAACGACCGGGCTGTTGTAATAGTCGCGGTCGGCCTGGTCCTTCATCGCCTTGTCGACCGCCGCGCTCGCGGTTCCCATCGCGGCCTGCGCGGCTCCCATCGGGTTCGCCGTCGCCTGAGCGACGAGGAACTGCTTGAACTGGCCCTGGTCCACGGTCTTGCCGGTCAGGGCCGCATCGACGCTGGCTTCGGCGGCGGCCTTGGCGAGATCGCGGAGGAAGCCGAGCTGGTTCGACAATTGAGCGTCGTTGGACTTCTCGAACCAGGTCGAGACGTTCGTGGCGTTCGGCCCGTCCTCCTTCAGCTTGGCGACGAAGCGGCCGTAATCCTTCCCTTCGTGCCGGAAGTGCCACACCAGGCGGTCGCCCTGCGGCTCGACGAAATAGTCCGTCCCCGGAAACTTCGTCGTGTAGGTCAGCGCGTTCGCCTGCGGCGGCAGAGCGGCGAGCTTGTCGTGAACGACGCCGACCGGCTGATCGACATGAGTGGTCTTGCCGCATGCAGCGAGGAGCAGCAGGGCGAGCGGAAATCCAATGCGCGCGAGCTTCATCGGCGAGTCCCCCTAGTGGGAACAGGATGCACGATTTTCGCCCATTTACCAGCCGTTTACTGCGATATCCGGCAGGGGGTAGTGGACGCGGGCTTCTCACCCTTGAGGATGGCGTAGATCTCTTCCGGGGTTCCGCGCACCGTGTTGATCTCCCCGCCGCCGATGAAGCCGACCTTAGAGACGTTCGGCGCTGCCATCTGGATGAAAGCAACCTTATCCGGATCGGCCAGGAAATCGCCGAACGGGCATTCTAGCTTGATCAAGTTCATGTGCTGGCCCCCTATCTAACGGGGGCAGCGTAACTCATTATTCCAACGCTGTTCAGCCCGCCTTTACTGGTTTGGCGCGGCCGCCGCCGGTGCGGCAGTTGCGGGGAACGAGGTCATGAACTTCTGGATCGCGGAATCGACCTTCGACTGATTGGGCTTGTCGGGGTTGATCGTCTCGCTGGCCTGGCCATGCCACACGGCCTGCTGGGTCTTCGTGTCGAAAGCGTCGAGAGACAATTGGCCCTGAGTGTACTGATAGACGCTCGTCTGGAGACCGAACCGGCCCCAGCTCTCGACGTCCGTCTTCTCGCGTGCGCCGAGCGTCAGGATGAGGCTCATGTCGCCGTTCGCGGGCGTCTTTTGATAGCCCTTTCCCGCAAGGGCGGTGTCGATATCGTTCATGATCTGCTGCTGGATGATCGGATTGCCACCCGCCTGAACGTTCGCCTGCACCCACGAATAGGTCTTGTAGGCGCTGAAGTTCACGCCCGGGGCCGACTGCGCCGAGACCTGCGGTCCCGCGACGGCGGCGGCCGGGGAAAAAATGACACCAGCGGCGAACGCGACAAGAAGTGTGCTCTTGCTGTGCATGGATCGGCTCCATTGTGTGCGCTTGGTAACCTCCCAGTACGGCGAGCCCTCCAACGGCGAAATAAGCTAAAGTCCCGATGGCCGGCGTTCCGTGGCCACTGCCTCGTCGAATTGAATTATCACGCCTGCGACGGCCCCGAAGTTCGCTAAGTTCACTCCTCAACGCGCGAGGCGTTGCCGCCCTCCACGTGGGAGACGAACGTGTCCATGAACTCGATGCGGTCGAGGCGACCGTCGAGCTCGACATCCTCTTCGACCTGGGACGGCGGATCGTCCGGGAGCTGGCGAGTCCATTTGCCGAAGCGGGCGCGGCGGCGGTTGTGGAGGAGGAAGAGGGTCAGCCGCTCGTCATACTCGCGCCATTCGCCGACCTGCTCGCCCTTATAGAAGATCGGCCGCGGTACGCCGTTGAGCGCGCGGGACAAAGCGGCCTGCTCCAGCCGGTGAAGCGCATAATCGAGCGCGGCGTCCCACGCCTGGCGAAAGGGCGCCCCGCGCGGACTGCGGCGGAGGCGGTAGGCGGAGCTGTCCGACATGCCCACCCGCCGGCACGCCTCTTCGACACAGGCGGTCTCGGCCAGTGCCTCGATGAAGGCGATCTGCCTTTCCGCCGTCCATCCGTCATGGCGGCTGCTGACGTGCTCCGGGGCAAAGTTGATGATTGGTTCTTTGTGCGATGGTTTCATGAACCGTATTGGATCATAGAACAGCAGCTGTAGGACAGCACAAACTGCCGAGCCGAAGGGAGCGAATGCGCAGCATTCGGGAGCTTCGGCGTAGAGCCAGTGCGTGCCGGCCGGCGCGCGAGCGAGCGGCCTAAGCCGCGCCGCGAGACGCGTCCGACGTCACGGGATTTACTCCCGTGACGGCTGTTGCCTGACGCTTGGTGGCTGTCCGAAAGGAGGAATGTCCTCGGGAAACGATGGCATTGGCGGAAGCGATAGCCTGTACTCCCTGCGTTCATGAGCTTGAGCCCATGCGCCTGAATTTTCTCTTTCAAGCCGTTCTCGATGTTGGTCGGAAATTCCGCCACGCGTGAGGCGGCTCCTCCGTTCCAGAATTTCCCAGAGCGACCATAGCTCGTTCTTGAGCGCGACGAGGCGATTGTAGAGTCCCTCTAGCGCTTCCAACGATAAGAGTACTTCCGACGTCCGCCCCTGCCGCTCTGGTACACGTGCCACGCCGGTCCTGAAGTCGAAGAGACGCGCGTGAATGACGGCGTCGCGCCACCGCTTCAGCATCATGAATCCGGCGTCACCCAGCGCTTCAGCAAGGAATAGCTGTTCCTTATCGCTGAAGCCCCAGTGAGCCGCAGAGAATTTGATGAGAGCCACCTTTCCCTCAACGCCATTTATGCGGCTGAGGACCTCCGCAGGCTGGATAGGTATGCGAAGTCCCTCTGCCAACATATCGTCGATGCGACTCTCAACCGAGTTGTACATCAGGGCGACCGCGCCAATCGTGGCAAGCTGGTCCGCAGCTAGATCAAAGAACGGATCGCCACTGGAAACGCCAGTGCGGCTCTGCGGCGGGCTTCGTTTCATCCCGCTTTGTAATCAGCCGCTTGCGGCATTTCCAAGTGGCCAATGCCGACCCTGAACCTCCCTCACCGAACGGCGGTCGTCGTTTGCGGGTCGCCGATTGAATGCACGAGTTGCGATAACTCACGGACGTTGAGCGGCTTTGACGTCGTCAAGCTCTGCGGATCGGAGGACCTCCGCAGGCTCCAGCACCGTTTCAAATGCTCCCTATGTGGAGCGCGAGAGGCAAGTCTTACGGTGCTGTCCCCCCACCGGCACCGGGGAGTTAGCCGCTAGTGGCAGCTTTGGGTCGAAAGCTGCCACTAGGCCGCTAGCGGCAGCTTTGGGTGGAAAGCTGCCATTGCGGATGGCAAGCTAAGATGATGTCAGCCGCCGCAATCGCCCTGATGATTTTTGCGACCACTACGGGCTATGCGGCAGGCAAAGAGGATGCGGTAGCGGCGTTCGTTCAACAGACGCTCGGCACATCAAGTTATATGCGTGCGGACGCCGACCTTAATGGTGACGGTCGTTCCGAAGCCCTCCTTTACGTGACCGATAAGGATTACTGCGGAAGCGGTGGCTGCACATTGTTGGTCTTGTCCAAAAAAGGAGGCCGCTATCGCGTCGTTCTCCGGTCAACCGTGACGCAGCTTCCCATCCGCGTCCTTTCCACGTCCACTCGCGGCTGGCGTGACATCGGCGTGACCGTTGCGGGTGGTGGCATCACTCGGCCTTACGTTGCTCGCTTGTGGTTCAACGGCAGTAGCTACCCGGGCAATCCAACCGTCGCGCCCGCAATCCCGCTTAAACGGCCGTCCGGGAAAATTCTAATCGGCGGCTAATGTCCGCAATGGGTCGAAAGCTGCCGTTAGCGTGAGGCCGTCACCCCGTACTCACAAAGCTATCCAACACCTTCTTCAACCCCGCATGCTCGAACTCGATCTCGAGCTTGTTGCCCTCTTGCGCGACAATCTTTCCGTAGCCGAACTTGCCGTGGAACACGCGCTGGCCGAGCTCCAGGTCCGTGCGGCCCTGGTTGCCTAAGGACACCGCCGAGGCCTTGGCCTCGATCACGCGCTGGGGGTCGGGGCTAAAGCGGCCGCTTTGGCTCGCGCGCTGCCAGCCGGGGCCGCGGGTGCTGGCCCGCATCGACTGGGCGGGGCCGAGGTGGGCGAAGGGGTCGGCGCGCTCGCTCCATTGCGCGCGCCACAGGCTCTCGCCGCCGGACATGGTCGTTTCCGTCTCGATGTGCGCTTCGGGAAGCTCGCCGACGAAGCGGCTGGGGAGCGAGCTGGTCCACTGGCCGTAGATGCGGCGGTTGGCGGCGTGCATGACCGTCGCCTTCTTCCGCGCGCGGGTAATGGCGACGTAGGCCAGGCGGCGCTCCTCCTCGAGGCTGGCGAGGCCGCCTTCGTCGAGCGCGCGCTGCGACGGGAAGATGCCTTCCTCCCAGCCGGGCAGATAGACGATGTCGAACTCCAGCCCCTTGGCGGCGTGGATGGTCATGATGGTGACCTTCTCGCCCTGCCGGTTCTCGTCATTGTCCATGACGAGGCTGACGTGCTCGAGGAAGGCGGGGAGGCTTTCATATTCCTCCATCGCGCGGGTGAGCTCGGCGAGGTTTTCTAGGCGTCCGGCGGACTCCGCGCTGCGGTCGGCCTGGAGCATGGCGGTGTAGCCGCTTTCGTCGAGCATGATGCGGGCGAGCTCGGCATGGGGAAGCTCGTTGGCCATCTGCTTCCAGCGGTGGATGTCGGCGACGAAGCGGCCGAGGCTGGAGCGGGCGCGGGCCTGAAGCTCGTCGGTGTCGAGTAGCTTGGCGGCGGAGATGAGCAGGGGCTCTTGAGTCGCGCGCGCGTGCGCGTGAATCGTGGCGAGCGCCTTGTCGCCGAGGCCGCGCTTGGGCTGGTTGACGATGCGCTCGAACGCGAGGTCGTCGGCGGGCTGGTGGATGAGGCGGAGGTAGGCGAGGGCGTCGCGGATCTCTGCGCGCTCGTAGAACCGGAAGCCGCCGATGATCTGGTAGGGCAGGCCGATCGCAATGAAGCGCTCTTCGAACTCGCGGGTCTGAAACTGGGCGCGGACGAGGATGGCGACGTCGTCCAAGGAGAGCCCGCGGCGCTGCATGCCCTCGACGTCCTCGCCGATGCGTCGCGCTTCCTCCGGGCCGTCCCAGATGCCGATGACCTTGACCTTCTCGCCGTCGCCCTTGTCGGTCCACAGCGTCTTGCCCAAGCGTCCGGCATTGTTGGCGATGAGGCCATCCGCGGCGGCGAGGATGTGCGAGGTCGAGCGGTAGTTCTGCTCGAGCCGGATGACCTTCGCGCCGGGGAAGTCCTTTTCGAAGCGGAGGATGTTGGCGACCTCGGCGCCGCGCCAGGAATAGATGGACTGGTCGTCGTCGCCCACGCAGCAGAGGTTGCGGCGCGGCTCGGCGAGGAGCTTCAGCCAGGCGTACTGCGACTGGTTCGTGTCCTGATATTCGTCGACGAGGATGTAGCGGAAGCGGTCGCGATAGCTCTCCAGCACGTCGGGATGCTCGCGGAAGATGGTGAGCATGTGGAGCAGGAGGTCGCCGAAGTCGCAGGCGTTCAGCGTCTTCAGGCGGTCCTGGTAGGCGGCGTAGAGCTCGCGGCCGCGGCCTGGGCCGAAGCTCTCCGCTTCGCCGAGGTCGACGTCCTTCGGAGTCCAGCCTCGGTTCTTCCAGCGGTCGATGAGGCCGGCAAGCTGGCGTGCGGGCCAGCGCTTCTCATCGAGGTTGGCGGCGCTGATCAGCTGCTTGAGGACTCGGAGCTGGTCGTCGGTGTCGAGGATGGTGAAGTTGGACTGGAGGCCGACGAGCTCGGCATGGCTGCGGAGCATGCGCGCGGCGACCGAGTGAAAGGTGCCGAGCCAGGGCATGCCCTCGATCGCGCCACCGCTGATCTTGGCGATGCGCTCCTTCATCTCGCGCGCCGCCTTGTTGGTGAAGGTGACGGCGAGGATCTGGCTCGGCCAGGCCTTGCGGGTCGCGATCAGGTTGGCGAGGCGCGCGGTGAGGGCGGAGGTCTTGCCCGTGCCGGCGCCGGCGAGGACGAGGACCGGGCCTTCGGTCGTCAGCACCGCCTCACGCTGTGGCGGATTCAGGCCGGCAAGCCAGGGCGGCTCGCGAGTCGAGTCGGGCAGGTTGGAAGGGGCTTCGGACACGAATCAGAGGTAGGGAAGGGAGAACGGAACGGCAACTTCAACGCGGGTTAGAGTCCCCGATTTCCAAATGTGACGAAGGTTCCGACTGTTGTTCCCAATATCCCCGTTATCCACAGCCTTGAGCACCTATTTTTCGCTTCCCCGACTCGGCGGCGAGGTGCATTGTCCAAGGGTGATCGGGACGGAAGTCCCCGCCTCCACCGGAAGGCCGGCAACGGCAAGAAGGAAGCGGCAGGCGACAGAAGGACCGATCTCCGCCGACAGGCAATGAGAGGCTCCCTCGGAGCAACTCGGGGCCAGTCGGGAAGAGGCGCCGGAAGAGTTGATCTTCCCTCTAGCGCGACGCGGTTCGGAAGCTTTCGAGCGGAAGAGCAAAGCGGAACGCAAGAGTGATCGACCCAAGAAGGGCCGCGGAACATCGGACGGTTTTGACCTTCGGGTCAGGCGAAAGTGGTTGAAAGACAGGCGGGCCTTCGGGAAGCGCAGTCGAGTAAACGCCAAGCTCCTCTCACGAGGGAGCGGTACGATGGAAAGCGACGCCTGAGCTGGTGAGCTCGGACTTTGAGAAGACTGTCCCCTGGGACGGATTTCACGAGGACCGGCAGATCCTTCGCTCGGCGCAGTGGGGGCTGGCAGCAATGCCGGCCCCCATTTCTTTTGTGCAAAGCGCGCGTGGTTGGCGGCGCTGTTTCGCGCCGACGTCTGAGGCTCCGGCGATTATCCCAGGCGGCGGAAGTGATAGCGGCCGCGCAGGGGCGTGGCGCGGTAGGAATGTCCTGAGGTGCAGGTCACCGTGAAGACGCCGGGCTTGCCTTCGACCGCAGATGTCGAGGCGACTTCGCCGCAGGCATAGCCGATGCGCCCGATCGTGCGTGCGATGACGGCGTTCGGAAGAGGCATCGTCGCAGAGACCGCCTCTGCCGCGGGCGCGTCCGTGGGCGCCTGTTCGGCTGGAGGCTCGATCACCACTTCCTGCGAGGCAACGTCCGTCTGTGTTGGCTCGGGTTCGACCAGCTGAGGCACCGGACGAGCCGCGACGCGAGTTCTAGGAACGACCGGACGAACTTGCTGCTCGGCGGCAGGCTCCTCAACCACCGCTGCGGGCGGAGGGGAGGCGACCGCGAGCTGCGGCGCAGTCTTGGCGGGCACCATGTTCAGCGCGTCCGCGGGTTTGGCTCCGTCTCCACCGTTGCCCGCGCCGAGGCCCAACCAGGCGCCGACACCGACAGCCAGGACCAGAGCGCCCATTCCGAGCGCCGGCAGCTTCCATGCATCCGGGATGCGAGAAGCACCGCGAGCGCGGTCCATTTCGTCGAAGTAGAGCGCCGTCAGGGATCCGGCGTCCGGTTCAGGCCGTGGACGGGCGGGCTCTGCCGGCTCGTCTATCTTCGGCGGGCTCGGTCGATGCGTTTCGGCGGGGACGAACGTCGCCTGAGCTTCGATGCTTGGGGCCTCCACCGGTTCCGGCACGCCGGAGGGTCGCGCGACGAAGGACGCACCCTGGAGCCTTTCGATCAGGCGGCTTGCTTCGCTCTCGGGCTCCGCGCGCAGCGAGGCGTCGTAAGCCTTGCGCTTAATGGGATCGCGCAGGGTTGCATGCGCAACGCTGACCTGGGCGAGATGGCCCATGGGTCGCAGGGCCGTCAGGCTCAGTTCCTTCGCGAAGGCCTGGGCAATGTCCTGGCTGCTCGCGTCGGGTGTCAGCCCAAGAATTTCATAATGGTTCGGCCCCGTTTTGACCGTGGCGTCCATGGATCCCTCCCCAGAGCACGATCATCCGGCTCATAAGTGCCGGAAGTGTCTGAGGTTTCTCACCGGAATCCCAGTTCGGGCCGCCGCAAAAGCAACGCCGCTGATCTTTACCGCATTTACGTTTGAGCAGGTGCTTCGAAGTAAATGAGCCTTCTGGCTGCCTTGTCCATCAGGGCGATCATTCTAAGCTAACATGCAACAGTGGGGTTGCGTTCATGCGTCTGTATCTCGCCGGGGCGATCTTCGCGCTGCCATTTGCCACGACTGCCAACGCGGCGAACAACATCTACATGGCTTGCCACTATCAGGACGACATGGGCATCAATCCGGTTACCCAGCTATTCACGCTGGAAGGAGACGCGATCGGCGATTCCTATTCGACCTGGAAATACGACGGAATCAAGGAATGGGAGGCCAGCGTTCCCGGCGAGGTACACTACACCAGTTCCTACACCACGAAGAATTTCGTCGGCCAGTTCAAGAAGTTCGCCGAGGAACAGGGCGACAGCCACAGCAATTGCTGGGTCTCTACGTCCAAGGATCTCGCCCGCGCCTGGTTCACGAAGATGAGCGCAGATCGCAGATACGACTTCATACGGATCCAAGACTGGCGGCCCAAGAACGCCGGCGTGCTCGCCGTGGAGGATTGGTCCGGAAACCCGTCCGGTGGCGTCGTCGAAGCGGAAAACGAAGCTGACAGTCCAACCCCACGCCAGTCGGACGAGGCATCCGCCGACAGCACCCCAAAGCCTCACAAGATGACCAATGCCGAGGCCGATGCCAAATATGCGGCCGAAATGGCGGAATACAAAAAGCAGCTCGGCAAGCAGCAGGAGCAGGTCGACGACTTCAAGCGCGCCCAAGGGGAGGTGGCGCGGAAAAAGCAGGAGCAGAAGCTCGCCGCCGAGCGCGCCGCTGCCGATTATCAGCGCCAGCTCGAGGCGCACGCGCAGACGGTCCGTAATCAGCAGCTCGAATATCAGAAGGAATTGGCGCGGCCGGCTGGTGTCCCGAACGCCGTCTATCGCGGCTTCTGGGCTCGGGACTGCGATGCGGCGCGCAAGAGCGCAACGTTGGGCGCCGGCACCTCGTCCACTACTCGCTTCAAGGAGGTGACGACCGAAACCAGCGCCAGCGGCTGCGTGGTTCAGGGCTGGTGGTGGAACGTCGCCGGCGGAGGCACCGCGACGCGGCAGTAGCACCTGTTCCCCAGCCTCTCGCGCCGCTATCCATAGCGCGGTGGAGAGCGTCAACAGGAGCATCTTGGTTGTCGGCGGCGGTACGGCCGGATGGCTTTCGGCCGCTTACCTCGCGAAGGCGCTGGCGCTTCGCGACAATCCGCACCTGACGATCACGCTGCTTGAATCGCCCGACATCGGAATCGTCGGGGTGGGCGAGGGGACTTTCCCGACGATCCGCGAAACCCTGCGCTTCCTCGACATCGACGAGCGCAAGTTCATCCGCGAGTCCTCCGCGACCTTCAAGCAGGGCATCCTGTTCGCCGACTGGCTGCACGAACCGACGGCCGCGAAGCGCCATTGCTTCTTCCACCCGTTCGAAGCGCCCTTCTATTCGGAAGAGACGAGCCTCGTTCCCTATTGGCTGCTGCAGGACGAGAATTCGCGGCCGTCTTTCGCGGAGGCCGTGACGATCCAGAATCGGGTCGCAGGCGCGAAGCGTGGGCCCAAGCGGCCGGGCGAGCCTGATTTCGACGGGCCGCTCAACTATGCCTACCATATCGATGCGCACAGCCTGGCGCGGCTGCTTTCCGAGCGCGCGAAGGAACTCGGGGTCGTCCACGTCCTGGGCGAAGTCGAGCATACGGAATTGGGTGCGACGGGAGCGATCGACCGCGTCGCCCTGACCGACGGGCGGGAGATTGACGCGGATCTGTACGTCGATTGCAGCGGCTTCCGTGCGGAGCTGATCGGGCGCGCGCTGGGCAGTCCGTTCCGGTCGGTGCGCGACCATCTGTTCACGAACAAGGCGGCGGCCTGCAAGGTCCCTTACGACCGGCCGGACGCGCCGATCGAAAGCTACACCTTGGCCAATGCGCACGAAGGTGGTTGGACCTGGGACATCGGCTTGTCAGGTGCGCGGGGGATCGGCTGCGTCTACTCCAGCGACCATGTCGACGACGAGCGCGCGGTGGCGATCCTGCGCGATTATATCGGTGCGCCGTTCCGCGAGGACGCTGTCCGCATCCTGGGGTTCGAGCCAGGCTACCGTGAGAAGCAGTGGGTCAAGAACTGCGTTTCGGTCGGACTATCGGCGGGGTTCCTCGAGCCGCTCGAAGCCACCGGCCTCGTCCTGATCGAAGCGGCGGTCGGCATGATCGCCGAACTCTTCCCGCATTACGGGCCGGTCGACGCTCCGGCACGGCGCTTCAACCAGCTGATGGCGGCGCGGTTCGAAAACATCGTGAAGTTCCTGAAGCTTCACTACTGCCTTTCGAAGCGCGAGGAAGCGTTCTGGCGCGAGAATTCGGATCCGGCGACCATCCCCGAAGAGTTGCAGGAGCTGCTTGCGCAGTGGCGTTATCGGCCGCCGGGACGGTTCGACTTCATCCTCGACGTCGAGAGCTTCGCCTTCTTCAACTACCAGTACATCCTCTACGGGATGGGATTTCAGACGGACCTGTCTGCCGGCCGTTCGGACTTTTCGAAGGTCGCCGCGGCGCGCCGGCTGTTCGAGCGCATCCAGGCGTTCGGCGAGAAGGCTGCGCGTGACCTGCCGTCGCACCGCGCCCTCGTGTCCGAGCTGACCGAAGCCGCCTGATCAGGCGCGGACGAACAGGCTCTTGAGCCAGATGGGCGCGCTTCGCGATGCGCGTCGCCAGTCGAGGTCGTCCGCGTCGGGCGTGAAGGTCCAGGGGTTGATGGTCTTCACCTTCCCCGCGCGGAAGTTGGCGGGCTCGCGGGTCGCGATGACGAAGCCATACTCCAAGGCGGTCGCCGCGAGGATGCCGTCGCGGAAGTCCGAATAGCCGAGGTGGGACCAGCGGCGGACGACGGCTTCGTCGATTGCGATGATCCGCCCTTCGAAGGCGGGGCGGAAGCGGGTGTCGATCCAGTCGCGGATCACGGCGGCGGCCGCCTTGTCCTGCCGCTCCAACTGGCGGGTGCCGTCTTCGAACTCCATCAAGGTGATGGCCGAGGCGAAGAGGGTGCTTGGCATCTGTCCGGCAACCCAGTCGAGCAACTGCTCGTCCGACCGCGCCGCATCCCCTCCGCGCAATGCCCAGATCACGCCGGTGTCGAGCAGGTGCATCTCAGCCCTTTCGCATCCAGGGCCCGGCGGCGCGCCAGTCCGGCTCGGCATGAATCGGTTCCGGGGACGCAAGAAGGTCGGCGAGCGTGTCAGACTTACCCACCAGGTGCCGGTAGGCCTCAATGCTGAGAAGTACGTGCGTCGGCTTGCCGCGGTCCGTCACGAAGACGGGTTCGTAGACCGCGAGTCGCTTCGCCTGGCTGACGTCCTGATTGAATTCGCGGCTGCTGAAGCTCTTCAAAGCGGCCTCCGGATTGGCGCTACGTTGCTACATTCTTGCTCAGAATATGTAGGCACGTTACTACAACGTGTCGGACCCGCAACAGAATTCTCGATGCGCCCGGAAATCGACATTTTCGCGGGAGATTGGCTGTTGCGGCAGAGCGCGTTTGCTTCCCTCATCGCACCTGTCCGACCGGCAAGAGACGGCGGCGGGGAGGCAAATCGGTGACGGAACTTTGGAATGAGACGATCAAGGCGTTCTCGGACATCCTTGGAGCGCATGGACCTGCGGTGAATTCGGCCGCCAGCTTCGCGCCGGGCGACTACAGCATCCACTTCTTCCTTCAGCTCGCGATCATCATCCTTGCGTGCCGCGTCGTCGGCTGGATCGGTCAAAAATTCCTCGGCCAGCCCCAGGTCGTGGGTGAGATGATCGCCGGCGTGGTCCTCGGACCGTCACTGTTCGGCCTGCTCGTTCCCGACCTGCAGGGCGCGATCTTCCCGAAAGAGACCAAGGGCGTCCTTTATTCCGGCGCGCAGCTCGGCGTCGGCCTCTACATGTTCATCGTCGGGCTCACGCTGCAGCTCGACCATTTCAAAACGAAGGCGAAGAGCGCGGCGAGCGTCTCCGCATCGGGCATTCTTGCGCCGTTCGCGTTGGCCATCCTTATCACGCCGTTCTTGCTGACAGTGCCGGGCCTGTTCGCGCCGGGCATCAGCCAGTTCAACGCGACCCTGTTCATGGGCGCCTGCATCGCGCTCACTGCCTTCCCCATGCTCGCGCGGATCATCAACGAGCGCGGGCTTGCGAATTCCTCGCTCGGCACGCTTTCGCTGACTGCTGGCGCATTCGACGATGCTGCGTCATGGTGCGTGCTGGCGATCGTGCTCGCGACTTTCGGCGCCGGACCTGGCGTCGCGGTCATCGCGATCGTCGGAGGCGTCGGTTACGCGGCATTCATGCTGATCTTCGGCCGCAGGCTTCTCGCCCCGCTCGGCCGCATGGTCGAGGCCAAGGGCGAGATGAGCATGACCATCCTCGCGGTCACGCTGATGCTGTTCTGCCTGTCGGCCTTCTTCATGGATGCGATCGGCATTCACGCGGTGTTCGGCGGCTTCCTGCTGGGGGTCGTGATGCCGCGCGGCCTGTTCGTGCAGGAGCTCAAGAAGAAGCTGGAGCCGATGACGGTCATCCTGCTCTTGCCGATGTTCTTCACCTTCTCGGGCCTCAACACGCGTCTCGACATGGTGAACTCGCCTTCGCTGCTGCTGATCGCGCTCGCAATCCTGGTGGTGTCGATCCTGGCGAAGTTCGGCGCCTGCTGGGCGGCCGCTCGCCTGTCGGGTGAAGACAACCGCACGGCGCTGGGCATCGGCGCATTGATGAACTCGCGTGGGCTGATGGAGCTGATCATCATCAACATCGGCCTTCAGAAGGGCGTGATCGGACCGACCCTGTTCTCGATGATGGTGCTGATGGCGATCGTCACGACGATGATGGCGAGCCCCCTGTTCGAGATCGTCTACGGCCGCAAGGCGCGGCAGTCGGGCGAGCTCGGGAAACTCGAAGGCAGTATGGTAGCAGACGCCGCCTGACCTTCGTCGCCGCCCGTCCCGTCTCTCCAATAGGGACGGGCGGCGATCCCCTTTGATCAGCCGCTCAGGCTTCCATCGGAGCAGTGGACAGGCCGAGTTCGGGTATGCCGACCGAGCGTCGGCCACCGAAGTCGGTGCGCAGGACGATGAGGCCGCTCTTTTCCAGATGTTCGATCAGCCGGCGGATGCGGCCCGACGAGCTGGTGCCGTAGGCACGCGCGAGCATCTGGTCGTCGGGGCAGGGCTCGCCTTCCTGCGCGGCTTTCGCGAGGAGCAGGAACGGCGCCAGCAGGTCATCGGGGACTGTTCGCGCGAGGCGGAGGATGCCGGCCCAGCGCTGGTCCGAGGGGTCCGCGATTCCAGCGACGGCAATGGCGAACCGGCGGCGGAAGGCGTTGAGGTCCAGGTGCGTCGCGGCAATCCGCCGCATCCGGCAGCGGACCGAGAAGTCCTGATAGAGCGCCGCTGCGGCGTGGAACGTGCTGCCGTCCTCGCCGGCCATATCGCTGAGGATTTCGTTCAGCGCTTCTTCGATTTCGCGCGCGTCCGGGCCGCTCGGACCTTCCGCCTCTTCGTTAGTCTCGGCGCGGCTCTCGATTTCCTGCAGCAGCACTTCCGCCGCCACCGGCTCGGGCTCTGGCTCAGCATCGCGGCGGGGTTCCTCGCGGGTCTCTGCATGCAGCAGCGCATGAAGGTCCTCCGCAGACGTGCCCGGCAACGGCATCAAACCATGTGAGAAGCTTCGCGATTCCGTGCGCACGTCCCCGATCTTCACTGCCAGCGGCCGGCGGCTGATCGCCGGTCCGAGCGCCAGGAAATGGCCGCGCTCGAGGTCGCGGATCTGCTCTGCCTGCCGGCGCTCCATGCCGAGCAGGTCGGCAGCGCGGGCCATGTCGATGTCGAGGAAGGTGCGGCCCATCAGGAAGTTCGAGGCCTCGGCCGCGACGTTCTTGGCGAGCTTGGCGAGGCGTTGCGTCGCAATCACGCCTGCGAGCCCGCGCTTGCGGCCGCGGCACATGAGGTTGGTCATCGCAGCCAGCGATACTCGGCGCGCCTCGTCGCTGACTTCGCCGGCGGCCGCGGGTGCGAAGACCTGCGCTTCATCGACGACGACGAGGGCAGGATACCATTGGTCTCGCGGCGCATCGAAAAGGGCGCCGAGAAATTGCGCGGCGCACTTCATCTGGGCGTCGACTTCCAGCCCGTCGAGCGCGAGCACAACCGAGGCTCGGTGCTTGCGAATGCGGGTCGCGAGGCGCGCGATCTCGGTTCCCGCATAGGCGGAGCCGTCGACGACGACATGGCCGAACGGCTCGGCGAGGGTGACGAAATCGCCTTCAGGATCGATGACGACCTGCTGCACCAGTCCCGCGCTCTCCTCGAGAAGACGGCGCAGCAAGTGCGACTTGCCGGACCCGCTGTTGCCTTGGACGAGCAGGCGGGTCGCCAGCAATTCCTCGATATCGATGCGGATGTCGGCGCCGCCGGGCGCGGAGCCGATACTGACTGAAGCACTCACCAGACGGTCATTAAAGATGGCTCGCGCGGCTTCAACCCGCTCACTGTTGCGGGGTGGGCCAAGTCGGCAGCATCATCCTGCCGCTTCCGCAGGAGGGCCGTCATGAACCAATTCTTCGAGCGCATTTCCGCCCGCGTGGCATTCGCCGCGGGTCAGCCGCAGGCATTCATCGTCGCATCCCTGGTGATCATCGTCTGGGCCCTCAGCGGTCCGTTATTTCACTGGTCCGACACGTGGCAGCTGGTGATCAACACCGGCACGACCATCATCACCTTCCTGATGGTCTTCCTGATCCAGAACGCTCAGAACCGCGACGGATCGGCGATCCAGGCCAAGCTCGACGAGTTGATCCGCGCGGGCGGAAAGGCGCGCAATGAATTCATCGGGATCGAGCACCTGACCGCGTCCGAGCTGATGCTCCTGACGGCAAGACTGGAGGAGTTGGCAGGGGACACGCGGGCGCACCAGCGCTCGATCGAGCAGCTGATCCGGCGCCGCTAGCGAACTTCGATCTTCGTGTGCATTCCCAGGGCCGAGTGGAACGGGTGGCCGCAATGGGCGTGATACTCGCCCTTCGTCGGGACGAGCGTCACCGTCTTCGTTTCGCCTGCTCCGAGGTCGATTTCGCCTTCCTTCAGATCGCCTGAGACGATGCGGGAAGCCGCGAAAAATTCCGGCGCGGTGAAGTCATGGCCCTTCGTCGCCGTGTTCACGAACTTGAGGGTGACCTCCTGGCCCGCCGTCAGGTTGATAGGCCCAGGATTGTAGCCGTAACTGAAGAGATTGATGGTCGTCACCGGCGGCGTCGCGGCCGGCGCGACGGACGCAATTGCGAACGCTGGGACAAGCAACAGGAGGCGGCGCATGGCGAAACTCCTTATTCGGAGCGCGGCTTCTAGCACAGTCACATGAACCTGCGACTTCCATCAGGTACAGATGAAAGGGCGGCGGCGCGAAGGGGGAGCGCGCCGCCGCCGAACCGGCCCGGAAGAAGGGCTCGGGGGAAATCCTAGGCGTTCGTTTCCAGCCCGTGCTTGAGCTGGCTGATCTGGTCGTGTCCCGAACGAACGGACTGATAGGCGCGCTCCACGACCTGGCGGGCCTCTCCGGTCAGCTCACCGCTTTCGAGCGCCGTTTCGAACTTCTCCTTGAGATAGTCTTCGCCGCGCTCGACCTCGTTCACGATCGCCTTTTCGTCGCGGCCGGTAATCGCCGACTTGAGATCCTCGAAACGCTGGTGGGTCTTGCCCAGGAACGAGCCCGAGTCTTCGGGATCGCCGCCTAGCCGGCGGACTTCGCTGCGGAGTTCTTCCACGACGCGCTGGCGCTCGTCCGCGCGTTCGCGGAAGATCTGGCGGAGACGGTCGTTTTCGACGTTTTGCGCGGAGTCCTCATAGCCGGTGACGCTGTCGATCGTCGTAGCGATGAGCGTGTTCAGCGTGGTGATTTGGTCCTTGTTGTCCATGCGAGAGCCTCCTGAGGGGGGTGAATGCTTGCGGGGACAACGCGCAACTTTCACAGCCGATGCCGCCGTAAATCGAAAAAGTGGGGCATGCATCGCGTTTGGCTGTCATTCTGCCGAACAGCAGTGCCGCGGCATCGAGTCGGCACAGAAGTTCAATACGCCTGGAGAACATTCACCGAGATCAGGGGGGCAGCATGACGATTAGTCGGCGTGAAGTGCTGATGCGTGTCGGCGGGGTTGGGGGAGCAGGCGCTGCCCTGGCTGCGATGCAGATGCTGGGTCTGTCGATGCCGACGCCCGCCGCCGCCGCCGATTTCGCCCTTCGGCCCAGTTCGGGCTCCGGCCGTTCGGTGGTGGTGTTGGGCGCGGGCATCGCGGGGCTCGTCGCGGCCTACGAGCTTCGGCAGGCAGGCTATGACGTGACCCTGCTCGAAGCCCGAGACCGCGCCGGCGGGCGCGCGTGGACCATTCGCGGCAACGACCGCATCGTCCAGAACGATCGGCCACTACAGCAAGCCAGCTTTTCCGACGGGCTCTATTTCAATGCCGGCCCGGCGCGCATCCCCTCGTGGCACCACGTCATCCTTGGCTATGCGCGGCGGCTGAACGTGCCGCTCGAGACGTTCGTGAACAGTCAGCTCGCGACTGGGTGGGACTTCGGCGGCAAGGTGCGGCGCGGTCGCCAAATGGTCTACGACCTGCACGGGCGGATGGGCGAGTTGCTGGCCAAGGCGATCGACCAGCACGCTCTCGATTCCGCGATGCCGAAGGACGAGCTCGGCGCCTTTCGCCAGTTCCTGCAATTCTATGCGTCGCTCGACGACAAGGGCGTCTACCGGCCGGTCGGGAGCTCCGGGTATTCGGCCTGGCCCGAGGGCTATGCGCATCCCCCCGTGCCGATCGACCCCCTCACGTTGAAGGACATATTGCCGTCGCGCGGGGCGGCCTTCCCGCAGATCTTCGATTCCATCATCGACATGCAGCCGACCATGCTGCAGCCCGTCGGCGGCATGGATCGCATCGCTCATGCGATCTACGAGCAGGTGAAGCCCAGCGTCCGGTTCAACGAGCCGGTGACCGCCATCTGCCGGGAAGGAAAGCGCGTCCGCATCGAACATCGGGGTGGAGTGACGCGTGCCGATTATGCGGTCGTGACTTTGCCGGGCCATCTGCTTGCGCGGATTCCCAACGATTTCTCACCGGCGAAGAACGCCGCGCTCAAGAACCTCAACTATCTCAAGAGCGCCAAGGTCGCGTTCGAAGCGCCGCGCTTCTGGGAGGCCGAGGGGATCTACGGCGGCCTCGCCTGGACGGACCGGCTGAACGAGAACGTGATCTACCCCAGCGACCATCACCATGCGCCGCGCGGAGTGCTGGTCGGAGCTTACGTTGCGGGCTGGACCCATCAGGACACGCCCGAAGCCTTCACGAAGCAGCCGATCGCCGAGCAGATCAGGATCAGCCGGGATTCGATCGAAGCGCTGCATCCGGGCAAGTCGCAGCTTCTTCAAGGGCCGGTGGCGGTGAATTGGGGGCAGGTGCCTTATTCCGAAGGCGTCGGCGCGCTCTGGGGCGACGGCCCGGCAGAGATCGGCCCGCGCGGCGCGCAATATTCCGAGCTGCTGAGGCCGGAGGGGCCGATCGTCTTCGCGGGTGAGCATCTGTCCTACGTCGGCCTGTGGCAGGAAGGCTCCGCCATGTCCGCGCACGAGGCGCTGAAGCTGATCCAGTCGATGGCCGCGGAGAAGGCTGGCAAGGCGGCAGCGGCTTAGGCTACGCCTGACCGGCTCGGTACGAGTTGTGAGGGGGTTTGTTGCATGTTTTCTGGAGCGTTTGCGCTCGCCGCTGTCATCGTTTCAGGAACCACTACCGCTGAGCCGGAAACCAGGCAGCCCACCGCCAAATGGGTGGTCGATTTCGATGATGCACAGTGCGTGGCGTACCGCAATTGCGGCACTGAGCAGGACCCTATCTACCTGGCGTTGAAGGCTCCGCCGATTGGCGAGGTCATGCAACTTATCGTGATGCGGAAAGGCTCCGCCATTCAGCCTGAGGAAGCCACCGTGAGAGTCACGATGGGAGAGAACTCACCACTCAAGAAGACGATGCTCGTCTTCCGGTCGGACAAAGCGCAGTATCGCACGTATCTGGTGAACCTGCCGAAGGCGGACTTCGCGCCATTTCGCACTTCATCGTCACTCACGATCAAAAGCGGCTCGTTCAACTATAACTTTGCGCTTTCCGATGCGGGACCGCTTCTCAAGCTTGTCGACGAGTGCGTCACTGATCTGAAGAAGTACTGGAACGTCTCGGAACCCGGCGAGAAGAGTCCGCGACTGAAGGAAGGCGCCAAGGGCGACTTGCGGGACGTGTTCTCGTCAGCCGACTATCCCTGGGATGCCTTGAGATTCAACGAGGAGGGAGTGACGCATATCGTCGCTTTAATCGATGAGAAGGGCGCCGTCGCGGACTGCACGCTGATCAACACGAGCGGGGCGGCATCGCTCGACGGTCAAGCCTGCGCCATCGTATCCGAGCGCGCCAAGTTTCAGCCCGCGATCGATCTGGAAGGCAAGCCCGCGCGCGATGGCCTCTCTCAACGCATCGTGTGGAGAATGGCATTCTAGTGGTGAGGGGAATAGCACAATGCGTCTTAGGGTAATTGCGCTCGCCGCAATCGGGGTTTCGAGCACTTCTTTCGCTGCGTCCGCGCCGAAACAGCCTTCGGGAAAGTGGATCGTCAATTTCGCCGATGCGCAGTGCGTAGCGACGCGCAACTACGGCTCGGAGGAAGACCCGTTCTATCTCGTTCTAAAAGCCCCGGCGGTTGGGGACGTTCTGCAACTGGGCCTAGTTCGCAAAGGGGCGACGGACGAGGCAACGCAGATCGATGCGGAAATCCTCTTCGATGAAAGTGCACCCGTTCGAACCAGCTTGCTGGATTTTGGGAATCGTAAGTTGAACCAGCGCGCGATGATGGCGAACTTACCGGCCAAGCAATTGTCGCCGCTGACGACCGCGAAGACTCTGCGAATTCGAGCGCGCGAAGATGGCGTATCAACGATCGGTACGCGCCTCGCAGTGAACACGAGCCGCGCCGATGAGGCCTTCACGCTCGCCCAGATGACGGCCGTCCTGAAAGCATTGGACACTTGCGCCGCGGACCTGCGGAAAATCTGGAAGGTTTGGGATTATGAAAAGGGCGGCGCACAGGCGGGGCTAAAACAGGGACCGACCGGCGATCTGGTACGCTTGTTCGATGCCGACGATTATCCAGCCATCTCCATTCTCAAGGGGCAAATTGGGGACGTCGGGTTCGTCTTGCTCATCGACGAATTGGGAAAAGTCGCCGATTGCACGGTGATACGCACCAGCGGCGTTGCAGCACTCGACGCGCAAAGCTGCGCGATCGTCAAGGCGCGGGGGAAGTTCAAACCGGCAGTCGGGCTCGATGACAAGCCGTCGAAGAGTGCGTGGTTTCAGCGCGTCAGGTGGGCGCTGATGCGCTGAGCTAGGTCCCGACACCCGGCAGGTGCTCGGCGATTGGCGCCCAGGTCCTTGTCGCGATCAGCGTGAGCGGGATGATGACTGCCAGGGCCGATGCGATGAAGGCGTGCCAAGTCGCGGGGTGCACCTTGCCGAGCGTTCGCCTGTCCCAGACGAACAGTGGCGCGAAGAGCAGGCACATTCCGGCGATCAGCTGGATGGTGAAGCCCCAGAACGTCGGCGGCGACAGCGGGATACGAGAGAATCCCGGGCCGAAGACGACGAGGATGGTCGCTCCCAGCATGAGCCTCTTGTGCCAGGGCGCTTCGCGACGCTTACGCCACGCTTCGTAGACGAGGTAAGCGAAGGCCGGGATTACGCCGAGCGGGATGGCGGTCCAGTTGAGCCCATCCGTGAAGGGCGGATGCGACTCTCGCGCTACGCCCCAGACAGCGGTCACATACATGATCGGGACCAGCAGCGCGGCGAGCACCACCGTTGCGATGCCCATCTTCATGTGCACGTCGCGGCGCCCGGCGGCGACGAGCTGGGTCTGTGCAACGAACGCCAGCATCCACAAAGTGAAGGCGAGACCGTGCAGGATGACGGCCGGCGGCAACGTGGGATTCGGCCGCGGGTAGGGCGGCACGATGTCCTTCAAGTAGAAGCTGGGCGCGAAGCCGATGAAGACGACGGCGACCAGGAAAAGCGCCATTCGGCAATAGAAGCGACGCTCGCGAGTTTGCGCGTCGATGGGCTGCGAAGCGATAGTAGCCATTGCATTCCCCCGAAAGACCATGGCTGATGGTGATGCGGAGCCTAGCGCGAAACATTTGGTCGCGCCATGCTGCGTGTTGATCGAACGCCACTTGCTGGCCGCATCCAGGGCTGGGCAGCCGCGCCCGGCAACCAGAAGGGGGAATGCAATGCGCAAACTGAAACTGATCACGCTGGCGATCGCGCTGTCCGGTGCATCGATGACTGCGATGGCCAAGCCCGCGGACGTGTCCGCGGCCGTTGCTGCCACGCCGAGCCGGTCGGAAGACAATGTGAAGCTCGACGAGTCCCGCAAGCCGGCCGAAGTGCTGAAGTTCCTTGGACTTCAGAAGGGCGCGCAGGCGATCGATCTGTTCGGCGGTAACCGCTACTGGGCCGAGATCATGGCGCCGGCCGTCGGTCCGAAGGGGCATGTGACGGTTTGGGAGCCGACCCAATTCTACGACAAGGAAGGCGCGGAGAAGTTCGCGGCCTTCCAGGCGAAGACTCCCAACACGCATCTGATCGTTTCGCCGTTCGAGGCGTTGTCGCTCGAACCGAATTCGTACGATTTCATGATGATCAACCTGAACTATCACGACGTCTATTGGGAAAGCGCCAAGTACGGCATCAAGCGCATGGAGCCGGACAGCTTCCTGAAGACCGTCTACGCGGCGATGAAGCCGGGCGGGATCGTCGGCGTGATCGACCATGTCGCGAACCCGGGCGACACCCGCGAGAATGTCGAGAAGTATCACCGGATCGACCCGGCGACGGTAAAGGCGGACTTCGAGCGTGCGGGTTTCAAGCTGGAGGCTGAAAGCGATCTCTTGCGCAATCCCGCGGACGATCACAGCTTGCTTGTCTTCAACCCGCAGATCCGCGGCAAGACCGACCGCTTCATCTACAAGTTCCGGAAACCGTAAATGAGTGAACAGGGCGCGGCCGCGGAGGCCAAGGCTTCACGGGGCACGCGCCCTTATCTCGTACTGGTCGCCCTCGTTGTCGGCCTCCTGGCCGGCACGTTCGCGCAAGCATCCGGCGACGGAGTCCGCGAGCCGCTGATCCAGGTCGCAAGCTATGTCGGCGGGCTGTGGCTCGACGCGCTGAAGATGACGGTCATCCCGCTGATCGTCGCGTTGCTGATCACCGGCATCGCGGCGGGTGCGGAAGCGGCGAGGGCGGGACGCATCGCGCGCACCTCGATCATCTGGTTCGTCATCGTCTGCACCAGCTCGGCGATCTTCGGCGCGGTGATGATGACGCTGCTGACCAGCGCCTTTCCGCTTCCTGCCTCGGCCGGGCAGGCGCTCCGAACGGGTCTCGCGGCGATCGATCCGTCGACCGCCTCGGCTCCGATCCCCAGCATCGGCGATTTCTTCCGAGGCATCGTGCCCGGCAACGTGATCGCCAGCGCGTCGAACGGGGATGTCCTGCCGCTCGTCGTGTTCACCGTACTGTTCGCGCTGGCCCTGGCGCGTATCGCCAGCGTTCGGCGCCAGGCGGTCGTGACCTTCTTCGAAGGCGTTGCCGACGCGCTGCTCGTGGTCATCGGCTGGGTACTCTACATCGCGCCCATCGGCGTATTCGCGCTGGGCTTCGCCCTTGGCGCGAGCGCCGGAGGCGCGGCATTCGCGGGGCTGGCGCACTACATCGTGCTGGTCTCGGTCATCGGCATTTTGGTGACCCTATGGGGCTATCCCATCGGCGTCCTTGCCGGCCGCAAGCCCTTCGGCGAGTTCGCCAAGGCGCTGATCTCTCCGCAGAGCGTCGCCATCTCGACGCGATCTTCGCTGGCGTCGCTTCCGGCAATGCTCGGCAGCGCCCGTGCGCTTGGTGTTCGCGAGCAGGTCGCGGATGTGACTTTGCCCATGTCAGTCGCCTTGTTCCGCGCGACGGGGCCGGCGATGAACGCCGCTGTCGCTTTCTATGTGGCGAGCTGGATGGGCTACCAGCCGAGCATCGGCGCGGCGATCGCTGCAACCGCCGTCGCGTCCGTCATTAGCTACGGCGCGGTTAGCCTTCCGGGCGA
The DNA here is from genome assembly GCF_022568775.1 of Sphingomonas telluris. Taxonomy (NCBI): domain Bacteria; kingdom Pseudomonadati; phylum Pseudomonadota; class Alphaproteobacteria; order Sphingomonadales; family Sphingomonadaceae; genus Sphingomonas; species Sphingomonas telluris. The sequence goes on along the minus strand of NZ_JAKZHW010000001.1, from coordinate 1,274,395 downwards.
AGTGAGCTTCATCAGCTCGATCGCGCCGATCGCCATGGCGCTAGGTGCGCCCATCGCACCGCTGGCGCTGCTGGTGGCGGTCGAAATGGTGCCCGATATCTTCCGCACCCTGGGCAATGTGACCATGGATGTCGCCGTGACCACGGCCGTCGACAAGAGCACCGAAGAGGGCTGACGTTCGTCGAATGGCCGCCCGACGAACGGCCTTCGTCGAGCGAAACGTTCAACCGCCGACAGTCGGACGGCGCTCGTCGAGCCGCCCACGACCCGCCGCGAATGCCCGCCTATCGGGGTCCTGCGACGCGGCGGACCTAATCCCCTCGATTCCCCGATGACCGCCGCGTCGCGCCCAAAAAGGAGCGAGACGATGAAGTTCGTGATTGTGATCGCAGCCTCGATCGCCTCGGCCGTTCTGCTAGTGCCCACCGTTACGCAGGCCGAGCCGACCTCGACGGCGCAGCACGTACATGTCGCAGCGACGAAAGCAGTGAGCGAACTGCGCGCCTGAAACCCCAACAGCGACGCGTCCGGCGCCGGCTTCCCTCCCCAGCCGGTGCCGGTCGTTCGCGCTTAGCGGCGGGCGATCGAGCGGACCTTGTCGGTGTAGAGACGGCCGACGGGCTGTTCCGTGCCGTCGGACAGGCGTGCGAGCCAACGGCCCGACGGATTGCGCGTGAAGCCCGCGATGAAGTCCTTCCGCACGATCGCGGAACGGTGAAGGCGGACGAACAGCTCCGGATCCAGCCCTTCCTCCAGCGCATTCATGGAATGGTGGATCAGCCAGCTGCGGCGGCCGACGTGCAGCCGCATGTAATCGCGCTCCGCCGAGACGCGATCGACGTCTCGCGACGCGATGCGAACGAGACCGGACAAATCCGACGCCCAGAATTCCTCCAGGTATGGCGATGAGGGCGAAGGCCCTTTGATGGGCGCCTTCTCGCGCCGGTGGAGATGGTCGCGGGCGCGCTTGAGGGCACGCTGCAGCCGGTCGGGCGTGACCGGCTTCATCAGATAATCGACGGCCTCGACCTCGAAGGCGGCCACCGCGAACTGGTCGAAGGCCGTGATGAAGACGACCGCGGCCGCCGGCTGGTTCGCGGCGAGGGCGCGGGCGACGTCGATGCCGTCAAGGCCCGGCATTTCGATGTCGAGCAGCAGCAGGTCCGGGGTCAGCGCTTCCGCCATGCGGACGGCGCCTTCGCCGTCGCTGGCGGTACCGACAAGGTCGACGCCCGGGCATTGCGCGAGCAGAAGCTGAAGCCGCTCCGCTGCGAGCGGTTCGTCATCGGCGATGAGGAGTCTTAGCGGCCGTTCATCCATCGGCGCGGTCCAACGGCAGTGTCATCAGCACACGATAACCACCATCAGCCGTTGGGCCAAATTCACATTTCGCAGCGGGTCCGAACCGCGCTTCAAGGCGCTGGCAGACATTGCCGAGGCCGACTCCAGTGCCGTCCGGCTTCTCGCCGCGCCGCTTCTTCGCGGCCGTGCCGGCGCTGTTCACGACCTCTATCGTGAATCGGCCCGGGCCGGCTTCGGCGGCCCTGATCTCGAGCGTGACCGTCTCGCGCGATCCGGACACGCCGTACTTGATCGCATTCTCGACGAGCGGCTGAAGGATGAGTGCCGGAACACGTGCGTTCTCGAGATCCTTCGGGATGTCGATCTCGACCTTGAGACGGCGCGGGAAACGCACTTTCTCGATGTCGAGATAGAGGCGTTGAAGGGCGATCTCTTCTTCGAGCGTGACGTCCGCGCTCGGATCGAGCGACAGGCCGCTGCGGAAGAAGGTCGACAGCTTCAGGATCATGCTCTCCGCTTCGTCGGGCCGCCCGGACATGACGAGCGACGAGAGCGAGTTGAGCGTGTTGAAGAGGAAGTGAGGGTTGATCTGGTAGCGGAGCGCGCGAACCTGTGCCGCTCTCGCCTCGCTCTCCGCCTCGACCGCGCGCCGTCGTGCGTTCAACGCCTCGGCCTGGGCGACTGTCGCCAGATAGAAGGCGCTCCACGCCATGAAGAAGAACAGCCACACGACGGCCGTGTCGGCGGCGAAGCGCAGACGCTTGTTCGCGTCGAGCTCGCCGAGGTTGGGGAAGGTAACGACGAGCGGCTCCTGAGCGCGGCGCTCGACCGTCAGCGTGCGGCCCTTTTCGATGATCACGAAGCCTTCGCGCGACTGGTAGCGGATGACTTCCTTTGGCTCCTTCATGAAGTCTTCGATGAGGAGGAAGGCGCCCGCCATTCCCCAGGCGGCCGCGACCGAAGCCAGGCCCGCCACGACGACCTTCTTCCGGATGCTCGCGCCCGCAGTGAAGGACGCGATCACGACGTATACCAGGCCGGTCAGCAGGATGCCGATGGCGATGACGACCAGCTTGTTGATCAGCATCGTCCATGCGTCGGCGCCCAGCAACGCGCGGGCGACGACGGTGAGGGCGTAGAAGATCCAGAAGCCGAGAATCGACTTCAGTGCGAGCGGCCAGTCGGAAAAACGGCCCGGGGTCTCGAAATTTAGCGTCCGGGACAGAGGTGCATTCATCGCTTCGCTTGTATGCACCGAATCCTGCGAGCAGCAATTGCCCTTCGTCCTTTGGCAGAAGCGCTGCCACCTCTCGTCGAAGCTGAACCTCAGATAAACGCGTTTTGAACAGGAACGGGGCCCGCTGTCGGTCGTTCACTGCGTGAAACGATTCGCCGGAAGGAATTCGCAGTGACTGAAGTCGCGAACGACAAGGAAAAGGTCCCGCCGCCGGTCATCTCGGCGCCGCCGGAGAAGGAGCTCGAACGCAAGCTCCAGAAGAACCCGGACGACTCGGACACGAAGGTCGACGTCGGCAGTGACGAATCGATGGACGCTTCCGATCCGCCTGCCGCCTCGCAGCCCGGACGGAGCGACGATCCCGCGCCGTCATCCGGTTTTCCGGACAAATAAGGCTGCTGAATCGGGAATTTATCCACATTCCCGTTGCAAAGAATCTACAGCAGCACCGTCTTGCGACGAGCCGTTAAAGTTTAACGTTGCCGTCATCCCGCCCGTCTGATTCAATCTGAATGGGGGGTGGGATACGTGGTTAAGCAATACGAAACTATGCTGACCGCATGATCCTGCCGATGGGTGAGGAGTCGGATCATGATCACGCGGACCAGCCAGCCGGCTAACGGCGCGCTGTTGATCTCTGAAATGAAAGAGTTCGCCAGCTTCCCGAAGGCGACGCAGCGGTACATCCGCCGCAGCCTCGATGTGGCCTACGGTCGCCGCGATGCGATCGACTGCTGGGCCCGCGATGAAGGTGAGGCGGCGTCGATCCGCGCCCAGTCCCGAATCTACAAGCAGCTCGACCACCTGCGCCTTCAGGTGCCGGATGACAGCGGCCTCGACATGATCGAGCCGTTCATGGGCATGATGATCACCATCTCCGCGTTCGACCTTGGCCAGGACCGCCTGCCGAACTTCGCGGCCTTCCGCTTCCTGTACGAGCGGCTGGTCGGTGCTTCAGCCCGTCCGTGGCTGCCCGCGGCCTTCTGCGCAGCAGCGGCTCTTCCGCACCTGCACCCGGATCGCCGCCGGACCCTGCTGCAGTCGATCAGCGAGAGCGCTGCGACTGCGCCGGGCTGGTCGAACCGGGAGCCGGTGTTCTGGCCGGAGTGGGTCGAGAAGGTCGATCTCAAAGCCGCCGCCTAAGCGTCGGCTTCCACCTTCACCGACGGATAGATCTTCGCCAGCTGGCGAACCGAGTCTCGCGCATTCTTGTGGTGAATGAAGATGCCGCCGGCGTCTTCCCACAGCTTCCTGTGATTTTCGCGATCGTCGACGAGGACGTCGCCCCGCTCCATGTGCAGATGCTTCTGCCGCGCCATGGTCGTGATGATCGGCACGCCGGGAAAATGCTTGGCTGCCCAGCGCTCCTTCTGAGGGGCGGCCCAGGTGCCTAGTGGCAATCCCGTGAGGATCGTCGGCTTGAGGTGCTTCACGGCATCGAAGAGCAGGCGGGCGTCAGGCATTTCTTCAAGCTCGCCGTAAAAGTTGCCGTGGCGCGCAAGGCGCTTCCAGAATTCGCCGCGTCCGTGCCTCGCTTCGAATTGCGCCGGCGTGCCGCCGAGAAGATCGCGCGCGCCGGCATCGAAGTCCGCGAGGACGCCATCGCAGTCGAGGAACAAGTGCGGCCGCTTCGGCATCAGAAGCGGCCCGGCTCCAGCTTGATCGGGATAGGATGATCAAGCTCTTCCCAGCCGCGTTCCTTGAGCACGTCGTTGCTCTCGCGGGCTCGGCGGCCGTCACCGAGCGACCAGGTGATGTGATAGGTCGATCCGTCGGGCCGGTCGGTGCTTCCGTCGATCGCCACGACCATCGCTTCGACCCCGGATTCGTCGTCGGTTCGGCCGACAACCTGTGCGAGGACTTCGTGCGGTAGCGGGTCGCGCTCCGCCTCGGTCTTCAGCGTCACGTGATGCGCGACGGTCTTTTCGTATTTCGGTTTGTACTGTTCGAGCAGGCGCCCGCGGTCGTCTTCCGCAAGCAGCCAGCCGATGACGGAGCCGGGTTTAGCCATGCCTGTCTGACGCGGCAGGCGCGCTTCAGTTCCGCTCGAGCAGGCGCTCGATGAGATCGACAGCGAACTCGCTCAGGCTGTCGTCGCGCGCTCCCATGATGACGATGCGGTCGCCCTCTCGCGCTTCGGCTAGCAGGGCTTCGCCGATCGCAGCTCGCTCGGGGATGTGCTCCGCCTTGGCGCCCTTGGCGCGGACCTGCTCGGCCAGCCAGTCAGACCCGCGCGTCCGCTCGACCGTGCCGCCCTGGTAGACGGGATCGGGAAGGTAGAGCCGGTCGTCCGGAGCCATGCCGGCGGCAAGGCTGGCAGCGAGCTCGTCGCCCATCTTGGCGAGCGGTCCGTAGCCGTGCGGCTGGAACATGATGAGCAGGCGGCCGGGCTGCGCACGCAACGTCGCGAGCGTCGCGTCGATCTTGTCGGGATTGTGCGCGAAGTCGTCGATGAGAGTGACGCCGGCGGCTTGCCCGACTGTTTCCAGACGGCGCTTGAGCCCTTCGAAGCGCTCGATGGACTGGGCGGCTTCGGCGAGCGGAACGCCAAGCGCGCGCGCTGCGGCGATGGCGGCGAGGGCGTTGGACGCATTGTGGCGACCGGGAACGCTGAGGCGAACCTCCTGCTGCTCATCGCCCGAGATGACGGTGAAGGTGCTGCCATTCGGCTCAAGGGTAAGGTTCCTGCCGAGGAAGGTCGCGCCGGGGCTATCGAAGCCATAGCCGATGCACTGGTCCGCCGGGACGACGTCGGCGATCGCCCGCGTTTCCGGATCGTCGAGGTTGATCACGGCTTTTCGTGAGCGCAGGAGAAAGGCCGCGAACAGGCTGCGCAGCTCGCCCATTTCCTTGTGGTCGAGGCTGATGTTCGTCAGCACCGCGACTTCCGGCCTGTAGAGCGCGATGGAGCCGTCGCTTTCGTCCACTTCGCTGATGAACAGTTCCGGATCGCCGACCAGCGCGCTTGCGAACGGCGCCGACGGTGTGACGAAATTCTTCATCACCGCGCCGTTCATCACCGTCGGCTGGCGATGCGTCGCGTGCAGGATCCAGCCGATCATGCCGGTCACGGTCGACTTGCCGCTGGTGCCGCCGACGGCGACGCTGTGGTGCGCGGCATTGAGAAGCTGCGCGAGGAACTGCGGGCGGGTGAGCTGTTCCAGGCCGAGCTCGCGGGCGCGAACGACGTCGGGCACCGTCTCCTCAACGGCGGCTGAAGTGACGAGCGTCATCCCAGGCTGCAGGCCTGATCCGTCCTGCGGGAACAGGCCGATGCCGAGCGAGCGCAGGTAGGCGAACTTGTTGGCGACGCGCCCCGCATCGAGCGAACGGTCGGAGCCGGACACTCGCGCCCCGGTTGCACGAACGATGGAGGCGAGGGGAAGCATCCCGCTGCCGCCGATCCCGCAGAAGAAGATGGTGGATTCAGTCATTGTCCACCGGCCCTATTGGCCGCGGGCTTATTTGCAAGCGCCCCCGTCGGCCCATCCCGTCCAGCCCGGCCCGCGAACGACACGGCCGGGCTTGGCGCCCGTGTGCTTGCCGTCCTTCAGCACCTGCGTGCCGTTGATGAAGACGTCGCGGACGCCGGTGGAGAGTTGCTGCGGCTTTTCGAAGGTCGCGTGGTCCTGGATCTTGGCCGGGTCGAAGACGACGACGTCTGCATAATAGCCGTCGCGAAGCACTCCGCGGCCCTTGATGCCGAGGTTCGTCGCCGGGAACGACGTGAGGCGACGGACGACGTCGGCGAGCGGCGCAGACTTCTCATCTCGCGCATAATGGCCGAGCGCACGCGCGAAATTGCCGTAGGCGCGCGGGTGGTTGCTCGACTTGAGGAACACGCCTTCGGGCGCTTCGGAATCGGCGTCGGAGCCGAAACCGACCCACGGCAGGCCGACCTGCCGCTTCACATTGTCCTCGTTCATCAGGAAGTAGACCGTGCCGACGCGGCTGCCGTCCTCGATGACAAGGTCCATGGCGGTCTCTTCGGGGCTCTTGCCGCGCATGCGGGCGACTTCGCCGAGCGTCTTGCCGGTCAGCGGCTTCAGCTTGGGGTTCTTGAAAGCGATCAGGAGGACCTTGTCGGGGCTGCCGGCGCCCAGCAGCAAATTCTCCCAATCCTTTGAGGGCGTGCGCATTTCCTGAACGAGCCTGGCGCGGACCTGCGGGTCCTTCATGCGCTTGATCCACTCCTCGAGGCCGCCCGACTGCACCCACGTCGGCATCGAAGCGTCCAGGCCGGTTGCGCCCGCGGTGTAGGTGTACATGTCGGCGGTGATGCGCTGACCCGACGCGCGGGCCGCCTCGACATGCTTGATGACCTCGTCGAGCTTGCCCCAATTCTCCTTGCCGGCCTGCTTGAGGTGATAGATTTCCGCCGGAGCCCCAGACTCCTTGCTGATGGTGATCAGCTCGTCGACGGCTTCGACGAGCCGGTCTCCCTCCGAACGCATGTGGCTGATGTACATGCCGCCGCATTTCCCAGCCTCGGTCGTGATGGCGACGAGTTCGGGAGTCTCGGCATAGCTCGCCGGCGCGTAGATCAGCGACGAACCGACGCCGAGGGCGCCTTCCTTCATCGCGTCGCGGACCAGCGCGCGCATGCGGTCGAGCTGTTCGGGCGTCGGGTCAACGTCCTTCTCGCCAAGCTCGTGCACGCGGACGGTGGTGGCGCCGATGAAGGAAGCGACGTTGGGCGTGATGCCCTTCTTCGTCAGATAGGTCAGATATTCGCCCAGCGTGGTCCATTTGATCGGGTATCGGATGTCCGACTGGCGATCGACGGCGAGCTTCTTCATCTCCGGGGTGAGCGGGCCCATCGAATCGCCTTCGCCGAAGACTTCGAGCGTGACGCCTTGCACGGTGTCGCTGAGGCCGCGGCCGTCGGCGATCAGGCTTTCGACCGCCCAGCTCAGCATGTTGATGAAGCCGGGCGAGACGGCCATCCCGCTCGCGTCGACGGTCTTCCTGGCGGTGCCGGGCGCCTTCGGCCCGACATAGACGATGCGGTCGCCCTTGATCGCCACGTCGCCGGTGAAAGGCTGGCCGCCGAGGCCGTCGTAGACCGTGCCGTTGTCGATCAGCAGGTCGTAGGTCTCGGCCGGCGCCTGGGCCATGCCCGACGACGCAAGAAGCCCGGTAGCAACGAATGCGAACGCAACTCTCTTTTTCATGCAATCCCCCCGATCAATGGCCGTGAAGCTGCATCATGTTGGAGGGCGATGCCACAGCAAAGGTGCAGGGGGGTGTCACGAAATTGACCGTGCCGCGAGCGGCGCGGCCGAGACGCGACCGTGGTTCGAAACGGTGCACGTGTGACCTTGGTCAACTTCGGGTCTGGCGGCAGGCCTGTGGGGGGCACGAATGCACTAAGGCACAAACGGGGTGCTGTGGGACAGCATCTAAGGGCTGCTGCCGTCCGGGCTCGTCCGGGCAGCAGTGGCAGCTATCGACCCATTGCGGACATTATGGCCGTATGAGAGCATCCCGCCCCATGAAGTTGACAAGCTGGGTGGCATTGGTGGCGCTCGCGTTGATGGCCGATGCGTCCAACGGGCAAAAAGTTCTAGCCCCACGACCCGACAACCCGACTAGCGACGACAAAGCCACGCTGATGCAAGTCGCAGCCAAGTGTCAACTGCACGAAGGCGCACTCTATTTCGTCCAATATAAGGCCCCCACCGAGCCGGTTATTCATATGACCGGTACAATGGGAGAAGCACAAAAGATTTGCGTACTTGAGAACCTACCGAACGACTTCTCAATGAGATTTGGCATGGACATTTTGGCTCCGGCGAAGCCCTAAACCGCTAGCGTCCGCTTTCCACCCAAAGCTGCCGTTATCCAGAGTCAGCTTTCGGCCCATTGCGGACGTTTGATATCCGCATATGATGCTGAGGTGTTGAGACGCCACTCAGACCTATCGATTTGGATATATGCCGGTCTCTTTGTAGGGCTTTTCATCGGCGATTGGCTCTGGGGCGGACTTAGCTTCGCTGTCTCAGGGCTTCCCCTCCGCGCAGCCGTGTTCGCGGTCCTACTTGGAGCGATTTTGGTTCTGCGACGCCGATCGGGCTCTGTCCGCTAACCACCCGTTCCCGCCGCTAGCTTAGTGGCAGCTTCCGAGCCATTACGGACATTAGAATTGGTCAGCCGACGGGTTGGGCCTCAGGGAATTTCCAGCGGCCGTCCAGAACTTCCGCTCGCGGCCGGTAAAGGCGGACGAGATAGTTCCAGCCGGGCATGATGGGCAGGCAGTTGCTCACCCCCTTGTCGCAGCCGCCGAACTGGATCGTGTAGCCGCCATTCGCGTCTTTCTTTGCCGTGATATTGTTGAGCGAGTAGGCGTTCTGCGGGTTGGGCACCATGAAGCCCGCTTCGTTGTAGACCGTGATCGACCAGAAGCCGTCGACCGGAACATCCTTGACCTTCAGGCGATGGATCGTCTTGCCGTCGTTCGCTTTAGGTGAACCCGCAACATAAAGAGCATCCCGAGCAGGATTACCGCCCCAACCCGCCGCGGTGGCGATCAGATGCTGCTTCGGATCGACCTCGCCGGGCTTCCCGAAAGCTCTGCTCAGATCGGCCATTCCCTGCGCATTGCTCTTTAATTCGTTGCGCACTGCTGTGAGTGAGGCTTGATCCCAGGCCGGGATATCGAACTTCCCGGGGCCACCGGCCTGCTGAACCTTGATCGCGTCTTGGGCCGCGTGAGCCCTTTGGAGATCGGCAGGGTCATTTGGATCGACAAACGTGCGGAATGCGAGGGTCACATAACGAGTGCCCACCTGCTCGCGCGTGATGGTGTGCGGTCCCGCATCATAATAGGTCGCAGGGTTGTAGTGATCCTCGTTGATCAGGAGCAGCGACATGAAACGGCCCTTCGTATCGGGCAGATCGACCGTGACTGGTCCTGCGTCCAGATCGAAGACGCCGAAGGAATAGAGCGTGTCACGGTTCAACCGGACCACCTTCTGATCCTTGACGTCGGCTAGGTCACGGTTGTGTGCGATCTTCCCGAGCCCACCGTCCTTTACGAATGTCGCAAAGTAGTTGTCGGTCTCGGCGCGGGCGAAATTGTCCAGCGTCACCGTTGGTCCTGCTGCGAGCTGTGCCGCGGGTGTTGCAGCTTGAGCCGCGGCCAGAAGAAGAGATCCTAAGAGGTATGTGCCGTTCACAGTAGCGCTCCTGCTATGGTTGCCCCGGCCTTCGCCAATCGGCCAAGCGGTTGGAATTAGGGGTAGTCCCTAGGTGCGGATTGGATGTCCTATCCACCCATTGCGGACATTGTTGTTAGTCGCGCGTTACGGCAGCTATGACCACGAAGGCGTATTTGTACGACGCCGAAGGGCGCGACCGTGAGATCGGGCTGCAGGATGTGTCGGTTGACGCTCTCAGCTCCGACAAATTGCTGTGGATCGACATCGACGAACCCGATGCGGGCGAATTGGAACGCTTGGGCCAACTGTTGAACCTTCGTCGCGGCGCGTGGACTGCACAAGACGCGGGCCGCCCGATGCTGGAGAATTACGGTGAGTACTTCCGCTTCTCGGTGAGCACGGCTCCCGCCCCGAATCATGGGACGGACGATCGTCTCCCGAACTCGACCGAGGAACGCGCAGTGCCGGGGAGCATTCGTGTCGACTTCATCGTGTCTGAACGCTGGCTCGTCACTGTTCATGCGGGGAATGTCCCGTGCCTCGATCGCTTCCGGGAACAGGATAAGGCGGAAACGCTGATCGGGCTTCTTACAGGACAGGCATTGGCCGCATCGCTGCTCGATTGGCATCTGGGAGAATACTTCCAGGAGGTATCCCGGATCGAGGAGGCCGCCGACAAGCTCGACGAGCGGGTGCTTAGAGAGTCCGCTTCCGGGATTTTGCTCGGAAGAATGGTCGCGCTTCGCCGGCGCGTGTCGCGGCTTCGGAGTTTGCTCGTTGCGCAGCGAGAGGTTTTTTACGGTCTTTCTCGCCCGGACTTCGCGCTCGTCACGGATTCAGGCGCCGCGCCTTTCTACGAAGGGCTGGTGACGCGGTTCGAAAGGGCCGTGGACGAGGTGGAGCGCACCCGAGACGTGGTCGTAGGGAGCTTTGAGCTCTTCACCTCTCGTACCGGACAACAGACCAACGACCTTGTGAAAGTGCTGACGTTTCTGACGGCCATCGTCGGATTTTGCGCCGCCATCGCAGGTCTCATGGGGATGAACTTCAAACTGCCCTTCTTCGAAACCGGCACGACTGGTTTCTCGATCGTGACCGGCGGGCTCGTGTTCATCGCGCTGATCTCTGTCGCTTACGCACGGCACCGCGACTGGATTTGAGCCGCGGAGGAATGCAGTTTCCCCAGGGCTTCAATCCGGGTGGGTCTTATCCGCTTCACTACATCAGCGTCGCAGCACCCAAAGCAGACACAGGGATCGGACGCTCTGCAATCGATCCGGTCTGTGCTAAAAGTTGTTCTTCTACCTCACAGGAGGGGACAGTGGCGCACTGGGAGTTTCGCGGCCGTGAGCTCGTCAACTGCAGCTGTGAATATGGCTGCAATTGTCAATTCAATGCGCTGCCCGACAAAGGCCATTGCTACGCCGTCGCGGCGATACAGATCGACGAAGGCCGCCACGGGGACACGCCGTTGAACGGCCTCAGGATCGCGGCCATTTTCAAATGGCCAGGAGCGATCCACGAAGGCAATGGAGAGGCCATCGCCTTCGTCGACCGGCAAGCCGACGAAGCGCAGCGGACGGCCCTGCTACGCATCATGACAGGCCAGGACACCGATCCCTTCGCGACCATGTTCGCGGTCTATGCCGCGACCGTGACCAACATGCATGAGCCGGTTTTCACCGACATCGAGTTCGAGGTCGATGTCGAGGGACGCAAAGGGCGGCTTTCGATCCCCAATTATGTCGAGATGGTCGGTGAGCCGATCCGCAACAAGGTGACTGGCGAGGCGTCCCGCGCGCAGATCGTCCTGCCCGCCGGGTTCGAATATGAGGTCGCCGACATCGGCAGCGCCTCGAGCAAAAGCGCTGGGCCGGTACAGGTCGATTTCAGCGACAGTTACGGACAGTTCGCGAACCTCCACCTTTCCAGTCACGGAGTGGTGCGCAGCTGACCATGGCGGCCGTTCGGCGGACAATGGCCGAGCGGGTCGCGATCCGAAGCCGTGCAGTCACGATCGCCGGGCTGGCGGTCCTTGTGCTGCTCGCCTGGGCCTACCTCTTTCTCGGCGCGGCAATGCCTGCGATGCCTGGCATGGATGCAACTCCCGGCTTCGCCGCAATCGCGATCATGTGGTGGGTCATGATGTTTGCGATGATGATCCCATCCGCGGCCCCCACCATCCTGCTCTACGCGCAGGTTCACCGCCATTCCGACGGACTGGAAACGTCGCCCCCGACCGCCGCGTTTCTTGCGGGATACCTCGCCTGCTGGCTCGCCTTCTCCGTGATCGCGGCGGGATTGCAATCGTCGCTCCTGCCTTCTGCAACCATGGCGGTCGTCGGGCGGGATGCCGCAGCCGCCTTGTTCATCGCATCGGGGCTGTACCAGCTGTCGCCGTTGAAGGACGCCTGCCTCAGCCGTTGCCGCTCACCCGGGTCATTTCTTAGCCGCCACTACCGGCCCGGCCCGTCGGGCGCCTTCCGGCTCGGCTTGCTGCACGGAACCTATTGCGTTGGCTGCTGCTGGTTGCTGATGGCATTGCTGTTCGCCGGCGGCGTCATGAATCTCATCTGGGTGGCCGGACTGACATTGCTGGTCGCGGCGGAGAAGCTGCTTCCCGGCGGACGATGGCTTGCAAGGCTTGCCGGCGTCGGAATGATCCTCTGGGGCGCAGCTCTGCTCTTGATTTAGTGTCCGCCTTCGACCCATTTCTGCCATTCGCGCTAGCGGCAGCTTTCGACCCATCGCGGACTTTCAGACGCCATTTCTCACATCTTCCTCACTGCGCCCTCATGCCGCTCATTCGCCCTTGAGCCATGATAGGAACCCCAATGCGACAGGAGGACCAAGATGATCAGTGCGAGCGAATGCACGAGCCGGACACGTCTTTACCGGTTCGGAGTTGCGATCGCAGTTGTGACTTCGTTCCTCATCGTCTGGACGACGATCGTTCGCGACGACGGTAACGGCGCTGCCTTCTTCATGGTGATCATGGCCGCGATGGTGGGCGCATTCGCCGCATCATTCCGACCCGCAGGCATGGCCCGAACGATGCTCGGGGTCGCCATCATGCAGGTGGCGCTCGGATCGTTGATCGCCACCGCGCCCGTGATTGCGAGCACGCCGGATGGCTCGCTCAAAGCCTTGGTTTACTCCGCCGCCATCGCGGCGCTGTGGCTGGTATCGGCAACGTTCTTTCGGGCAGCCGCGAGACAGGCCCTGCCACCGCAATGACATCCGACGTCCTTCTCGGCACCAGCGCCACCGGTGATCGTGAGCGCCTGCGGAGCTTGATCCCTGGTAATCTGGTCGCCGCTAACGTCCGCATTCCACCTAAGGTGCCCCTCGTGCTAACGGCAGCTTTCGACCCATTGCAGACATTCGCGTCGCCCTGCACAAAGGTGCAATGAGATTGGTACCCGTACTTGCGCTCGCTCTAGCGCTGACTGGATGCGGGCCAGAAAGCTCAACCAGTCAAAATGAAGAACCACCGTTCAGCAAAGCGCCGGTTAACGAGGCTGCCTACCATCTGAAGGTCCAGCGCGACGGCACGTTCACTTGGAACGGGCAAGCCGTGGATCGGCAGACGTTGCAGACCTATCTTGGGCAGTTCGCAGCAATGCCGAAGGATGCCGGGCCGCTTTCGGTGGAATTTGAGCCTGGCACTTCGACGAGGGTTAGAGATCTCACCCGAAGCGACATGGCTAGCGGCTTATGCCGACAGGAACGCTGCGTTGAAGTTAAATGGGGCACGCCGACGCGCATCGTGAACTAGCCGTCGCGTTAATGGCAGCTTTCCACCCATTGCAGACATTCGGCGTATCACCCTAAGCAGCGTCGATGCGGATCGCCGTCGTTGCTCCCAGCTGTACGTTGTCGCGCACCGCCGCCGAGCGGTTGGAGCAGTTCGTCCAAGCGCGCGGCGACTGCGAGGTCGCGGTTCATCCGCAGTGCTTCGAAGTCGACGGGCATTTCGCCGGCACCGACGAACAGCGGCTCGAAGCGTTACGCGAAGTGATGGCCGATCCGGCCGTGGAAGCGGTGTGGTTTGCGCGCGGCGGATACGGGTCCAATCGGATCGCGGAAGCTGCGCTCGCCGATCCTCCTGCAGCTGCGTCGTCCAAGGTTTATCTCGGCTACAGCGACGCGGGTTTCCTGCATGGCGGTTTTCACAAGGCGGGGCTGCAGGTCGCCTGGGGACCGATGCCGCAGGACCTGATGCGCGAGGGCGGGCAGGCGGCGGTAACGCGGGCTCTCAACTGGCTGGTCCGGCGCGATCCGGCGTCGCTGGAACCAGGGCTAGATGGCGGGCCTGCGCTGGCGTTCAATCTGACGGTGTTTGCTGCGTTGCTGGGAACTGTGCTGGAGCCTGACCTCAAAGGCGCCGATCTCCTCATCGAGGATGTGAGCGAGCATCACTACCGCATTGACCGCACGATGTTTCACGTCACCGCCAGCGCGAACGTGCGCAGCGTTGCGCGGCTGCGGCTGGGACGGGTCGGCGACATCCCGCGCAACGACCCCGACTTCGGCCGCGACGAAGAGGCGATCGTCGAGGAATGGTGCCAGCGTTCCGGCATCGTCTACGGCGGCCGCGCGGACATCGGTCACGACGTTCTGAACCGGATCGTTCCGTTCACGAGATAATTTCAGGCGTTTCCCCTCTGAAAACGCATTGCCAAGAGCGCAGGTTTGCGCTCTATCAATTGGAGAACAACAGGAGGGCCGTATGGCAACAAAATCATCGGGGTCGGGCAGGAAAGCAGGCGGCGGATTGGCGCGGCCGGTTCAACCTTCGGCGGACCTCGCTGCGATTACGGGCAGCTCGCCGCTGCCGCGCAGCGAAGTGGTCTCCAAGGTCTGGGATCACATTCGCAAGAACAACCTGCAAAACCCTCAGAACAAGCGGGAAATTGTTGCTGACGACAAGCTGAAGAAGGTCTTCGGCGGCAAGGATCGCGTCAGCATGTTCGAGATGAACAAGCATCTCTCGAACCACCTGAAGTAAGACGCGTCGCCGCTCTAGGCGATGAGGGGACTCGCAGCGATGCGGGTCCCCTTTTTCATATGTCCGGGCCGCGACTCGCTAATGTCGATTAGTGGACTCAACCGCGCCAGAGGCCCTCAAGGCGCTCCCTTACGACGGGAAAACCCATTCCCTCCGGAATTGCGATGAACCGCTCGTCGCCGATCTCCTCTACCCAGGGCGTGATCGGTTCGATCGAATGTGAGCGCGCGTCGGCGACGATCGCATCGTAATACGAATGCTGAGCCAGCCGTTCGAGCGTGCGGCGTGTCGGGAAAATCAGCTGCACTTCACCGGCTCGATCGCGGTGCAGGATTTCGGCCGCGCTGACCCATGTCGCGCCCGTGCATTCGCCTTCTATGACGTTGGGCATCCAGTCGCCTTCGGGCGCACGCGCGACGAAGAAAAGGGTGTCGAAGCGGCGCTTGGCGTGGAAGCGCGGCACCCAGCGAGCGAGCGGCGTCAGCGCGCCCACGTCCAGGCTTAATCCGGCCTGCGCGACGACTGCCGCGAACTGCTGGCCCCCGGCGAGCGCCGCCTGAATCTCCAGGCAGTGCTCCGGGCGGGGTGATGCACCGAGACCGACCGGGATTGCCGTCTCCTCGAGCGTCTCGCGGATCGCGGCGATGCGGGCGCCCCCATGCTCGTCGTCCAGCGTAGCGCCGAGCTCCTCATCGGCTGCGTCGATCCTGCCGCCGGGAAACACCCACGCCCCGGCCGCGAAGGCCATGCCCGCGGCGCGCTCGACCATCAGCAGCTCGGGCGGGCCGCTCTCGCGGTCGCGAACGAGGATCAGGGTCGCGGCGGGGATCGCTTCGTCTTCGGCCATTGCGTGTCCGCCTAGGCGCGCCGCGCATAAAGAAAAAGGCCGCCGCCCGGATGAGCGACGGCCCCAGAACCCCTTAAGGGCGATTACATGCCCTGGACGTCGTCCTCGACCTTCGACGGGTCGGTCTTCACCGTGTCATTCGAGGCCGCGTCCGTATTCTCGACCGCCGTGGCCGAATTCTCGGCCTCGAGCTGCTGTTGCTGATTGCCCAGAGCCTCCATCTCCGCATTCGCGGCGTTG
The DNA here is from genome assembly GCF_022568775.1 of Sphingomonas telluris. Classification (NCBI taxonomy): domain Bacteria; kingdom Pseudomonadati; phylum Pseudomonadota; class Alphaproteobacteria; order Sphingomonadales; family Sphingomonadaceae; genus Sphingomonas; species Sphingomonas telluris. Next base: position 1,258,598 of record NZ_JAKZHW010000001.1, on the reverse strand, counting down.
GCTGCGAGATCGTTCAGCGCGCTCGCCTCCACATTGTGCGCCTCGCTCTCATTGAGCTGATCGGCGTTGTTCTTGCCGCAGGCCGCAAGAGCCAGCGCGGCGACGCCCATTGCGACAAAACCAAGCTTCTTCATTGACTTATCCCCAGTTGCGACATTCCGTGCCGAACGCATAGCAACTGACTCAAAACGCCGCAAACTTGTCCTTGCGAGCAGGAACGCCTATCTTGGCTCCTGCCGGGGCAACCCGGCTATGTCGGTAGATTGTCGGGTGGAATAGGCATTTCGGACCCGGGGGGCAGTACCCCGGCGCCTCCACCACCAGCCGCCGTTTCGACGGTTGCTGATGGGGGCGAAATAGGATCGACGAGTGCAATAAAGGCCTGGTTGCCGATCGGCTTGAGCCACCGTGACGGTTCATTCACACAAGTGCCAACGATAACGAGGCGCTCGCAATTGCTGCGTAACTGACGGCCTAACGGTCTAAGTTACAAAGACAAAAGCGCGGTCGGACCCCACCGGGCAACAGAAGGGGATTCCAGCGGCACGGGAGGCGCCGGGCAACAGAAGCCTCCCACTTCCTTCATTGCTGTTTGTTGGCGCTTTCGCCTTGCTCGGCTAGTCTCCGGTCAAGGGGGATTACCGATGCACATCTGGGGCAAGCGCATCTTCATGGCGGCGGCACCGCTGCTGCTCACCGGCTGCCTGTGGGGGCCGGGCAAGTTCGCGTCCGATCTGACGCTGAAAAAGGACGGCAGCTTCGTCCTCGATTATCGCGGCGAGATCGTCCTGCAGACTCCGCCGGACGCGGAGGCCAAGGCCGAGCCGTGGAGCACCGAGAAGGCGCGTTGCCGTAAGAGCGGAAAGGTGGAGGTGCAGGCCTGGCTGCCTCCGGTCGATGACGACGACAAGGACGAGGTCCGGCCCTGCACGCCGACCGAGCTCGCCAAGGCGAAGACCGACTTCGAGAAGCAGGCTGCAGAACGCGCGAAATCCAAGCGCGAAGACACCGAGCAGATGGCCAAATTGTTCGGCATGCCCGGCTTCGACGACGAATCCTCGCGGGCCTTCGCGGCGAAGCTCGGCAAATATGCCGGCTACCGTTCCGTTCAGTACCGCGGCCGCGGAGTGTACGACGTGGACTATCACTTCGAGGGCCGCGCGACGCAGGACTTCGTATTCCCGGCTCTGCCGGACAACGACTTCATCATCCCCTTCATTGCCATCCGGCGCCGGAAGGACGGTTCGGTGTTCGTGACCGCTCCTGCTTTCACGGGCCGGGCCGGCCCCCTCGGAGCGCGCGCGGGTGCGGCGGCAGCGAGCCAGATGAAGGACGGTCCCGTCTCGAAGGCGCAGGGCCGCTTCATCATCATCACCGACGGCGAAGTGCTGACCAACAACAGCGAGGACGGGACGGCTCCGCACGCCCTCGGCCGGCAGGTCCACTGGGACGTTGGGCCCGGATCGAGCAAGATTCCGGAGGCACTCGTTCGCTTGCAGTAGGCACGCGTTCGTCGAACACGCGGTTGCTTACTGCCGCTTGCGACGCCACGGTGCGCGCCTTCGAACAGGGGGAGCCTTCATCCGTGCGCCACACGATTCTCGCCGCTTTGCTTGTCGCCGCCGCGCCTGCCGCGATCGCCGCTCCGGTGCCGAAGGATCAGCTGCTGGTCCCGCCCAAGGACGCGGCGCACTACGTCATCGTCTCGACGGCCGGAAAGCATGGCGACGAATATATGTGGACGCTTCCGGACGGCTCGATCGCCTTCCGTCAGTCGCTCCTGCTTCGCGGCCTGATCTTTGAGGTCGACGAGACGATCAAGCTTGGCGCCGACAAGATGCCGAGCGACGTCGTCATCCGCGGCGTGACGCCGAGCGGCGATGCAGGCGAGGAGTTCCACGTTCACGGTCATGAGGCGAGTTGGACGAGCCCGGTCGACAAGGGCAGCGCTCTCTACGGGAACCCCGCGTATTACGTCCCGCAGGGCGGCACCTTCCTGTCCGGTGCTCCGCAGGTCGAACGTTTGCTTGCGGTGGGACGCGCGGGGATGGCGCTGCTGCCGTCGGGCAAGGCGAGTCTCGAAAAGATCACGCAGCTCGAGGTCGATGGGCCGCAAGGCAAGAAGACCGCCGAGCTTCAGCTTCTCCGCGGTACGACGCAAACGCCGCAGCCGATTTGGACGTCGGACGGCAAGTTCTTCGGCGCCTTGGTCGGCCTCGGCCTGCTGCCCGCGGGTTACGAAGGGAACATGGACAAGATGCAGGCAGCCCAAGATGCGGCTTTGGCCGCGCTAGCTCCGGCGACAGCTGCCAAGTTCCTCACGGCCGAAGCGAAGCGTCCGGTGCTCTTCAAGGGCGTGCAGATCTACGACGCGGACGGCGAGAAGTTCGTCGTCAACCAGAATGTGCTGGTTGCCGACGGAAAGATCGTCAGCGTCGGCGCCGCGCCGGCTTCGCTACCGGCGAACACGCGCGTGATCGCGGGTGCGGGCAAGACGCTCGTCCCGGGCCTTTGGGACAGCCACATGCACGTGTCTGACGATTTCGGCACCGTGAGCGAGCTTGCGCTGGGCGTGACGTCCTGCCGCAACCCCGGCGGTCCGCTGGAGCTCGAAGTGTCGCAGCGTGAGCGCCGCGCCAAGGGTACGCTGCTCGCGCCGGAATGCTTCAGCTCCGTCATCGTCGACCAGAAGGGCCCGCTGGTCGCCCAGGGCAGTATTGCCGTCGGAAGCCTGGACGAGACGCTCGCTGCGGTTCGGAAGATCCACGATGCCGGACTCACCGGCGTGAAGTTCTACACGTCGATGAATCCGGCATGGATCCCGCCAGCGGCCAAGCTCGCGCACGAGCTTGGGCTGCACGTGCACGGCCACATCCCCGCAGGCATGCGGACTCTGGACGCGATCAATGCCGGCTATGACGAGATCACCCACATCTACTTCGCGACGATGCAGGCGATGCCGGACGAGATCGTCGCCAAGTCGAACACGACGGCGCGGATGACCGGGCCTGGGCGCTACTTCAAGGACGTCGATCTCGATGCCGAGCCGATGCGGGCAGTTATCAAGACGATGGCTGAGAAGAAAATCGCTCTCGATCCCACGCTGGTCGTGGTTGAGGGCGTGCTTCTGGCGAATGCCGGCACGGTGCAGCCCGCCTACACGGCCTACGTCGGCACGCTGCCGCCGGCCACGGAGCGAGGCTTCAAGTCCGGAGCCATTCCTTATCCTGAGGGCATGACTCGCGCAGATGCCGAGGCCAGCTTCAAGAAGATGGGCCAGTATGTGAACAAGCTTCGCGCGGCGGGCGTGCCGATCGTGGCCGGCACCGACGGCTACGGCATGGAGATCGTCCGCGAACTGGAGCTCTACGTCGCCGGTGGCATGACGCCCGCGCAGGCGCTTTCGACCGCGACCATCGTTGCCGCCCGCAACGTCAAGGCAGACAAGCGCACGGGATCGATCGCGGCCGGCAAGGAAGCGGACCTGGTGCTGGTCGACGGCGACCCGTCGAAGCGCATCGGCGACTTGAGGCACGTCGACCAGGTGATGAGCGACGGCGTCCTGATGGACGGCGATGCCCTTCGCGCGGAGGCGGGCTTCAACGGAAAGCCGAAGTGAGCGCCTAGCGCCGCTTCAGCTCGTCCCTGATCTCGGCCAGCAGCTCGACCTCGGTCGGGCCGGCCGGCGCATCGTCCGCTTTTCTCATCATCTTGTTGGCCGTCCGGACCAGCATGAAGATGATGAAGGCGAGGATGACGAAGTTCAGGACCACGGTCAGGAACTGTCCCCAGCCGAACACGGCCACACCGGCCTTCTTGAGCGCGGCATAGTCCGTCGGCGAGCCCGCGTAATCGGCCGGGATCGGTCCCAGCAGGACGAAATGGCTGGAGAAATCGAGGCCGCCGAAGATTGCGCCCACGACCGGCATGATGATGTCCTGCGTCAGGCTGGTGGCGATGGTGCCGAAGGCGGCGCCGATGATGACGGCGACGGCGAGGTCGAGCACGTTGCCGCGGGCGATGAAGTCGCGGAATTCCTTGAGCATGAGTTCCCCTTTTCGCGTCCCCCTCGGAACCTAGCGCAGATGCCGCTGATTGGAACAGCAGCAGATATTCACGTGTATTGTTCTTGTAAAACAGTGTGGCGATCTCTATTTCCGCCGCCGTTTCGTTCTTTAGGGGAAACGACATGACCGTGCTTCGTCGAGTTGGCCTTTTCACTCCGCTTGCAGCGCTCAGCCTGGCCGGATGCGGCCTCAACAGCGTGCCGACCGCGGAGGAGCAGGTGAACGCCAAGTGGGGCGACCTGCAGGCCGATTACCAGCGCCGTTCGGACCTGATCCCCAACCTCGTTGCGACGGTGAAGGGCTATGCCCAGCAGGAAAAGTCTGTGCTGACCGAAGTCACCCAGGCCCGCGCCAGTGCCACGCAGATCAAGCTTTCGCCGGGCGATCTGAGCGATCCGCAGAAGGTCAGCGCGTTCAACGATGCGCAGAACCGCGTCACGTTGAGCCTCCAGCGGCTGCAGGAGGCTTATCCGGACCTCAAGTCCAACGCGAACTTCCTGGCGCTGCAGGACCAGCTCGAAGGCACCGAGAACCGCATCAACGTGTCGCGGCGCGACTACAACGAGGCGGTGCAGGCCTATAATACCCGCATCCGGACCTTCCCCGACGCGATCGGGGCGAAGATCTTCTACGGCGCCAAGCCGAAGGTGCCCTTCGAAGCCGCCGCCGGCGCGGAAACGGCGCCCTCGGTGAACTTCAACGCGAGCTAGTCCCGTGCACAGGGTGCTCGTTGCGCTCGTGCTTGGCCTGAGCGCGTGCGCTCCGGGCGACGCACATCAAGGGCAGAAAGACGCGGCGCCGTTCGGCATCGCGCTTACGGGACGCGTCGTGGACGCCGCAAACATCCTGCCCGCCAACGTCGAGCAAGATCTTACCGCGGAACTCGCGCAACTGGAGCAGTCCACCACTGATCAGGTGGTCGTCGTCACGGTCCCGCAATTGAAGGGCCACGCAATCGAAGATGTTGCGCTTGGGTTGGGTCGCGGATGGCGCTTAGGTCGAGCAGATGTGGATAACGGCGTAATGCTCGTTGTGGCTCCCAACGAACGCAAGGTTCGGATCGAAGTCGGTTATGGGCTCGAAGGTCTTCTGACCGATGATCGGGCCGGCAAGATCGTTCGCCTGATGCTTCCCGAGTTCAGAGATGGCGATTTGCCAGCTGGCATCATGATCGGCGTGCGGGAAATCGACGCACAGCTCCGTTCCAACACCAAGCGTCCGCAGTATCTTAACGAAGCTCGGAGGAAGGCGGCGGCGTGAAACCGGTTCTGCAATTTCTGCTGCTTTTCGCGTTGATCGTGGCACCTGCGACCGCACAGACCTTTCCCAAGCTGACGGGAAGGGTCGTCGATCAGGCCGACATCCTGCGTCCAGAGCAGGAGCTCGACATTTCGAGCAAGTCGGAAGCGTTAGAGGCGCAGACCGGGCGTCAGTTCGTCGTCGCCACGGTTAAGAGCCTCGAGGGCTATCCGATCGAGGACTACGCCTACCGGCTCGGGCGCGAGTGGAAGATCGGCGACAAGGATAAGGACGACGGCGTGCTCCTTTTGGTCGCTCCCAACGATCGGAAGGTGTGGGTCGCGACGGGCTATGGCGCGGGCGCGTTCCTGACGGACGCGATCTCGGGCGTGATCGTTCGCGAGAAGATCTTGCCGGAGTTCAAGAAGAACCCGCCGGACTATGGCGTTGGGATTACCGCCGGCGCGGATGCGATCATCAAGCAGATGTCGCTTCCGCCCGAAGAGGCGCAGGCGAACATCGCAAAGGCGCAGCAGCAGAAGGCGAGGGCGTCTGGCGGCATCGGGCAGTTCATTCCCGTGATCGTCATCATGATCATCTTCTTCTCGATCATCGGGTCGCTTTCCCGCCGCTCGAGGGCTCGCCGTTATCGTTCGCAGCGTGGCGGGATCAGCCCGTGGGTCGTGCTCTGGGGCCTTAATGAGCTCAGCCGCGGTTCGCGCGGCGGCAACTGGGGCGGCGGCGGCTTCGGCGGCGGAGGCGGCTGGGGAGGCGGCGGAGGCGGCTTCTCCGGCGGCGGCGGATCGTTCGGCGGCGGCGGAGCGGGGGGAAGCTGGTGATCCTGCGATTGAGCGACGAGGACCACGCCAAGGTCAGCGCGGCGATCGCTGCTGCGGAGGCCAAGAGCGACGGCGAGATCGTGGCGGCCGTCACGGACCTCAGCGACAAATATCACGACGTGGCTCTGCACTGGGCCGTGCTGGTGCTGTTCGCCGTGCTCGCCTGGGCGGCGATCTGCCCGTCGTGCCTCAACTGGTGGCTCGACCTGTTCCTGGGCAGTTGGCGTGAGGAAACGACCCAGCGCGAGCTGCTGACCTTCCTGATGATCCTGGCGGTGCTGAAGTTCACCGTCGTCCTGCTGATCCTGCGCTACATGCCGCTGCGGCTGCTGCTGACGCCTTCGGCGACCAAGGAGCGGCGGGTCCGGCGGCGCGCCATCGCGACCTTCAAGGCTGGCGCCGAACGGCGGACGGTCGGACGCACTGGCATTCTCATCTATCTGTCGATGGGCGAGCACCGCGCCGAGATCGTTGCCGATGAGGCAATCACGAAGGTGACGACACCCGAGACCTGGGGTGAAGCGATGGCCGCGCTGCTGGTCGAAGTGAAGGCCGGGCGTCCGGGCGACGGCATCGTTGCCGCGGTCGAGCGGGTCGGTGTCGTGCTCGCGGAGCATTTCCCCAAGACCTCGACGGACACGAACGAAATCCCGGACAAGCTGATCGAGCTATGAACTTCGAAGAGCTGGGCCCCGTCGAGACGATGTGGGAGGGCAAGTACGTCAAGGTCTCTCGCCGGGGCACGTGGGAATATGCGGGCCGCGCGAACGATATCCGCGCGGTCGTTATCCTTGCCGAGATCGACGGCAAGGTCATCCTGGTCGATCAGCCCCGCGTGCCGCTGCAGCGGCGCTGCCTCGAGTTGCCGGCCGGGCTGATCGGCGACGAGGATCCGAACGCGACGGTCGAGAGCACGGCGATCAAGGAGCTGGAGGAAGAGGCCGGCTATACCGCCGACCGCGTGGAAGTACTCGGCGACTTCTATGCCTCGCCGGGCATGCTGTCGGAGAGCTTCACGCTCGTCCGCGTCCACGGCGTCCGCAAGATCGGCGAGGGCGGCGGAACGGAGCATGAGGACATCCGCGTCCACCTCGTGCCGCGGGCCGAAATCCGCGACTTCATTGTGAAGAGCCGTGCCGAGGGTCTCGGCATCGACGTGAAGCTGCTTCTGTTCCTCAACGGCTGACAAAAGAAAGGCCGCGGAGCGAGTGCCCCGCGGCCAGATTTTCAGAGACTTCGAACCGACTAGGCCGTCGCGAGAGCCTGCCCGCCACGACGGCGGCGCATCGCGAAGCCGATGGCGCCGAAGCCGACCAGCATCATCGCCCAGGTCGACGGTTCCGGAACCGCTGCCTGCACGAAGGAGACGTTGCCGCCGAACGAACCGTTGACGCCCGTGCTGCCCTGGATGGTCAGCGTAAAGGTGCCGACGCCGAGGTTCAGGCCGGCGAGATCGAAGTTCTCGATCAGGTCGTTGTCCATCGTCGAGCTGAAGTTCTGCGGGATCGAGACCGGATCGGTGATGCCGGTTCCCGTCAGCAGGATGCTGCTGAAGTCGACATCGTTCGGGCCTCCGTCGATCGACGTGCTCGAGCCGACGTGGAAGCTGTAAATGCCCGCCAGCGTGTTCATGAACGTCAGCGTTTCGGTGAACGGGTCGGTCAGTCCGGAATCGCTGTACCCGAAGGTGAAGCTGTTGCCGCCCGGCGTTTCGTCGATCGGGGCCGTCAGGACGGTCGTCGGATCCTCGATCGTAATCTCTGCTTGAGCCCCAGACGCTATTGCAAGCGTAGCGACACCAAGCAGCGCAAGCACTGCTTTACGCATAACTTCTCCCACCGTGAGACGCGAAGACCAGGAGAGGCTCCGCGCGAGGTGGTTAATTCCCGTTAAGAACTTGCGTTCCCACCGTTGTTGATTGTTTTTTGACCGTGTCGTTCTGACACAGGTCGCTACAGCCTCGCGGCCTGTGCTTCCGACCACGCTAGTTCCGCCAACGGTTCAAGGCGCTCGATCATCTGCGCGGCGTGAGCGGACGAAGCGTTGCCGCGAACGAGCCGACCCTTGATGCCGTGGAGAATCGCCGCGAGCCGGAACAGACAGAAGACGACCAGATAATCCTTGTGCGGCAGGTGATCGCGGCCGGTGCGGCGGCAGTAGGCGGCGACATATTCGTCTTCCGAGGGGATGCCCAGCGCGGTGAGGTCCTGACCGGCCAGTCCGCTGAAGTTGGGGCCTCCGGGCATCCGGTACATGAGCAGGTGATAGGTGAAGTCGGCGACCGGATCGCCGAGCGTCGAGAGCTCCCAGTCGAGGACGGCCCGCACTTCAGGCCCCTCCGCGTCGAAGATCATGTTGTCGCAGCGGAAGTCGCCGTGGATGACGCGCGACTCTCCACTGTCGGCAGGCAGGTTCGTGCCAAGCCAGTCCACGAGCCGGTCCATGGCCGGTACGCGGCCGCCGTCGGTGTCGGTGAGATACTGCTTGGACCAGCGCGCGACCTGGCGTTCCACGAACCCCAAAGCCTTGCCGTACTCGCCGACGCCGATTGCTTCGGGATCGTAGCTGTGCAGTCGCGCGATGGTGGCGTTCATCGCGTCGAAGTGGGCCGCGCGCTGCTCGCGCGAGAGGCCGGGAAACTCGGCTTCCCAGACGATGCGGCCGGGCACCATGTCCATCACATAGAACGCGGTGCCGATGACGCTCTCGTCCTCGCAGAGCGTGTAGACACGAGGCACCGGAAAGCCCTGTGCGCCGAGCGCGGCGAGCACACGATACTCGCGGTCGATCGCGTGGGCTCCAGGCAGAATCTTGCCCGGCGGCTTGCGGCGAAGGACGTAGGACGCTTCGGGCGTGTCGACGCGATAAGTCGGATTGGACTGGCCGCCCTTGAACTGGCTGACGCTGGCCGGTCCGCGGAAGCTGTCGACATGGTCCTGCAGCCAGCGCTCCAGCGCGCCTTCGTCGAAGCGCAGCGGCCCGCTGACTTCGCGTGTGCCCGTGTTCGCTTCGGTGCGGTCCATCTGCGACCGTTTAGCAGTGAACCGTGGCGCTGCCAGCGCGTTGCTGTTCCATGGCTCGCCTGCTTCATCTGTCCGACCTGCATTTCGGCGCGCACGACCCGGTGGTCGTCGAGGCGTTGGAACGGCAGGTCGATGAGGAAAAACCCGACCTCGTCGTCATCAGCGGAGACTTCACGCAGCGCGCTCGGACCGAGCAGTTCGAAGAGGCGTGCAAGTTCCTCGAGCGCCTGCGCGATGCTGGGCACGACGTGCTCGCGGTGCCGGGCAACCACGACGTGCCGCTTTACGATGTCCTGCGGCGGTTTCTGTCGCCGCTGACCCGGTACAAGCGCTTCATCGATGAGACCCTCTGTCCCTATCACGAGCTGAAGGGCGTTTCGCTCCTAGGCATCAACACCGCCCGGTCGCTCACGTTCAGCGAGGGCCGGATCAGTCACGAGCAAATGGAGTTCATCCGCCGCTCGTTCGAGCGCAGCGATCCCAATTCGATCCGAATCCTGGTGACGCACCATCCCTTGTTCGCGCTTCCGGTCGGCGATACGGGCGAGGTGAAGAGCGCGGTCGGCCGTCACGAGCTGGCGCTGGATGCCGTGGCGGATGCGGGTGTCGACATGCTGCTCGCCGGTCACCATCACACCGCATCCACGCATAGTGCCCGCGATCTCGTCACGCGCGCTGGTCCAGCGCTGGTCGTCCAGGCCGGAACCGCGACGTCCATTCGCCTGCGGGATGAAAAGCAGAGCTTCAATCGCATCGAGATTGCCGGCGACTTGGTCACGATCACGCTGCAGGCGTGGACGGGCGACAGATTCGAACCGCAGACGTCCCAGCGCTACGAGCGGGAGGACGAGCAGTGGCGAGTAGTTGGCGCGGAAAAAGAGCTCGACCAGCCCGCGCACTAGCGGTGCATCCCGCCCTCGCTTAGAGCCGGCGCATGCCCATCGATCCCCAGTTCGACGTTCAGGATTTCGTTCGCCGCGTCCTCGCCGAGGATCTCGGTTCGGGTGGCGATGTTACGTCCAAGGCGACGATTGCCGAGAAGGCTCGCTTCACGGCGGAAATGAATTGCCGGCAGCCGATCGTTGTTGGCGGTCTCGACATCGCCGCCGCCTTCTTCCGCGCGCTCGACCCCGATGTGCGTATCGATGAGCTCGTCGCCGATGGGGATGCCATTGACGCCGGTACGGTGATCATGCGGCTAGAAGGAAATGCGCGCGCGATGCTGTCCGCTGAGCGGTCCGCGCTCAACACGCTCCAGCATCTGTCAGGCATCGCCACTCTGACGCGTCAATACGTGGACCGGATTGCCGGAACCGGGGCGACCCTGCTCGACACACGCAAGACCATCCCTGGTCTGCGCAGCCTGGAGAAATATGCGGCGCGGATGGGCGGCGCCGAGAACCACCGTATGCGGCTGGATGACGGGCTGCTGATCAAGGACAATCACGTCGCCGTGGCAGGGGGCGTTGCCGAGGCGGTGAGGGCGGCGAAGGCCGCGAACACGGGCCTGCCGGTGCAGGTCGAGGTCGATCGCGTGGAGCAGATCGAGCCGGCCCTCGGAGCCGGGGCCGATCGCCTGCTGCTCGACAACATGCCGCCGCCGGTGCTGCGCGAGGCTGTCGCAGTTGTCGGCGGAAGAGTGCCGCTCGAAGCCTCGGGTGGTGTCAATCTCGACACGATCCGCGCCATCGCTGAGACGGGCGTGAACTACATTTCCGTCGGCCGGATTACGCAGTCCGCGCCGGCCGTCGACATCGGCCTGGATTATTCGCTTCACCCGATTGTTTGATGAACGGCGCATTCAGTGCGTTGTCAGTTGCAATCCAATACTTAACTCCTCGACTGGCCCTTAGTGGCCCGCGTTGATCGACGAGTAATTCGATGTTGAAGACTGCCTTGCTTGCCGCTTCGGGAGCATCCCTGGTCGTGGGGCCGACGGCAGCGTCGGCCAAGGACCATGGTTGGAAGCATGGCCGCAGCGTCCAGACGGTCCGCACCGTCCGCTACGTGCCCACCACGCGCTATGTGACGACCCGCAGCTATGCGAACCCGTATTACGGCTCGCGCTATTACGGCGGGTATGCGTCGCCCTACTACGGCGGTGGATACTCCGGCTCGTACGGCACGCCGTACTACGGCAGCGGCTACGGCTCGCCCTATTACGGTTCGCGCTACTACGGCGGCAACTACCGCTGCGGGAACGGCACGGCGGGCGCGCTCGTCGGCGGCGCTCTCGGCGCCGTGGTCGGCTCGCAGGTCGCGACCAGCACCAACCGCTACGGCTATCGCTCCGGCAACGGCACGGCCGGCGCATTGATCGGCGGCGCGCTCGGCGCAGTCGTCGGCAGCCAGGTCGCCAAGGGCAGCTGCTAAGCGAAGCCCTTCCGACAGTGTTAAAGTGGGCGGGCCGGGGAGCGATCTCCGGCCCGTTTTTCATCGGGCCGGGTCCGTAATAATCCGAGTTCACGAAGCGGAATGAGAAGAGCAGAGAGCGACCTTCTGACGGCTCGACGAGTCGCGTTTCGGCCGCCGCCCTGACAGGACCGGTTCGATGATCTCCAGGATCTTTATCGCACTCGCAGCGACGTCATTGATTGTATCGCCAGCGGCCGCGCGCGGCGGTCACGGCGGTCATGGTGGCGGCTGGGGCCATGGCGGCGGATGGCATGGGGGCCACGGCGGCGGCTGGCACGGCGGCCATAGCGGCTATCACGGCCATTACGGGTACGGATATTCGGGTGGGCGTGTCGTCGTCGCACCGGGGTACGGCTATTACGGTGGGCCGTATTACGGCACGCCCTATTACGGCGGATATGGCGGACCTTATTACGGCCGAGCCTACGCCGTGCCCTACGGCTACTACGGCGGCTCGTATTACCGCGGCTACGGCTATCCCTATTACGGTGGCTATTACGGTGGCTATTACGGTGGCTATTACGGCCACTACTATCACCACCACTGTGACGGCGGCGCTGCAGGTGCAGTCGCGGGAAGCGCTGTCGGCGCGGCTATCGGTTACGGCATCGACCGCAACTCTGGATACCACGGCTATTACGGACATTCGGATGGCACCACCGGCGCCGTCGTGGGGGCTGTCACGGGCGGATTGATCGGCTACGGGCTCGCCCATCATTGCTAGCCTTGGGAACCGCCCAAGCCGGATTCACTTTTTACGCGCATAGAGGGCGATACGGCCCTATATGGTCGCAAACCCACAGGGAGACTGAAGTTGTTCAAGGGGCTGCAGCCCATCCTCTACGGCGGCCGCGAAGTCTGGCCGCTGGTCGAAGGCGGCAAGGGCGTCAGCGCCACGAACCACGCAAGCTCCGGCGCCTGGGCGGCTGCCGGCGGCATCGGAACCGTCTCTGCAGTGAATGCGGACAGCTACGATCCGGAAGGCCGGATCATCCCGCAAATCTACAACGGAATGACGCGCCGAGAGCGGCATGAAGAGCTGATCCAGTACGCCATCGACGGGGCCGTGGCCCAGGTCCAGCGCGCTTACGAGATGGCGTCCGGACGCGGCGCCATCAACATCAATGTCCTGTGGGAAATGGGGGGCGCGCAGCGCGTGCTGCATGGCGTCCTCGAGCGCACCAAGGGACTCGTCACCGGTGTCACCTGCGGCGCCGGCATGCCCTACAAGCTCAGCGAGATCGCCGCTTCGTATGGCGTGAACTACCTGCCTATCATCAGCTCCGCGCGCGCGTTCAGCGCCCTGTGGAAGCGCGCCTATCACAAGGCGGCGGAATGGCTTGCGGCGGTGGTCTATGAGGATCCGTGGCTGGCGGGCGGTCACAATGGCCTGTCCAACGCCGAGGATCCGCGCGCACCGCAGGACCCCTATCCGCGTGTTGCGGCGCTTCGCGCGACCATGCGTGAGAACGGCATTGCAGACACCGTCCCGATCGTCATGGCCGGCGGCGTCTGGCGCCTTGATGAGTGGGAAAACTGGATCGACAATCCGGAGCTCGGGCAGATCGTCTTCCAGTTCGGAACGCGACCGCTGCTGACCCAGGAAAGCCCGATCCCGCCCGAGTGGAAAGCGCGGCTCCTGACGCTCGAAGAGGGCGACGTGCTGCTGCACCGCTTCTCGCCGACGGGCTTTTATTCGTCGGCAGTCCGCAACCCCTTCCTGCGCGAGCTGGAAGCGCGGTCGCACCGCCAGGTTGCCTTCACCAAGGAGCCGCTCGGCGATCACCATTTTGAGCTCGACGTCGGTGTCGGCAAGAAGCGCGGATACTGGGTCACCAAGGGCGATTTGCAGCACGCGCGGGAATGGTTCGCGGCGGGCTACACCGAAGCGCTGAAGACTCCGGACGAGACGCTCATCTTCGTCAACACGGAAGAGAAGAACACCATCCGCCACGACCAGGCGGAGTGCATGGGCTGCCTTAGCCAGTGCGCCTTCTCGTCCTGGGCGGACAATGAGAAGAACTCAACGGGTCGCCTCGCCGACCCGCGCAGCTTCTGCATCCAGAAGACGCTTCAGGACATCGCGCACGGTGGTCCGGTCGAGAACAATCTGATGTTCGCTGGCCATGCCGCTTTCCGCTTCAAGTCTGATCCTTTCTATTCCAACGGCTTCATTCCGACGGTGAAGCAGCTGGTGGACCGCATCCTGACAGGCGCCTGATGCTGAAGCGGGGGGTCGTTACAGCGTTCCTGGTTCTTGCAGTGGCCGCACCGGCCGCCGCGCAGGAGAAGAAGCCGCCATATTGGGCGTCGATCGCGTCGGGTGAAGCGATGATGCGCACCGGACCCGGGCGAAATTACCCCGGCACCTGGCTCTACAAGCGGCGCGACCTGCCGATCCGCGTCGTGAAGACCTATCCGAATTGGCGGCTGATCGAGGACCCGGAAGGGACCCGCGGCTGGATGCTCGTCTCGTTGCTGAGCGACCGCCGCACGGCGATCGTCAAGCAGGGCGATCCGCGGCCTCTTTACTCCAAGCCCGACGAAAGCAGCCCGGTCCGTTATCGTGCGGAAGTGGGGGTGGTCGGCCGCATCGATCATTGCCGCAATAATTGGTGCCGCATCGAGATCGGGAAGCGCGAAGGCTATATCCACACGTCCGAAATCTGGGGCGTCAGCGAAGGCGAAGTCATCGACTAAGAGGGAGGCGCGAATGAAATATGCGATTGGCATGGCTGTGCTGCTGAGTGCAGCGGCCGCGAATGCTCAGCCCCAGCGGCCCGCAGTCGAATATTTTCCCGCTCCCGCATTGAATGGCCGCCCAGCTCCGTTCTCGACGGCCGTGCGCGTCGGAGACGTCCTCTATCTCTCCGGACAGATCGGCATTGGTCCTGACAGCAAGCTGCCGGACACGTTCGAGGGCCAGGCCAAGCAGACCATGGAAAATGTCGGCGCCGCGTTGAAGGCGAGGGGGCTCGGCTGGGGCGACGTCTTCAAGTGCACGGTGATGATCGCCGACATGAAGAACTGGCCCGCGTTCAATGCTGTGTACGTGCCCTACTTCCCTGCCGGGAAGCTTCCGGCACGCAGCGCCTTCGGGGCCAACGGGCTTGCGCTAGGGGCTGGGCTCGAACTCGAATGCCTTGCTTACGCGGGACCAGCGAAGGGGCAGTAGGCGTGTCGAAGATCGTGTGGTGCGCGTTCCTGGTACTCGCCTGCGGATCGAGCGTCGCAGCGGCACCTCGACCCGATCCGTGGGCGGAACAAGCGAGCGCCGAAGCGAGCGCGAAGCTTGTCCTCTCGCAGTGCCTCCAGCGTGCAGAGAGCACACCGCCGGACCACTCGGAGCCCTGCGTCAGAGCCGTCTACCTGAAGTGCGAATCCGAGCACGGAACCATGAGCCAGCACGACCTCAACGATTGCGCTTACTTTTCGCGGTACGCGTGGGAAGATCGGCTTGCAAAGTTGAGGGCGTGGCTGCTGAGCGCAAAGACCATCGATGCGAAGTTCGGGGAGGCTGGACCGATGGTTCAGCGGTTCGAGGAAAGCGAACGGCATTGGGACGATTGGAACAGGGCAGACTGCGAGATGCAGGCTGCCTTATCCGAAGGCGGGACCATGCATTCGCTGGAAATCGGCATCTGCCTGCCCGATCATGCGGCGCATCGCGCGCGGGAACTCGAAGGCATGAGCTTCTGGTGGAGCAAGATCTACGACCTGCCCGGAAGTCCGCTGTACGAATGAAGCGGAGATTCCCCGCGGCGCGGAACTCAACCGGAATGCCTTCCCTGCGCCGGGAAGAAAGAGGCCCCTGTAAAGAGCTCTTGACTGTCCAGAACTCTTTACAGATGATCCGCGCATGGAGAATCGGGTCAAGGCCAACCGCGAAGGCATGGGGTGGAGCCAGGGCGAGCTAGCCCGCCGCCTCGGCGTCTCGCGGCAGACGATCAACGCGGTTGAGACCGACAAATATGATCCGAGCCTCCCGCTGGCACTGCGCATGGCCAAGCTTTTCGCCGTGCCGGTCGACCAGCTGTTCATCGATCACTGGACCGCGGAGGATTCAAAATGAGCGTGACGGCCGAGAAGGATAAAATGCGCGTGATGCTCTGGCGCATGCTGGCGGGAGCCGTTGTCGGCGCTGCCGGAACGGGGCTTTTCCTCGCTTTCGTCGGCGAGCCGCACATGGATCTCAAGGATCCTGGCGTCATGATCGCAATCGTGTCTGGCCTGACTTACGTGCTGATCGGGCTGATCGTCGCGCTAGGGCTCGCATCGCCGAAAGCAGGCGCGAAGTTCCTCAACGTGGAGGATGCCGAGGAGATTCGCGAAGAGGGGCCGAAGCTGTGGCTAAGCGCGCTGTGCTGCCTGTTAATCGGCGGATTCCTGCTGGCGCTGGCAATGGCCGGAGGACTGATCGGCACCCAGCTCGCCCTGATCGTCGCTGGCGCATGCCTTGCCGGCGTGCTCTTCGTCGGCACCATCAGTGCCAGGAAATATGACGAGCTGACTCGGCAGATTAGCCTCGAAGCGTCCGCCTGGTCCTTTTACGTCATCTTGCTAGGAGGAGGCCTGTGGGCGGCCCTAGCGCACCTCGGCTACGGCCCGTGGATCAGCCCGATCGCCTTCGTGGCGGCGCTGCCCTTGCTGCTGCTCGTCGTGTGCTTCGTCGTCATTGCCCGGAAGGGCATGCTGATCCGCTGAAGAGTGCGGCGTCGCCTCCGGCCGAGGCGACGCCGTCACATTCACGACTTCGGCATCGACATCGGGACGTAGGCGACGCGAGTCACCTTTAGCTTCTCGCCCTTGTCGCTGGTCGTATCCATCGACTGGCCGATCTCGACCGGCTGGGTCGTCCAGCAGACCTCGCCAGACTTATCCATCGCGCTGGTGAAGCAGGCCTTGCCATCCTTCATCACGCTTGTGCCGTGATCGATATGCTTCTCGCCCGCGTTGGCGATGTAGTTACCGCTTGCGTCGATCGATTCATGAACGGCCTGGCCGTCTTTGTCCCTGAAGGTCCACGTGGTCTCGTTCAGCTGGAACGCTGCCGGCGTTGCCATCGCGGCATTGGCGTCGACGGCATTCGCATCGGCCAGGTTCGCTTCGGCGACGTTGGCGTCCGCGGCAGGCTCTTCACTCTTCTGCGAGCAGGCGCAAAGCGCGGCCGCAGCCGTAAGGCAGATGATGAGGCGCATGGGCTTTTCTCCCCTTGAGAGGGAGAGCCTCATACCACCTGATCGTTTCGCCAGCGACTCGTTCTTAGACGAGCTCGACCGCGACCGCCGTGGCCTCGCCGCCGCCGATGCAGAGCGAAGCGACGCCGCGCTTCAGGCCCCTGCCCTTCAGCGCGTTGACGAGCGTCACGAGAATGCGCGTCCCGCTGGCGCCGATCGGGTGACCGAGCGCGGTTGCGCCGCCGTGAACGTTGATCTTCTCGTGCGGAATGCCGAGGTCCTTCATCGCGAACATGGCGACGCATGCAAAAGCCTCGTTCACTTCCCACAAGTCGACGTCGCTGACGCTCCAGCCGGCCTTCTTGAGCACCTTGTCGATGGCGCCGATCGGGGCGACCGTGAACTGCGCGGGCTCCTGCGCATGCGCGGCGGTGGCCACGATGCGCGCGACCGGATCGAGTCCCTTGGCGCTCGCGACGGACTCGCGGGTCAGGACTACTGCGGCGGCGCCGTCAGAGATGGACGAGCTGGTCGCTGCAGTGATCGTGCCTTCCTTCGAAAAGGCCGGCTTCAGCTGCGGGATCTTGTCCGGGCGGCCACGGCCCGGCGCCTCGTCGGTGTCGACGACGGTCTCGCCCGCGCGGCTCTTGATGGTGACGGGGACGATTTCGTCCTTGAAGCCGCCGTTGTCGATGGCCGCCTTGGCGCGGCTGAGGCTCTCGATGGCATATTGATCCATCGATTCACGGGTCAGCTGATATTCGTCGGCGGTGCACTGGGCGAAGCTGCCCATCGCACGGCCTTCCTCATAGGCATCCTCGAGTCCGTCGAGGAACATGTGGTCGTAGGCCGTGTCATGGCCGATGCGGGCACCCGAACGGTGCTTCTTCAGCAAATACGGAGCGTTGGTCATCGACTCCATGCCGCCCGCGACGATCACGTCGGCGTTGCCGGTGCGGATGGCTTCGTCGCCCATGATAACCGTCTGCATGCCGGAGCCGCAGACCTTGTTGACCGTGGTCGCCTGGACGGACTTCGGCAGGCCGGCCTTGATTGCGGCCTGGCGGGCCGGGGCCTGGCCGAGACCGGCCGGAAGCACGCAGCCCATGTAGATGCGGTCGATGTCTTCGCCGCTCACTCCGGCGCGCTCGACGGCTGCCTTGACGGCGGTCGCGCCGAGATCGGTCGCGGAAACGTCGGCGAGTGCGCCCTGCATCGAGCCCATCGGGGTGCGGGCGATCGACAGGATGACGGTGGGATCTTCAGCGGTGGTGGCCATCGAAATTGCTCCGGAGTCGGATTGTTGCAGTGCACATAAGACTGCTGGCTTGCTTGTTCAAACGGCAATCCGGGTGCTAGGCGCGCGGCCAACTGGAGAGGCTTCACATGTCCGACGCGCCTTTTGATTTTCAGCTCGGCGAGATGGCCGACACAATCCGTGAAACCACGCAGCGCTTCGCTGCGGACAAGATCGCGCCGATCGCCGCGGAGATCGACGAGAAGGACGAATTCCCGCGCCACCTCTGGCCGCAGATGGGCGAGCTCGGCCTTCACGGGATCACGGTCGACGAAGAAGATGGCGGCCTTGGGCTCGGCTATCTCGAGCATGTCGTCGCGCAGGAGGAAGTCGCACGGGCTTCGGCGTCCGTCGGCCTCAGCTACGGCGCGCACTCGAACCTGTGCGTCAACCAGATCCGCCGCTGGGCGAACCCGGAGCAGAAGCAGAAATATCTGCCCAAGCTCATCAGCGGTGAGCATGTCGGCGCGCTTGCGATGAGCGAGGCGGGCGCGGGGAGCGACGTCGTCGGCATGAAGCTGAAGGCCGAGAAGGTCGGCAACGGCTACCGACTCAACGGCACCAAGTTCTGGATCACCAACGGGTCGGAAGCCGACACGCTGGTCGTCTACGCCAAGACGGGCGAGGGCAGCCGCGGCATTACCGCCTTCATGATCGAGAAGGGCATGGACGGCTTCTCGATCGGCCAGAAGGTCGACAAGCTCGGCATTCGCGGTTCGCCGACCGCTGAGCTGGTGTTCGACGACTGCTTCGTTCCGCCCGAGAACATCTTGGGCGAAGAGAACAAGGGCGTCGAAGTGCTGATGAGCGGCCTTGATTACGAGCGGACCGTGCTTGCCGGCATGCAGATCGGCATCATGCAAGCATGCCTCGACGTCGTCATTCCCTACGTCCGTGATCGAAAGCAGTTCGGAAAGCCGATCGGCACCTTCCAGCTGATGCAGGCCAAGATCGCCGACATGTACGTCGCGCTGAACTCAGCGCGCGCTTACGTGTACCAGGTCGCGAAGGCGTGCGACGCGGGCAAGACGACGCGCCATGACGCGGCAGGCGCAATCCTTCTGGCGTCGGAGAACGCCGTGAAGGTCGCCAACGAGGCGGTGCAGGCGCTTGGCGGGGCCGGCTACACCAAGGATTGGCCGGTCGAGCGGTACTATCGCGACGCGAAGCTGCTCGACATCGGCGCAGGCACGAACGAGATCCGCCGGATGCTCATCGGCCGGGAGCTTATCGGGGTCTGAAGTCGAAGAAGTCGCGGCCACTTTGCCGCTTCTTCGGCGCTTCATCGCGCGCCTAACCGCGCGCAGTGCCGCGCCGGCCCGATCAGCGGCACAGTCTTGACGGGCGAGTGGTAGGAATGGGTGGAAAGCTGACATTAGCCCACCGGGCGAAATGGCCGGGCTTTATCGTCGAGAAGTCCGCGCCCATCGCCTCGTTGCCACGCCCGAAAAAATCGCTAGCGTCCGACCATAATTTCAAGGAATGAGCTCGCGGCTATTACAATTGTTAGAAGCATTGTGGGCGTGAAAGTACTGGGGGATAGATGGCGATTATTGTTACTGGTGCAGATCAGGATCTGGATATGTTCGATCTGCTCGCGTATGGATCTCTTGCGGATCTCTTCGACGGCGCAACCGTGGTGACGCATACAGCGAGCACCTTTCATATAAGAAACGACCTTACCGACGAAGACCTGACGATCACAGGAAGTTTCACTTATTCGTCTGGTAGTAACACTCCGTCGTCTGGAACGATTACGGGCATTGTCTATGAAGTCGGCCACTCTATGGTGTTCACGGCGAGCGATGCGTCCCTGTCAGTTTCTCACTTCAACGACTACGTGGTTGCCGACGATATGCTCGGCCTGTCCGGGAAGTCCTGTCGGGCAATGACCATATCAACGGCGGTGACTATTACGACTATCTCGTAGGATTCGCCGGGGACGACATCATCGATGGCGGAGATGCGGTTGATTACGCTTCCTACGTCTTCTCACCAAACGGCGTTCACGTTTCGCTTGCCGTGAACGGCCCTCAGGATACCGGTCACGGAACTGATACTCTCATCAATATCGAAGGTCTGGTTGGTAGCCTCTTTGCCGACACCCTGACTGGAGGTGCCGCAAACGACCTGATTCACGGGATGGCGGGCGACGACCATATTTATGGTGCCGAGGGCAGTGATCTCCTGCTGGGGTATGAAGGAGACGACTATATCGATGGAGGCACCCTTGGGGATCAGATGTTGGGTGGCGAAGGCGACGACACATTCATCGTCGACGACCTATCCGACGACGTCACGGAATACGCGAACCAAGGTACGGACACCATCATCTCATCCGTTAGCTATAATCTCTACCCCACTAGTTCTGAAGTTGAGAACATTTCGCTGGTGGGAACCGCTGACGTCGATGCCGTCGGCAACAGTCTAGACAACACTTTCATTGGAAATCGGGGTGCCAACGCCCTCACAGGCTGGGGTGGCAACGACTCTCTTCAGGGAAATGGTGGCAACGACACGCTGGATGGCGGTCCGGGCTCCGACGTTCTCAATGGAGGCGACGGAAACGACGCGTTATCTGGGGGCGAGGGTAACGATACGCTCGACGGCGGCAGTGGCGGTGACGCGATGGAGGGCGGAGTTGGCGACGATGTGTACTACGTCGGCAATGCATTTGATCAAGTGATCGAAGCACCGGAGTCTGGGAACGACAAGGTATACAGCTCGGCGAGCTATACGCTCGGTGCGAACGTCGAAAGCCTTCAGTTGCTCGGATCGAGCTCGATCAACGGCACCGGCAACGAGCTCGACAATAAGCTGACCGGGAATTCTGGCGCAAACGTATTCGATGGCGGCCTCGGTGCAGATACACTCGATGGCGGCTCGGGTGCCGACGTTCTGCGAGGAGGCGCCGGCAACGATATTTATTACGTCGATGCCGCTGGTGATCAGATCGTCGAAGTGGCTTCGTCGGGTAACGACAGCGTGAATAGCTCTGTTACTTACGCACTGGGGGATTTCGTTGAAAACCTGCGGCTGACTGGCGGGAGCAACGTCGATGGTACCGGCAATAATTTGAATAACCTGCTGGTGGGAAACTCCGGCGCCAACGTACTCGACGGGCGCGCCGGTGCTGACAAGATGGGCGGCGGTGCCGGCAACGATACGTACTATGTGGACAACGCCGGCGACCAGGTAGTCGAGAATGCGAGTTCCGGCAGCGATACGGTTTACAGTTCGATCAGCTACTCGCTCGGCGAAAACGTTGAGACCTTGCGGCTCGTGGGCTCCTCCGCGATCACTGCAACCGGCAACAGTCTCGATAATGTCATCGCCGGCAATAGCGGCGCAAACACGCTCCAAGGCGGCGCGGGAAACGATAAGCTTTACGGAGCAAAGGGCACCGACCAGCTATGGGGCGGTTCAGGTGCCGATGAGTTTGCGTTCGGCGCTGGACAGTTTGGCGGCTTCACTGCGGCCACCGCCGAGCGCATTCATGACTTCAGCCATGCAGAAGGCGATCGCATTGGCCTCGACCAGATGGATGCGAACACGTTGATCGCGGGCAATCAGAGCTTCACGTTTATCGGCAACCAATCATTCCACAATATCGCCGGCGAGCTTCGGACCGTGCAGTCAGCTAGCTTCACGTACGTTTACGGCGATACCAACGGCGACGGCATCGCCGACTTCCTGGTCCTGCTCGACGGCGTCCAATTGCTGAGCGGAGCAGACTTCATTCTCTGAAGCTCCCTTGTGAATCCGGAACGCGGGATCGGGTTCCGCGACTGGGCTAGTGGCAGCTTTGGGTCGAAAGCTGCCGAGGACTCTAAGCACTTACCCCCAAACCCTGACGCGCTTGTCGGGGGCGAGGTAGAGCTTTTGGCCCTGCTGCACATTGAACGCCGGGTACCAGGCGTCGAGATTGCGGACCGTCAGCGCGCGGAAGTTGCCGGGGGCATGGCCGTCCGTCGCGATCCGCTGGCGCAGGAGCTCATCGCGCTGCTTGGTCGCCCATGACTGCGCGTAGGCGATGAAGAAGCGCTGATCGCCGGTGAAGCCTTTGATGACAGGCGCTTCCTTGCCGCCGAGCGACGCCTTGTACGCGTCATAGGCAGCGGCGAGACCGGCGACGTCGGCGATATTCTCGCCCAGCGTCAGCTTGCCGTTGATGTGCAGGCCCGGAAGCGCCTCATAGGCGTCGTACTGCTTAGCGAGTGCGTCGCCCGCCTCCTGGAAGCGCTTGAAGTCCGCCGGGGTCCACCAGTTGCGCAGGCGCCCGGCGGAATCGAACAAGGCTCCATTATTGTCGAAGCTGTGGCTGATCTCGTGGCCGATCGTCGCGCCGATGCCGCCGTAATTGTAGGCGGCGTCGGCCTTCGGATCGAAGAAGGGCCTCACGAGGATCGCTGCGGGGAAATTCAGCGCGTTCTGCACCGGCAGGTTCACCGCGTTCACGAGCTGCGGCGGCATCCACCATTCCTTGCGGTCCATCGGTTTGCCGATCTTCGCGATCTGGTGGCGGTATTCGAACAGGCGCGCGTTCTTCAGGTTGGCGTAAGCGTCGTTGCCGATGTCCACCGACGAATAGTCGCGCCACTGGTCAGGATAGCCGACGCCGACGACGATCGTTTCGACCTTCTTGAGCGCTTCTTCCTTGGTCGAGGGCGCCATCCAGTCGATCGACTTCACGCGGGTCGCGAAGGCGGACTTGATGCCGTCGACCATCTTCTGGACCTCGGCCTTGGCGGAGGCGGGGAAGTATTTGTCGACATAGGCCTTGCCGACCGCGTCCTTCAGGTCAGCGCTAACGGCGTTCATCGC
The DNA here is from genome assembly GCF_022568775.1 of Sphingomonas telluris. Classification (NCBI taxonomy): domain Bacteria; kingdom Pseudomonadati; phylum Pseudomonadota; class Alphaproteobacteria; order Sphingomonadales; family Sphingomonadaceae; genus Sphingomonas; species Sphingomonas telluris. The sequence goes on along the minus strand of NZ_JAKZHW010000001.1, from coordinate 1,235,717 downwards.
GAGCTGGTCGCGAGCGCGCTCCTTGGGCGTGCCCTGAAGGGCAGTACCGTTGAAGGCGAAGCTCGCATCGCGGAACGGCTTCGGAAGGACCGTCGCCTCCTGGTTCAGCGTGTGGAACGCCAGCCAGTCCTTCCACGCCTGGATGGGCTCCGACCCGACGAGCGCGGCGAGCTGCGGAATGGCGGTCGAGTGGAAGGCCTGGAACTTCTGCACGCTGCCGAGCTGCGCTGCGCTCAGGAGAGCGCTCCAGTCGAGGCCTGGAGCATTCTTTTCGAGCTCCGCTCGGGTCCAGACCTTAGCGCCCTGCGAGAAGTCCTCCGACTGTTCGCGGGTGGCATGCGCACGGGCGATCTTGGTCTCGAGGTCGATGATCCGCTGAGCCGAGCCTTGCGGATCAGGATAGTTGGCGAGAGTCAGGATCTGCTGGACGTAGGCGCGGTACTTGGTCCGCAGGTCGGCCATCTTGGCATCGCCCGAAAGGTAATATTCGCGCTCCGGAAGACCGATGCCGCCCTGCATCAAATAGGGCAGGGTCTCGCCCGGCGTGTTGAGGCCTTGCGTGACGAAGATGCCGAACAGGTTCTCGGTCTTGAAATTGGTCGCGTTGAGCGGGTCTGTGTCGGCGCGCAGCGCGCCACCGAGCGCGGCGCTCAGCTGCTTCTTGTCGGCGATCCGCGCGATGGCATCCAAGTCGGCTTTCGCGGGGTTCAGTCCCGCCTTGTCGATCGCATCCGTGTTCAGGAACGCATTGTAGTAATTGGCAATCTTCGCCTCGTTGCTTCCCGCCGCCGGGTTCGACTTCAGGATTCCGTCGAGCAGCTCGCGCGTCTGCTTCTCGCGCTGCAGGTCGGCGATGGTGAAACCGCCGATCCGCGACCTGTCCTCCGGGATGGGCGTGTTCTTGATCCAGTTCCCGTTCGCGTAGGCGTTGAAGTCGTCGCCCGGCTTCACCGACGTGTCCATCGATGCGGGGACGATGCCCAGCTCGCTGCCTTGCGCCTGCGCGCCCTGTTCGGAGCTCGTTCCGGCTTGCTGACAGGCGCTCAGCGAGAGAGCGAACGCAGACGCGACGATAAGCAACTTGGAGCGGTTCATTCGAGGCCTTTCGTGGGGTTTTGCCAAGCGCTGCCGCAGCAGCTAGTCGAGCGCAGGGCTATTTCGACCAACGGACGTATACAGGGCATGAGCGCACCCAGGTTGCAGACGGGCATCAGCACCGAAAGCGAAGAATTCCGCGCTCGCCGCGACCATAACGCCTCGCTTGTTCAGAAGCTGCGTGCGGATGTTGCGGAGGCGGCGCGCGGCGGCCCCGAGAAGCACCGCCAGCGCCACGTCGAGCGCGGCAAGTTGCTTCCGCGCGACCGGGTCGAACGCCTGCTCGATCCGGGGTCGCCGTTTCTCGAGATCGGCCAGCTCGCTGCGTTCGAGATGTATCATCACGAGGTTCCCGGCGCGGGCATCATCGCCGGCATCGGCCGCGTGTCGGGCAGGCAGGCGATGATCGTCTGCAACGACGCTACCGTGAAGGGCGGAACCTACTATCCGCTGACGGTGAAGAAGCACCTCCGCGCGCAGGAGATCGCGCTCGAGAACCGGTTGCCGTGCATCTATCTGGTCGACAGCGGCGGTGCGAACCTGCCGCACCAGGCGGAGGTCTTCCCGGACCGCGAACATTTCGGCCGCATCTTCTTCAACCAGGCGCAGATGAGCTCGAAGGGCATTGCCCAGATCGCGTGCGTGATGGGCAGCTGCACCGCCGGCGGCGCGTATGTCCCGGCGATGAGCGACGAGAGCGTCATCGTGCGGAACCAGGGCACGATCTTCCTCGGCGGCCCGCCCCTGGTGAAGGCGGCGACGGGCGAGGAGATCAGCGCCGAGGATCTGGGCGGCGGCGACCTCCATGCGCGCAAGTCGGGCGTGGTCGATCATCTCGCCGAGAATGACGAGCATGCGCTGACCATCGTCCGCGACATCGTTTCGACGCTGCAGCCGGAGACTGGCGCGGGCATCGAGCTGCGCGAGCCGCGGCCGCCTGCGTACGACCCGGAAGAGCTGTACGGCGTCATCCCCGAGGACGTCCGCGCTCCATACGACGTGCACGAGGTGATCGCACGCATCGTCGACGGCTCCGAGTTTCACGAGTTCAAGCCGCTCTACGGATCGACGCTCGTCTGCGGTTTCGCGCACATCTGGGGCACGCCGGTCGCGATCCTCGCGAACAACGGCATCCTGTTCAGCGAGAGCGCCGTGAAGGGCGCGCACTTCATCGAGCTCGCCTGCCAGCGCCGCACGCCGCTCCTTTTTCTGCAGAACATCAGCGGCTTCATGGTCGGTGGGAAGTACGAGGCGGAAGGCATTGCCAAGCATGGCGCGAAGCTGGTCACCGCCGTCGCCACCGCGAGCGTGCCGAAGATCACCGTCCTGATCGGCGGAAGCTTCGGCGCCGGCAATTACGGCATGAGCGGGCGAGCTTACTCGCCGCGCTTCCTGTTCACCTGGCCAAACTCTCGCATCAGCGTCATGGGTGGAGAGCAGGCGGCGAGCGTGCTCGCAACCGTGCACCGTGATGCGGATAAGTGGACTCCGGAGGAAGCAGAGGCTTTCAAGCAGCCGATCCGCGACGATTACGAAGCGCAGGGCAACCCCTGGCATGCGACGTCGCGCCTGTGGGACGATGGTATTATCGATCCGGCGCAAACGCGCGATGTGCTTGGGCTGGCATTCGCGGCCTGCCTGAACGCGCCGATCCCCGAGCGGCCGCAGTTCGGCGTGTTCAGGATGTGATGGCGATGATGATCTTCGCTTTTGCACTCGCGCTGCAACCGGCCGACCGTCTGCCGCTCGCCGATCCCGCTTCCAGCGAAGCTTCCGTGCTCGCGCCGATCAACGAAGCCTTCCGCGCACTGGAAGCGCAGGACTCCGCAGCGCTGCTACGGGTGGTCGATCCCGATGGCCGTGTCACCGCGGTTGGGAAGCTACCCGATGGCACGGCTGCGCGGCGCTCGCGGAGCTGGACGGAATATGCTTCCAAGATGAGGCCCGGCCATGGGTTTAAAGAGCGTATCATCAATCCAATGATCGAGGTGGATGGCGATGTCGCATTGGTCTGGGCGCCTTTCACCATTGAGGTCGGCGGCAAGATCGTGAGCTGCGGAACGGATCATTTCGACATGGTTCGCCAGGGCGGCGCTTGGAAAATCATGAACATCACCTTCTCCACCATGAGCACGGGGTGCCTCGGCCAATGATGCGAACCGACTGGACCCGCACCGAGATCGGGGAGCTTTTCGACCTTCCGTTCACGGAACTCGTGTTCCGCGCGGCGGACGTGCATCGGCATTACCACGCGCCTGGCGAGGTGCAGCTGTGCACCCTGCTGTCGATCAAGACCGGCGGCTGCCCGGAGGATTGCGGCTATTGCTCGCAGTCGGCGCATGCCGACACGGGGCTCAAGGCCGAGAGGCTGATGGACGCCGAGGCCGTCATCTCTGCCGCTCGCGAAGCGAAGGCGCATGGGTCGCAGCGCTTCTGCATGGGCGCGGCGTGGCGAGAGCCGAAGGAGCGCGACATGCCCGCGCTGCTGCAGATGGTCGGCGAAGTGAAGGCGATGGGTCTCGAGACCTGCATGACGCTCGGCATGCTGACGGGCGATCAGGCGCGGGCGTTGAAGGATGCCGGCCTCGACTATTACAACCACAACATCGACACCTCGCCCGAGCATTACGGCGACATAATCTCCACGCGGACGTTCCAGGAGCGGCTGGATACGCTGGAGGAAGTGCGCAAGGCCGGGATGGCGGTGTGCTGCGGCGGGATCGTCGGCATGGGCGAGACCCGAGAGGACCGCGTCGGCTTCATCCACGCCCTCGCGACGCTCCCGCGCCATCCGGAGAGTGTGCCGGTCAATGCGCTTGTGCCGGTGAAGGGCACAGTGCTCGGCGACATGTGGGGAGACGAGAAGCCGATCGACGACATCGAGTTCGTCCGCACCGTCGCAGTTGCGCGCATCACCATGCCACGGTCGATGGTTCGCCTCTCGGCCGGCCGTGAAAGCATGTCGGAGAGCACGCAGGCGCTGTACTTCCTTGCCGGGGCGAACAGCATCTTCACCGGTGACCGGCTGCTGACTACGCCGAATGCGGGTGACGACAGCGACGCGGCTTTGTTCGCGAAGCTGGGGCTCAAGCCGCTGGCTGCGGAAGAGCCGATGCGGGTGGCTGCGGAGTAGACGGTGATGCTGTCCTACACCCGCTCGCCTGCGCTAAGCGACGCGACGATGATTATGACGAATGATTATTCTGCAAGCGTCGCTCGCGTACGCGCACACGCGGGCACGCCCGGATACGCGCGTTTGGGAGTGAACTTAGCGAACTTCCGCGCATGCTGACCTCGCTGCTCATTGCCAATCGCGGCGAGATCGCCTGCCGGATCATCCGCACCGCGCGGCGGATGGGGATCCGGACGGTCGCGGTCTATTCGGATGCCGACGCGAAGGCGCTGCACGTGCGCATGGCCGACGAGGCGGTGCACATCGGGCCGAGCCCGGCGCGCGAAAGTTATCTGGTCGGCGAGAAGATCATCGAGGCGGCGACCGCCACCGGCGCTGAGGCGATTCACCCGGGCTACGGCTTCCTTTCGGAGAACGCCAACTTCGCCCAGGCCGTGATCGACGCCGGCCTGGTCTGGGTCGGGCCCAAGCCGGACAGCATCCGTGCCATGGGCCTGAAGGACGCAGCCAAGAAGCTGATGGCCGACGCCGGCGTGCCGGTGACGCCGGGGTATCTCGGAGAGAACCAGGACCCGCAGCATCTCAAGCAGGAAGCTGACGCAGTCGGCTATCCCGTGCTGATCAAGGCGGTCGCTGGTGGCGGCGGAAAGGGCATGCGTCGCGTCGATGAAGGCGCGCAGTTCGACGATGCGCTCGAAAGCTGCAAGCGCGAGGCGGCGAGCAGCTTCGGCGACGACCGCGTGCTGATCGAGAAGTACATCCTCTCGCCGCGCCACATCGAAGTGCAGGTGTTCGGCGACAGCCACGGCAACGTCGTCCATTTGTTCGAGCGCGACTGCTCGCTCCAGCGCCGCCACCAGAAGGTGATCGAGGAAGCGCCTGCTCCGGGCATGGACGAGGCGACGCGTGAGGCCGTCTGCGGCGCCGCCGTGCAGGCGGCCAAGGCCGTGAACTATGAGGGCGCGGGGACGATCGAGTTCATCGCCGACGCGAGCGAGGGCCTCAGGGGCGACCGCATCTGGTTCATGGAAATGAACACGCGGCTGCAGGTCGAGCATCCGGTGACCGAGGAGATTACCGGGCAGGACCTGGTCGAGTGGCAGCTGCGCGTCGCATCGGGCGAGAAGCTTCCGAAGACCCAGGACGAGCTGTCGATCAACGGCTGGGCGATCGAAGCGCGACTCTACGCCGAGGATCCCGCCAAGGGCTTCCTGCCGAGCGTCGGCAGGCTCAACCATTTCGATCTCGGCGACGAGGGTCGCATCGAGACCGGCGTCGAGGAAGGTGATGCCATCTCGCCGTTCTACGACCCGATGATCGCCAAGCTGGTTGCACGCGGGGACGATCGTGCCGAAGCGATCGGCGAACTTGCGGCCATCCTGGATGAAGTCGAAGTCTGGCCGGTCCGCACGAACGCGGGCTTCCTGTTCAACGCGCTTCTGCAGCCGGAATTCGGTGCGGGCGAGATCGATACGGGCTTCATCGAGCGGCACCTCGACGAACTGGTGCCCGACGCCGAACCCGACGATGCGATCTGGCGTGGCGCGGTAGCCGTCGCGCTCGCGATTGACGAGGAAGAGGAGCCGCTCGGCGGCTTGGCCGGCTTCCGGTTGAACGCCCCTGCGCAAACCGGCGTGGCGCTCGGCCGTCACGGCGAGTTCCGTGTCGCGTCAACGGACGAAGGCGAGTTCGCGGCGGTGTCGGGCTTTCGCGATGACGAGCGGGTTGTCGTCTTCTACGAAGGCAGTGCCTACGAGTTCGAGCTTGCCGCCCGCGGCAGCGTCGGCGGGCATGGCGTTGCCGACGGCGTGATTGCCGCGCCAATGCCCGGCAAGGTTACCGCGGTCGAAGTTTCGCAGGGCGACATGGTTAACAAGGGGCAACGTTTGCTCACGCTGGAAGCCATGAAGATGGAGCATGGACTGACCGCGCCGTTCGACGGCACGGTCGCGGAATTGAGCGCCACCGCCGGCGCGCAGGTGGGTGAGGGCACGGTCCTTGCCCGGCTTGAACCCAAGGAGACGAAATGAAGATTCAGGGCATTGCCGCGGTCGTGACCGGCGGCGCTTCCGGCCTCGGTGAGGCCACCGCTCGCGAGCTTGCCAAGCGCGGCGCGAAGGTCGCCGTGTTCGACCGCGACGTCGAAAAGGGCGAGAAGGTCGCGGCCGAGATCGGCGGCGTCTTCTGCGAGGTTGACGTGACCAGCGACGAGAAGGTCGCCGCCGCCTTCGCAAAGGCACGTGAGGCGCATGGGCAAGAGCGGGTGCTCGTCAACTGCGCCGGCGTCGCCAATGCCGCCAAGACGGTCGGCCGCGACAAGGAAACCAAGGAGCCGAAGTTCTACCCGATGGTCCAGTTCGAGCTGGCCATCCAGATCAACCTGATCGGCAGCTTCCGCTGCATCGCCAACTCGGCGTTCGGGATGGTCGGCGTCGATCCGCTGGAAGACGGCGAGCGTGGCTGCATCATCAACACCGCATCGGTCGCGGCTGAGGACGGGCAGATTGGGCAGGCGGCCTATTCGGCGTCGAAGGGCGGCGTGCTGGCCATGGCGCTGCCGATTGCGCGCGACCTGATGAACGACGGTATCCGCGTGAACACCATCCTTCCCGGCGTGTTCAAGACGCCGATGGTCGCGATGATGCCGCCGAACGTGCAGGAGGCACTCGGCGCGCAGGTGCCGTTCCCGAAGCGCCTCGGCAAGGCCGAGGAATATGCGGACCTGGCGGCCTTTATCGTCGAGACCCCATATCTGAACGCGGAATCCATCCGGCTCGACGGCGGCATCCGCATGGCGCCCCGTTGACCGATTACGCCAGGCTTCTCGACCAGATTGCGGAAACGGCACGCGAGGCGGGCGAGGCGATCCTCGAGGTCGTCCGCCGCGGCTTCGAAGTCGAGCATAAGCAGGACAGCTCGCCCGTCACGGAGGCCGATCGCGCAGCGGAGCGGGTGATCCTTGCGGCGCTGGCGCGTTACGCCCCCGGCATCCCGGTGATTGCGGAAGAAGAGGTCGCGGCCGGCCGCATACCCGCGCACGGCGACACCTACTTCCTCGTCGATCCGCTCGACGGGACGAAGGAGTTCGTTCGCGGCGGCGACGATTACACCGTGAACATCGGCCTGATCGTCGAGGGGGCGCCGCTCTTGGGCGCGGTCTATGCGCCGGCGACGGAGCGTCTCCACGGCGGGCTTGTAGGCGAGGGCGCCTGGCTCGAAGATGTCAGTGGCCGCCAGCCCATCCAGACGCGCGAACCCGGCGAGCAGCTCGTCGCAGTCGCGTCCAAGTCGCACTTCAACCAGCCGACCGCGGATTATCTTTGCGAAGCGGCGAAGGATTGCGGCTACGTGGCGATCGGCTCGTCATTGAAGTTCTGCATCGTCGCCGAAGGGCGTGCGGACATCTATCCACGCCTCTCTCCGACGAGCGAATGGGACACTGCGGCAGGCCACGCGGTGCTTCTGGCCGCCGGCGGACGCGTCGACGGCCCGGACGGCGGCCCGCTCGCTTACGGCAAGCGCGCCTTCCTCAACCGCGGCTTCGTCGCAACGGCTGGCTGGCAGGCACCCGCGATCGGTTCATTCCTCGAGCCCTTCTCGGGTGGGGGTGATCTTCCGCAGGGGGTCTGAGCCCGGCGGAAAGGCCGTGCTCGGCGTCCGGGCAAGATTTCGGAAGTCCTGGTTGCGAATGGCATCAAGCTCGGCGCGGAGCATCTCCAGCTGAACGTAGAGCTCTAGCGCCTGCGCGTTGCGGCCTTCGACGACGCCGATGCGCCAGGCGAGCCACTGCGCCTCATCGATCGCTCGGCCCAGTTCCGATAGCCATTCTGCGCGCGCCTCCCACGGCACGGCCTTGTTCGACGCGTTCACTTCGCGAATTCCCCCGCAACGCCCTGATTATGCACCAGCTATTGCGCGCGCGTTGCGGATTGATCCGTTTCGGACTCAGTTTTGGGCTGACTTTGGTCCGGAATGCCGACTAACAACGTTGTTGCTCGGTACCGTTTTGAAACTAGGTGTTCGATGGACGCGTACACGACCGAGTTCGAAGGCAATTCCTATTTCAGCGCCGCACCGGTTCTGATCGTCAGCGACAGCGACGCAGCAAGCCGGCGGGCGGCGCGGACGGTAGAGGCGTCCGGCCTGCGGATCGGCGCTACCGTTCAGATTGAGCAGGCGGTGAGCGTCTGGCGCTACAGGCATCGGCTTCCGCCATTTGGGTCGAGCTGGAGGGGGACGGTGGTGCGCCGATGGATCGCCTGCTCGAGCGGGTCGACACGGACGCGGCGGACGGCCGTTATCCGGCTGTCGTCGCGGCGCCTCGCGCTCTCGTCGATCCCTTGTTCTCGAAGATCTCGAGCCGCGCCGTCGAGCTGGTCATCGACGGGAGCGAGGCCGACCGCATTGCCGCGCTTTCGCTCGCCACGTCAGGCGCGTTCCAGGCGGACAAGCTGTCGGACGTCGCTTCGGACCAAAGCGCCGAACGCCTTCGCCAGCTGAGCGATGAGGTCAGCCGAATCGCGTCGACCCTGGCGCGTCTTTCGACAGGACCGGACACGACACCACGTCCGATGCCAGCTGCACCGGTTGGCGACGTGCCCCAAGTCTCGGCAGACATGGTTAGGCAGGTGATCCGGGCAAGGCGCCTCCGCAGCCGCTTCTTCGAAGAGGATCTGTTCGCGGATCCCGCCTGGGACATGCTGCTCGACCTGCTGCAGGCCGAAATTGCCCAGCTGCGCGTGCCGGTTTCGAGCCTGTGCATCGCCGCGGCGGTGCCTGCCACCACCGCTCTGCGCTGGCTGACGACGATGACCGACAAGGAGATATTCACTCGCCGTGCCGACCCGCATGACGGCAGGCGCGTCTTCGTGGAGCTGTCTCGCGACGCCAGCGTCGCCATGCGGCGTTACTTCGCCGAGGTCGGGCAGGCGATCGTGGTCTGACTGACGAGGGGGCCGGCGCGGAGTGAATCGCGCCCTCGGTCCTTTCGCGCAGGTGCGCGCAGACCGTCCGGCCTTCGATCTCTCTGCGCAGTAGCTCTCGATTGCTTTGCAATCGGTCGCTTCTGCTTGGGATCTCAAGACTGGTGGGCGGTGACGGGCTCGAACCGCCGACCCTCTCGGTGTAAACGAGATGCTCTACCAGCTGAGCTAACCGCCCGATGCGAAGCCGAGTGCCATGCCGCGAGCGGTGCGGCAAGGGCAGGGAGCCTTAGCGGCTGCCGATGCTCCGGATCGCGTCGCCGACGAGCGCTTCATCGGCCGTTGCATCGACACGCTCGCGGATGATGCGGACCGCTGCCTCGCGAGCGGCGTTCGCGGCTGCAGCGCGAAGCTGGTCCACGGCCGCGCGCTCTTCGGCGGCGATCTTGTCCTCGGCCATTCGCTGGCGGCGCTCGACCAGGGCTTCGGCATTCTGTTTCGCCTGGGCGACGATCGAGTCCGCCTCGTGACGGGCCTGGTCGACGATGGCGGCAGCTTCCGTGTCGGCGGCCTTCGCCTTGGCTTCGTACTCGGCCTTCAGCGCCTCGGCGTCCTTGCGGAGCGATTCCGCCTCGGCGAGCTGCTTGCGGATGACGTCGATCTTGTCGTCGAGCGCCTTGCCGATCGCGGCAGGCACCTTCTTCCAGACGAGAGCGACGATGATGACGACCATCGCCAGCGAGATGAAGAAGGGCGCGCTAATGAGGCCGCCTTCCGCTTCATGCTCGGGAGCGGGGCCGCTGCCCTGCTCGACGGTCGCGACGGTGGTGGGGTGGGCATTAGCCATGGAGCACAGCCTTCACAGCCGGTTCGGCATCTTTAGCGGAAACCTTCTGGCCCGTCAGCTTGGTGACGAGTTCGCTCGCCGCTTCGGCCGCCACCGGTTCGAGCTCAAGCCGCGCCTGGTCGGCCGCTGCGCGGATGCGCGCCTGCGCCTCCGCGATACGCGTGCCGACCTTCTCGTCGACGGCCTTGAGCTTCTTCTCGGTGTCGAGCGCGGCCTTCGTCTTGGCCTCCTGAGCGACCTTCAGGGCCTCGCTGCGGCCAGCCTCGATCCGCTCGCGGTAAACGCCTTCCGACGTCTCCGCCTGCTCGCGAGCCTTCTGAGCGGCTGCGAGGTCGTCGGCGATCTTCCGGTCGCGGTCTTCGACCACGCTTTGAATCTTCGGGACCATGCCCTTCGCAATGACGAAGTAGATGATTCCGAACACCACCACGAGCCAGAACAGCTGCGAGGCGAAGATCAGAGGAAGCTGAACGATCTGAGGCATTTGCCGTCCCGGTCTAACCGGGCCCGAAGGCCCGGCCGCGAGTTGAACTTAACGCGCGTAGAGGATGATCATGGCGACCGCGAACGCGATCAGGCCCAGAAGCTCAGCGGCGGCGAAGCCGATGAACAGGCGGCCCTGCTGGCCGTCGGCAGCTGCCGGGTTGCGAAGCGCGCTCTCGAGGAACGAGCCGAAGACGTTGCCCACGCCGATGGCGGCGGCGCCGACTCCGATCGCGGCCAGACCAGCACCGATGACCTGTGCGGAAGCGAAATCCATGTGAAACTCCTTTGCCCTGAACTTTAGTGAAGGTTGATTGCGTCGTTGAGATACAGGGTCGTCAACAGCGCGAAAACGTAAGCCTGGATGGCGCAGACGAGCAGCTCGAGCAGCGTCACGAAGATGATGAACACGAAGCTGAGAGCGCTCACGCCCCAGCCGAGCGGGCCGCCGCTGAGGCCGCTGACGATGAAGCTGCCGAACACTTCCATGAGGATGTGACCAGCGATCATCGCGACGAACAGTCGGAGGCCGAGGCTGAAGGGGCGGACCATGAAGGACAGCAGCTCAACCAGGAAGATGAGCGGTACCATGACGGCCGGCGTGCCGTGCGGCACGAACAGCGAGAAGAAGTGCAGCTTGTGGCGCCAGAAGCCGACGATCAGCACGATCGCGAAGCTGACCACCGCGAGAACGCCGGTGATGCTGAAGTGGCTGGTCGTCGTGAACTGGTGCAGCCCGGGAATGATCGCCAGCGGGAACAGTCCCAGGAAGTTCGCCGTCAGGATGAACACGAACAGCGAGAAGATGTAAGGCATGAACTTCTTGCCCTCGGGCCCGATGTTCACCTTCACCATATTGTCGACGAAGCCGGTCACGCCCTCCGCGGCCATCTGCCAGCGGCCGGGCACCAGCTCACGCTTCGAACCCAGCGCGAAGAAAATCATGATCAGCGCGAGCGCAATGAAGAGCCACAGCGAACTGTTCGTGAAGCTGATGTCGTAACCGCCGATGTGCAGTGGAACGAGGGGTTCCACCGTGAACTGGTGCATCGGGTCGATCTTGCCTGCTTCGGCCACGTCGCTCTTACCTTCTTACGATCCAGCTCCGGGATTTCCGCCCGGCGGCGTCTTCGAAATTCGCATGACGTTCCTGATGCCGACGCCGAACCCGAAGAACAGCAGCAGCAACATGAACACGGGCCGGGTGCCGAACACAGCGTCCAGCCCAAGCCCGATCAAGAACCCTCCCGCGGGCGCGCCGACGAGGTGCCCTAGCACCTGCTGGCCGATCCTATAATTAGGGTCAGGCCGTACGACGTGCGTCCGCTTCGCTTCCTCCTCCTGCAGCCGGTCGAGCCGCTTTTCGAGCGAATCGAGACGTGCGTCTGGTGGAAGCTTTGGGTCCTGCCCGGTCTCGTCCGTCGCCACGATCTTTCCCCTATGCGTCGCCCCGCCAGAATTGGGGTGTGCGAAGGGCGAGAAACATGGCGGCGACCGAGGCCGCCTAGGCGCCGCCCCTTTATGAACGGGAGTTTAGATAGTCAACCGCGCAGCCGCGCGTTACGGCTGCTTCATGATCCGTGCTTCTGGATTGGCAGCGGTCCTCGTCCTGCTGTGCGCTTCGGCGGCGGATGCCAAGGCCGTCAAGGTCGAGCGAAACAGCAAGGCGCTCCAGTTCACCTTCGAATGGTCGTCCGAGGCGGCGACAATCCCTGCGCTGAGCAAGGATTTCCGCGCCAAGATGGAGAAGGCGTTCAAGCGCGCCGCTGCCAATGCCGCGGAAGATGCGAAGTCCGCCAAGGACATGAAACGTGAATTCCACGCGCATTTTTACAATGAGGCGTGGACGACTGCGGGGCAGAGCACCCGCCTTCTCTCCCTGCAGGGCCAGATCGGCACGTTCACGGGAGGAGCACATCCGAACAGCACGGACGTCGCGCTGCTCTGGGATCGCGCCCTCAACCGTAAGGTCGATATGGCGAGGCTATTTACCTCTCCAGCAGGCTTCGAGACGGTGACGCGGCAGGCCTATTGCCGTGCGCTGGACGCCGAGAGGAAGAAGCGCCGGCAGGGCGAGGATCTCGGCGCGATGTTCGGTGAGTGCCCCAAGTACTCCGACCTGGCGATCGCGCCCAAGGACAAGAACGGCGACGGACGTTTCGACACGATCGACTTCATCGCGTCGCCTTACGTCGCCGGCCCCTATGTCGAGGGCGATTATGAGATCGACCTGCCGGTCACGCGCAAGCTGATGATGGCGCTGAAGCCGGCCTATCGTGCGTCCTTCAAGGCTCAGCCGCAATAATCCGGGCGTGGCGCAGGCTGGCCTGCCTGTCGCCGATGCCAGGTCCCGTCTTGCAGCATGTAGACTTCCCCAACCGAGATTCGCGCCAGCAGCTCGCAACCGGTCGCCAGCGCGGCCACCTGCGTCGTCACGCCGCGGCGGCTTGCGAGATCCGAATAGAGCGCGCGGCGCCGAATGTTGATCGCCTGGACCTGCCGCTGGACGTTCGCCGGCGGCGTCACTGCGTATCCGAGATAGCCGTCGAACCGCTCGCCGACCTGACCTGCGCGCCGCGCGGCCTGCAGATCGTCGCTCTGGGCCGGCGCGGCAGACGGCGCTGCGAGCGCCAACGCAAACAAGGCGAGCCGTAGGTTCACGGGCGCTTCCCGGGCTGCTGCGCCTGCGGGAAGGCATCCGGGTTCTGGTTGATGAGCTGCTGAGCGTCCTGCTGCAGCTTCACGAGGACTTCCTGCCGGATGTCGACGTTGAGGTTGATCTCGATCGGCTTGTCGGGCGGCTTCACGCTGATGCAGCCGGACAAGGGCACGCCGAGGATCGCGGCAATCAGCGACGCGCGGACATTTCTCTGGGTTCTCGTCATCGTCATCTCTCGGTTGGGGTGGGGGGTGGCCGGACTTCGACCTGCTCGTCGGGCGGGGTCTGGGTCTGTGTCTTCTCTTCCTCGATGCGCCGCACCTCGGTGGTCAGGCCGGGGGCATCGAGCGGGAACGGCAGGACGGGCGCGATGATCGAGGTCGGGTCCTTGAAGCCCTTGGCCATCGAAATCAGGGCGCGGAATGGGCCGCGGATGGACACGTTGAGCTTGAGCGGAATCTTCTTGAAGAAGCCGCGGATGATCGACTGGGTCGTGGTCTGTCCGAGCGCGACGCCTTCGATGGTGAGGCGCGTCGTGAATTCACCGGCGAGGTCACCGTCGAGGCGGATGACCATCGAGCGGAAGCGAAGGTCGCGCAGGGCGTCGAACGCGATGCCGCCCATCATGCCGAGGTTCGCTTTGTTGATCTCACCATTGTAGGCGAGGCTTCCGCCCGGATCCTCGCTGTCGAGCCGTCCGCCGATGATCCGGCCGCCGTTCTCGTCGAAAATCATCGGCAGGACGCCGTCGAACTTGCCCGTCGCGTCGAGCCCGGCGAAGCCGAAGCTGTTCACGAAGGTTTTTGCGTCGAGGCCCTGGACCTCAAACGTCAGTCGCTTGGCGGTGGGCTTGCCGAAGTTGAGGATCGTCTCGTGGAGGATGAGGCGGCCGCCCATGAACGGCCATTCGCCCCGCTCCACCTTCACCAGCTGATCGGGCAGCAACTGATAGTGGATCACGCCATTCTCGACCAGGATGCCGGGGTTGATGGTGGCGATCGTCGCGGTCTGGCCCGGTGCGCTCACGAGGCCGAGCAGATCGGTGAAGTGGATCGTGCCCTTCAGACCCGTTACGGGACCGAACGGGGCTGCCAGGTCCATTCCGGCGGTCGAAAAATCGCCCGTCGAAGTGACTGCGCCCGATCCCGTCCAGTTGATCTGGCCGCGCCCGGTAAGGGTGCCTTGGACAAGAGCGATCACGCCTTCAGTGGCACGCGTCAGCTCTTCGGGCTGAAGACCTTCGCCGAACGTGATTCCCGGTACGTCGAGAATGGCACTGCCATTGCCGGACGCCAGCCGGTGATGGATGGTGACGTCGGTGATCTTGGTGCCGCTGTCCGGATGCACGAGCGTGCCGCCCGCGTCCAGATTGTTGCCCTTCATCGTCAGTTGGAAGTCGTTGCTCCGCAGCGGATAGAAGCGCGATTCCGGTGTCAGGTCGGACAGGGTCAGGGCGCCGTTCACAGCCAGATTGCTGTTCTGGAAGCGCCAGCGACCGTCGGCGTCGCTGACGAGGAGCTTGATGTCGCCAATGGTCGAACGGCCGCCGTTGAAGGTGCCGCTGATGCCATTCGCGGCGAAAGTGCCTTGGAGGCGCTTGGCGTCGAGCACGACCGGGGCTTCCGGCTTGCCAAGCTTGGCAGCCAGGTCGACGAACGAGAATTGCTTGTCGACGATCCGGCCGCTGCTGGCTGCGAGGCTGAGCGGCGACTTGCCGATATGCCCCTGGAGGCGTGGATTGTTGGTGACGCCGGCAATCCGCAGGGCGCCGTTCGCGGGCTTGGTCACGACCGCCGGTCCGATCGGGCAGACCGGCAGGCGGGTCGGCCCGAACTGGATTTCGTTCATCCGGAAGTACCGCCAGCTCGCGACGAGGCAGGCGTTTCCGACGGAAAACGCCCCATTCGGGCCGAGCCGGCCGTTTAGTGGCAAGCGGAAGGCCTTGACGCGGCCGTCAGGGAAGGGACCGTCCAGCGTGGCAGCGGTGGTGAACTCGGTCGCTCCGTTCGCTCTCGCCTGGAAGCGCATCGGATCGAGCGCGAGGCGCGACGCGCCGACCTGATACGGCTGGAAGCGCGCTTCACCGCTCATCGGTGCGCCGCTGCGTGGCTGGCGGAGAAGAATCTTCCCGGTCGGAAGGCCGCCGCCCGCCGTCTCGATGAGCCCGTCTATGCGCAGTCTCGACACCGGCCAGTAATAGGTGACACCGTCGCCTCCAGAGACGCGCACCCGTGCCCCGGTCGCGGCGTACACGTCGGCGGATTCGATCCGTGCCGCACCTCCGCCTGGGAAGTTGACCATGCGGATGCCGCCGCTCGCGTCGAAGTTGCTCGCGAAGCCGCCGACCGCCTTGCCCATGGCGGCAGCGATGGGGCCGAGCGGCGTGGAGCCCGCAGCGGCCAGCGGGCCCGTGACCGATGCGAGCATGGAGGGTGCGAGGTTCGCGTTGTTGGCATCGTATTTGCCGAGGAAGGCGAGCGTTCCGGCCGATGCGCCGAGCAGATAGCGGCCCTGGATGTGCGTACGTTCGGCGTAGATGGGGCCGAGGCGAGACTTCTGCGCAGCCGCGTCGATGCTTCCGAACGCGGTCTTTGGCGTGCCAGTGAAGCGCACGTTGCCGGTGAGCGCGGCAAGGCCGTTGGCCCCGGCGATCATGCGCTGTGTTGTGATGCGCGCGCTGCCGTCGAAGTTCGTCAAGCTCTCGCTGAAGCTGGCGTCGAGATCGAAGCGGGGCTGGTCCATCAGCAGGTTGCTGGCGGGGCATGTGAACCCTCGCGCGACCAGCGGGCCTTCGACCTGTGGACGGCGGGCAACGACGCGAACTGCGGCATAGGTCCGAAGCGCGGTGACCTGGCACTTGCCGAGAACGATTTTCTGGCTGACCGCCGCGACATTGCCCTTGAAGCCGCCCGAGAGATTGCCGTTGCCCGCGACCGCGAAGCCCAGGTCTCCGAAGGGCGTCTCAAGGCCGATGCTGCTGTCCGCGACGTCGAGGACGATGTTCGGAAGCGCGAAAGGCTTGTTCGAGGGCGGCGGCATCATCTTGCTGACGTCGCCCCACACGACGCGGTTGTTGATGAGTTTGCCCTTCAGGCGGACTCCGCGTGCGACGATGCGGTAGACGCTGACGTTCCCGGTAAGACCCCATCGCAACTGGATGAGCGCGTAACGCGCGACGAGGTCGGGATTCTTGGGATTGCCGATGACGAGGTTGCGCACTTCCTGAGTGCGCAATCCGACCTTGGTCAGCTCATAGGTCGCACGGACGCCGCGCTGCTCGAACTGATCGTGGAGGACTTCGCTGGCGATCGGGCGGCGCGCGATCCACAGGCCGATGATGGCGACGACGAAGAACAGCAGAAGCGCCACGAGGCCGATGACGACCACGCGTCGCCATCCGCGGGCGCGTATGACCACCCTTCGTTCGGAATCCCCCTCTTCCACACTCCACCTGTCAGCCATCGGGCTTAACTAACCCCCCCGATACGGAGCCGTTCCGTTCTCAGCACGAACGCCGTTGCATAGGGAAGGGCTTGTCGCCTAGCAGTCACGGCGGATGGGGGACTTTGCGAGTGACGCGTCAGGGCATCGCGCCCGCTTGCGGCGCCGCCTTTTCGAAGGCGGGCCAAAGGCTTTGCTCGACCATGAACTGGTCGAATATCTTCTCGCGCTGGCCATCCCGCGCCGCGACACGAAAGCGCAGGCGAAGAAGCTCATTGCGCAATTTGGCGGCATCGGTCCGCTCCTCGCTGCCGATGCCGAGACCTTGCAGCGCGAAGGCTTGAGCGAAGGCGTCGTCGCAGCGCTCAAGATCGCCGAAGCGACCGCGCTGAGGCTGCTGGAGACGCGGCTGGAGGGACGGCCAGTGCTTTCGAGCTGGGACGCTCTGGGCGATTATCTGACGGCGCAGATGGCGCACATCGCGGTCGAAGAAGTCCGCGTGCTGTTCCTGAACGCCAAGAACATGCTGCTGGCGAACGAGGCGATGTGGCGAGGCTCGGTCGATTCCGCCTCCATGCACGTCCGCGAGGTGATGAAACGCGCAATCGCCCACGGGGCGACGGCGATCATCATCGTCCACAATCACCCGAGTGGCGATCCGACGCCGAGCCAGGCCGACGTTCAGCTGACGCGGGAGCTTGTCGAAGCGGGGCGGCACATGAAGGTGGCAGTCCACGACCATGTGATCGTCGGTGCGCAGGGACGCTCGAGCCTCCGCGCAATGGGGCTAATGTAGCGGGCCTTCAGCCGATGGTGCGAACGCCTTCCTTCGGCCAGTCGTGATCCACATCGACGCCTTGCTCGGCCCACTCTTCGCGTGTCCAGCATTTGACGTGCTCGATGCGGCTTCCGGTAATGGCTTCAATATGCATGCAATATTTGGTCGACGGCGTTCCCGGGGGAGCGCCGGTGGCCGTTGGATCCTGACTCGCGGCATACAGCGGCGAGGCAAGCGCGATCATGCCGAGGGCGATAAGCGATTGCTTGAATGCCATGTCGTTTCTCCTTGGATGGCAACGCTGGCCCGCCCATCATACCCGTTGCTTTGACTTGGCGCGACCCGTCGGGCGAGCCGATGGAATTTGATGCATCGCGGCGGCTCTGCTAGCCGCCCCGCCCATGGTCCCCCGCTATTCCCGCCCCGAGATGACGGCCATCTGGTCGCCCGAAAACCGCTACCGCATCTGGTGGGCGATCGAAGTCTTCGCCGCCGAGGCGATGGGCAAGATCGGCATGATCCCGGCCGAGGACGCCGCGACCATCCGCAAGGCGTACGACGACGACGTCCTTTGTGAGATCGACGTTGCCGCGATCGACCAGATCGAGGCCGTCACCAAGCACGACGTGATCGCCTTCCTGACCTGGGCCGGGGAGAAGCTGGGGCCGGAGCGGCGCTGGCTGCACCAGGGTATGACGAGTTCGGACGTGCTGGACACGGCTCTGGCCGTCCAGCTGAAGCAGGCCGCCGAGCTCCTGATCGCCGATCTCGACGAACTCCTTGCGGCGCTGAAGCGGCGGGCGTTCGAGCACAAGAACACGCCGACGATCGGACGCAGCCATGGTATCCATGCGGAGCCGACCAGTTTCGGTCTGAAGCTGGCGCAGGCTTATGCCGAATTCGATCGCAACCGCACCCGGCTGATTGCCGCACGAGACGAGATCGCCACTTGCGCGATTTCCGGCGCGGTGGGGACGTTCGCCAACGTGCGGCCCGAGGTAGAGGCCCACGTCGCTGAGGAACTCGGCCTCAGCATCGAGCCGATTTCCACGCAGGTCATTCCGCGCGACCGCCATGCGATGTTCTTCGCGACCTTGGGCGTGATCGCATCGTCGATCGAGCGGCTCGCCACGGAAATCCGTCATCTGCAGCGCACCGAAGTTCTCGAGGCGGAGGAGTATTTCTCCCCCGGGCAGAAGGGCAGTTCGGCAATGCCGCACAAGCGCAATCCGGTCCTGACCGAGAACCTGACCGGCCTGGCGCGCGTCATCCGCAGTGCGGCGATCCCGGCGATGGAGAACGTCGCGCTCTGGCACGAGCGAGACATTTCACACTCGTCGGTCGAACGCTTCATCGGTCCGGACGCAACGATAACGCTCGATTTCGCGCTCTGCCGCCTGACGAGCGTCGTTCAGAAGCTGCTCGTCTACCCTGAACGGATGCAGAAGAATCTGGATCGCATGGGCGGGCTCATCCACTCGCAGCGGGTGCTTCTGGCGCTGACGCAGGCGGGGCTAAGCCGCGAGGATTCCTATGCGCTCGTTCAGCGCAACGCGATGAAGGTCTGGGAGTCGGATGGTCAGCTGTCGCTGCTCGACCTTCTGAAGAAGGATCCGGAAGTCACCGGCAAGCTCAGCACCGAGCAGCTCGATGGACTCTTCAACCTCGATTACCACCTGAAAGAGGTGGACACGATTTTCGACCGGGTATTCGGCGAGGCCTAACCGCCGATCGCGTCGCGGATCCGGCCAAAGAAGCTCTTGGCGGCCGGGCATTCGTCGCCGGTCTCGGTCGCCCGGAACTCCTCAAGAAGCTTCTTCTGCTCCTTGCTGAGCCTCGTCGGGGTCTCGACGAGAACGCGTGCAACCAGGTCGCCGCGCCCGCGGCCGTTGAGCACGCTCATGCCGGCGCCGCGATGACGAAGCTGCTCGCCTGACTGGATGCCGGACGGAATCTTTATTTCGACCGGCTGGCCATCGATGCCCGGCAGGCTGATCGATCCGCCGAGCGCCGCGGTCGTGAAGGTCACCGGGCACTCCGCGACTAAGGTCGTGCCTTCGCGCGCGTAGATGGCGTGCCGCTTCATGTGCACGAAAATGTAGAGGTCGCCGCTGGGTGCGTTGCGGACGCCGGACTCGCCTTCGCCTGCAACGCGGATGCGGGTGCCTTCGTCGACGCCGGCAGGAATCTTCACGGACAAGGTGCGACGCTTGAGCGCGCGGCCTTCACCCTCGCAGGAGTGGCACGGGTCGGCGATGACTTCGCCGCTGCCGCGGCACGTCGGGCAGCCCCGTTCCACCACGAAGAAGCCTTGCTGCGCGCGAACGCGCCCAGCGCCGCCGCAGGTGCCGCAAGTCCGTGCGCAGTCCGCGGTGTTGGTGCAGCCGCGACCTTCGCAAGTGTCGCATTCGGCGAGCGCTTCGATTGAGATATTGGCTTCGGTGCCTGCGAAGGCTTCTTCAAGGCTCAGCTCAAGGTCGTAGCGCAGATCGGCTCCGCGCGCGGGATTGGCCCGGGCGTTCTGCCGGTCGGCGAACTCGCCGAAGATAGAGGAAAAGATGTCGGAGAAGCTCTCGAAGCCGGCGCCGCCGAACGGATCGCCGCCTCCGCCATTCTGGAACGCCGCCTTGCCAAAGCGGTCGTATGCAGCCCGTTTCTGCGGGTCCTTCAGGCAGTCGTAAGCCTCGTTGATCGCCTTGAACTGCGCTTCCCGCTCGCTGCAGCCATTGTGCCGGTCAGGATGATGTTCCTTGGCGAGCTTGCGATAGGCGGCCTTGATAACTTCAGGGTCCGCCGTGCGCTGCACGCCGAGAACATCGTAATAATCCTGCTCCACCATTTACACGTCCCCGGTACGCACGATGAGTGCCGGCTGATCGAAACCAGCCGGCATCATCCTTAGCCCTTGTTCTCGTCGTCGACCTCGGAGAACTCCGCGTCGACGACTTCTTCGTCGGGTTGCGTCGAAGAGGTGCCTGCCTCAGCGCCCTCGGCGCCCTGGCCTTGCTCCTGCTGCGCCTTGTACATGGCCTCGCCGAGCTTCATTGCCGCCTGGGCCAGCGCATTGGTCTTCTGCGTCATCTGGTCGGCATCGCCGCTCTCGACGGCAGTCTTGGCTTCGGCAAGCGCAGTCTCGATCTCCGACTTCACCGACGCGTCGACCTTGTCGCCATGCTCCTGGAGCTGGCGCTCGGTCGTGTGGATGAGGCTTTCGGCCTGGTTCTTGGCCTCGGCCGAAGCACGACGCTTCTTGTCGTCCTCGGCGAACTGCTCCGCTTCCTTGACCATCTTCTCGATGTCGTTGTCGGACAGGCCGCCCGACGCCTGGATGCGGATCTGCTGTTCCTTGCCGGTACCCTTGTCCTTCGCCGTCACGTGAACGATGCCATTGGCGTCGATGTCGAAAGTGACCTCGATTTGCGGCACGCCGCGTGGGGCAGGGGGGATTCCGACGAGGTCGAACTGGCCGAGGATCTTGTTGTCCGCAGCCATCTCGCGCTCGCCCTGGAAGACGCGAATGGTCACCGCGTTCTGATTGTCCTCGGCGGTTGAGAAGACCTGGCTCTTCTTCGTCGGGATAGTCGTGTTGCGGTCGATCATCCGGGTGAACACGCCACCCAGCGTCTCGATGCCCAGCGACAGCGGCGTGACGTCGAGCAACAGCACGTCCTTGACGTCGCCCTGCAGAACGCCGGCCTGGATGGCGGCGCCCATGGCGACGACTTCGTCCGGGTTCACGCCGGTGTGCGGCTCACGCCCGAAGAACTCCTTCACCTTCTCGCGGACGCGCGGCATGCGCGTCATGCCGCCCACGAGAACGACGTCGGCGATGTCCTTCGTCTCGAGACCGGCGTCCTTCAGAGCCTTCTTGCACGGCTCGATGGTGCGCTCGATCAGGTCGTCGACCAGCTTCTCAAGGTCGGCGCGGGTGATCGTCTCCACGAGGTGGAGCGGCGTGGTCGCGCCGCCTTCCATGCGCGCGGTGATGAACGGCTGGTTGATCTCGGTCGACTGGGCCGAGGAGAGCTCAATCTTCGCCTTCTCGGCAGCTTCCTTCAGGCGCTGAAGCGCAAGACGGTCCGTGCGAAGGTCGATGTTTTCCTTCTGCTTGAACTTGTCCGCGAGGAAATTGACGATGCGGGCGTCGAAGTCCTCACCGCCGAGGAAGGTGTCGCCGTTGGTCGACTTCACCTCGAACACGCCGTCGCCGATTTCGAGGACGGAAATGTCGAAAGTGCCACCGCCAAGGTCGTAGACCGCGATCGTCTTGCCGTCGTCCTTCTCAAGGCCATAGGCGAGCGCGGCCGCGGTCGGCTCGTTGATGATGCGCAGGACTTCAAGACCCGCGATCTGGCCGGCGTCCTTCGTCGCCTGACGCTGCGCGTCGTTGAAGTATGCAGGAACGGTGATGACCGCCTGAGTGACCGTCTCGCCGAGATAAGCCTCCGCGGTTTCCTTCATCTTCTGCAGGATGAAGGCGGAGATTTGCGAGGGGCTGTAGTCCTTGCCGCCGGCGTGAACCCACGCGTCGCCATTCGCGCCCTTGACGATCTTGTAGGGCACCAGTTCGGTGTCCTTCTTCGTGATCGGGTCGTCGAATCGGCGTCCGATGAGGCGCTTCACGGCGAAAACGGTATTGTCTGGATTGGTGACGGCCTGGCGCTTGGCCGGCTGGCCGACCAGACGCTCTCCGTCCTTCGTGAAAGCGACGACCGACGGGGTCGTGCGGGCGCCTTCGCTGTTTTCGATGACCTTGGGCTTGCCGCCTTCCATTACGGCAACGCAGCTGTTGGTCGTGCCCAAGTCGATGCCAATGACCTTGGCCATATATAATCCCTCTCTTCAATGCCCCTCTTCGGCCCAGTGAGGCGGCCGAAGGTTGATTTCGCAGGCGATATAGGTGCCCTTAAGGCGACGACAAGGATTGCTATTGCAAGACTTGAGTGCGCCCGATTTTCTTCGCGTAACCGTGGCTGGGGGAAAGTTTGGAAAGATTGGCAAGCGGCAGCTGGCTTACCAGCGCCCGCGTACGGCGGATCGCGGGCCTTGCCGGGCTTGCGACCATGCTGACCATCTCCTGGCTGTTCCTCTCATCCACCGGCACCGTGGACTGGATGGGCCGGCCGCTGGGAACGGACTTTTCCAACGTCTGGACAGCGGGTTGGATGGCGCTTCACGGCCGCGCTTCCGAAGTATGGAGTTGGCAGGCCCATTTCCAGGTGCAGCAGGCCCTGCACGGGAGCCCCACCGTCGACCTGTTCGGCTGGCACTATCCGCCGCCCCTCCTGCTTGTCGCGGCCGGGCTGGCGACGCTTCCGTACGTGCACGCGCTCATCCTGTGGCAGCTCGCGACGCTGCTTCCCTTTGCATGGCTGATGCAGAGGCTGATTCCGGGCTGGGACGCACTCCTGCTCACCCTGGCGGCGCCGGTGGTGCTGATTTGCCTGACGCACGGTCATAACGGCTTCCTGACCGCATTCCTGCTCGCCGGCGGCCTCATGCTGCTGGAGCGGCGGCCGTTGCTGGCGGGAATCCTGTTCGGCTGCCTCATCTACAAGCCGCAGTTGGCTTTGGTGCTTCCGGTTCTGCTTCTCGCCGGCCGGCATTGGAGAGCGATCGCCGGAGCAGCGCTGTCGGCCGGAATCCTCATCGCAATCACCCTGGCCGCGTGGGGGTGGCCCGTCTGGCAGGCCTTCTTCGACAGCCTGCCGCTGACGCGCAGCGTCGTGATCGAGCAGGGCGCTACGGGCTTCCACAAGATCATGAGCCCCTTTGCCGCGGTCAGGTTGTGGGGCGGCGACATATCCACCGCTTACGCGGTGCAGCTCGTCTTCACGGTAGCCGCCATGGCAGTCGTTGGCTGGGTATCGTTTGCGCCGCAGCGGAAGGCACTCCGAAACGCCATAGTCTGCGCTGCCGTCGTGATTTCGACGCCCTACGTGCTCGATTACGACTTGGTTGTCTTGCTTCCAGCGCTCGCCTGGCTCTGGCTCGACGGCCGCGAGCACGGCTTCCAGCACTGGGACCGCACCTTGATGGGTCTCGTATGGATCGCGCCGCTGTTCGCCCGCTCCCTCGCGGAATTTGCGCTTGTGCCCCTGGGGATGATGACCGGATTGATCGTTGCTGCAATCGCCCTGAGGCGACTTACGGCATCGCCATTCCGCCATTTACGTGCAGCGTCTGCCCAGTGACGTAGCCGGCCTCGCGGCTGGCCAGATAGACGACCGCCGCGCCGATATCCTCGCCGGTGCCCATGGCACCCAGCGGAATGCGCGACAGGATGCTCTCGCGCTGCTGGTCATTGAGAGCGTCCGTCATCGCTGACGTCATGAAGCCGGGCGCGACCGCGTTGACGGTGATCCCGCGGCTGGCGAGCTCCTGGGCGACGGCCTTGCTCATGCCGATGAGTCCGGCCTTGGAGGCGACGTAGTTCGCCTGGCCCGGATTGCCCGTTACGCCGACGACGGACGTGACGGAGATGATCCGGCCGAAACGCGCCTTCATCATCGGCTTGGCGGCCGCGCGCATGAGGCGGAACGCAGCCTCGAGATTGACGCGGATGACGTCCTCGAACTCCTGGTCCTTCATGCGCATCAACAGATTGTCGCGCGTGACGCCGGCATTGTTGACGAGGATGTCGAGCCTTCCGCCGAGAGCCTCGACCGCCTGCGGCACGAGCTGGTCGACGTCGTCGCCGTCCGACAAATTGCAGGGAACGGCCACGTGATCGCCGCCCAGTCCAGCGCGGAAGGCCTCGAGCTTGTCGACGTTGCTGCCGGAGACGGCGAGCCGGGCACCTTGCGACGCGAGCGATTTCGCGATGGAGCTGCCAAGGCCGCCGGAAGCGCCCGTCACGAGCGCGGTCATGCCGGTCAAATCGAACATCATGCGATCTCCTTTGCGAGCGTCTCGACATCTTCGATGGAGACGACACTGGTAACCTTGGCATCGGGCGCGATGCGCTTGACCATGGGGCCGAGCACCTTGCCGCCGAGCTCGACGAATTCCTCGACGCCGGCGTCGAACATGTTGCCGATGCTCTCGCGCCAGCGGACCATCCCGGTCACCTGCTCGACGAGCAGGTTGCGGATCGTGTCCGGATCGCTTTCTGGCTGGGCGGTGACGTTGGCGAAAACGGGCACGGCGGGATCGTCGACGACGACATAGCTGAGCGCATCCTGCATTGCCTCGGCGGCAGGCTTCATCAGCGGACAGTGGAAAGGCGCGGAAACGGGCAAAGCGATGGCCCGCTTCGCGCCCATCTCCTTCGCGATCTCTATCGCCCTGTCGATGGCGGCCTTGTGCCCGGAAATGACGACCTGGCTCGGATCATTGTCGTTGGCGACAGTGCAGACTTCGCCTTGGGCTGCGGCGTCAGCAATCTTCTGCGCGAGCGCTAGATCCGCGCCTAGGAGCGCCGCCATTGCGCCTTGACCGACGGGCACGGCTTTCTGCATCGCCTGACCGCGCAGCTTCAGCAGCTTTGCCGTGGTCGCGAGGTCGAACGATCCGGCGGCGCACAGAGCGGAATATTCGCCGAGGCTGTGGCCCGCGACGAAGTTCGCTGCCTTGCGCAGATCGACGCCGCCTTCCTTCGTCAACGCCACGAAGACCGCGAGCGAGTTCGCCATGATCGCAGGCTGCGCATTTTCGGTCAGCTTCAGCTCCTCGTCTGGACCTTCGCGCATCAGGCGCGAGAGGTTCTGGCCGAGCGCCTCATCTACCTCACCGAACACGTCGCGAGCGGCGCGGCTCGCCTCCGCCAAAGCGGCGCCCATGCCGACCGCCTGGCTGCCTTGTCCCGGAAAAAGGAATGCGCGCATTTGTCCCGTCCTGTCTTGAAGGCCGCGCCGATTGCACAGGCATCGTGAAGCTGCAACACCTGTGCCCCGATGACTCAAGAGATACAGGCGCCTCCACGCCAAATCGGCTTCTGGACCTGTCTCGCCCTTGTCATCGGCAACACCATCGGAACCGGCATTTTCCTGATCCCGGCGGCGCTGGCGCCCTACGGCTGGAATGCCCTGTACGGCTGGGGGATCACCGTCGTCGGCGCCCTGAGCCTGGCCTATGTCTTCGCGGGTCTCGCCAAGCTGATGCCCGAAGCCGGCGGACCATTCGATTACATCACCAGCGCCTTCGGCCCGATGGCCGGTTTCTTCGTCATGTGGAGCTACTGGATCTCGCAGTGGGTAACCAACGCGGGGATCGGCATAGGTCTCGTGAGCTATCTGACGCCATTCGCTCCCCAATTCTTCGGCCAGCCCGAAGTCGGGCCCTTATCGGCGATCGTCATCGTGATCCTGATGACGGGCGTTGCTCTTCAGGGAGTTCGGGCCTCCGGGACCGTGCAGATTGCCACGACCTTCCTGAAGATCATCCCGCTTGCGGCCGTCATCCTGCTCGCCCTTTTCGTGTTCGGTAGCGGCGAGGGTGCTGCAGTGGCGGCAACGAACGTCGCGCCGACGCCCATCGGGCTCAGCGCCATCGCCGGTGCGGCCGCCTTGGCGCTTTGGCCCATGCAGGGCTTCGAGTCCGGAACGGTCCCCGCGGGCCGCGTGATCGATCCGGCGCGGACGATCGCGAGGGCGACCCTCATCGGCACCTTGCTCGTCGGTGTTCTCTACGTGCTGGTCACCCTGGCAGTGCTTCTCCTGCTCCCATCGGACGTCGCGGCGAAGTCGTCGGCGCCGCTGGCGGACCTGATGAGTAGTGTGATGGGCTCGGGCGCCGGCAAGCTCGTTGCCGCCTTCGCAGCGATCAGCGCTCTCGGCGCGCTCAACGGCTGGGTGCTGCTTCAGGCCGAGGTGCAGCTGGTCCTCGCCGAGCGCGGCGTGTTTCCGAAATTCTTCACCCGCGTGAACAAGAACGGGATGCCGGTCTATGCGCAGCTACTCGGCTGCACGCTCAGCGTCGCACTGATCGCCACCAATCTCAGCGGCGGGATGATCGAGATTTATTCGTTCATCGTCCTGCTCGCGACCGTCGCGACGCTTGTGCTCTACCTCGCCGGAGCGGTGACGATGCTTGCGCTGATCAAACGGGGGCAGGCGAAGGGAGCGCTCGTGACCGGCTGTGCTCTCATCGGCGCCGCCTACGCGATTTGGACTTTCTACGGAGCCGGTGGCGAAGCGACAGCCTGGGGCGCGGCGCTTCTGGCGACCGGCATTCCGGTCTACTTCCTGATGAGGCGGGTCCAGGCCCGCGCCTGAGTAAGGGTAAGCGTTTGTAGCGTCAGCGTCGTTCGAAACTGGCGGGGGCGGGACGATGACAGAACGCGACGACGGCAAGATGGGGATTTGGATGACCTCGGCCCTGGTGGTCGGAGGCATCATCGGGGCCGGCATCTTCATGCTTCCAGTGAGCCTCGCGCCGCTGGGACAGAATGCGCTGATTGCGTGGCCGATCAGCGGCGTGGGCATTCTCTGCATCGCGTTCGCGCTTGCGCAGATGTCCAGGCTCGGCGGAGACGGGATCCAGGCGAATATCGAACGTGAGTTCGGGCCGACGGTCGCGTTCCTCGTCGCCTGGTCTTTCTGGTTTTCGAACTGGGTCGCGGCGGCTTCCGTCGCCATTGGCGCCTCGGCCGCTCTTTCCTTCATCGGAGCCCCCTTCAACTCCACCCAGTCCGTCGTTCCTCTCGCGATTCTCTGCGTCGTGATCCTCACGGTCGTAAATGCGATGGGCGTGCGCGCGGCTGGCGGACTGTCGATCCTCACTGTCGCGATCAAGGTCCTGCCGCTTCTGGCGGTCATCTGGCTGTTCGCAGAGCGCGGGGCCGGCGCGACCAGGTTCGAACCCCTCGCGCCAATGCCGATCACATTCGCAAACCTCGCTGCCGCAACAGCACTCACGTTCTACACGCTTACCGGGTTCGAAAATGCCACTGCACCGGTCGGAAAGGTCCGGGACGCCGAGCGCACCCTTCCGCGCGCCATCTTTCGAGGGACGATCTTCGTCGTCCTCCTCTACATGCTTGCGGGTACGGCTATCTTGCTGCTGCTTCCAGCGGGCACGATCGTCAGCTCGCCGGCACCCTATGCCGATGTCCTGGTATCGCGATGGGGAATTGTCGCCGCTTCTCTTGCCGCGCTCGCGATCGCAATCAGCGCGTTCGGCTGCCTCAACGGATTGATCCTCGGGACCGGCGAGCTGACCTATTCCTTAGCGTTGCGAGGCGACCTTCCGGCATCGCTGGCGAAAACCAGGGGCGCCGGGACGCCCGTCAACGCTCAGATTCTCGTCGCCGTTTTGACGATCCTCCTGCTTCTCGCGAACAGCAGCAAGGCGACCGCAAGCCTTTTCACGTTCATCATCTTGCTCTCGGCGGCGGGCATTCTGCCCCTCTACGGCGTTGGAGCTCTGGCCGCGTGGAGAGCGAGTCCCACGCCAGGCGCTCGGATCGTGTGCGCTGTCGCGCTGCTGTTCGTCCTGTTCGCTGCTTATGGGGTTGGCCTTGAGGCCAATCTGTGGGGCCTTGTCCTCTTAGCAGCCGGCTTGATGATCCGCCTCGCCATGCACCGCCTCAATTCGCGTGCCGGCTCCATCCCGCTGGAGGCGGCGATTCCTGCCGCGACTCCGGGATCATCCGCCTGAGCTTCTTGGCGAAGCTGCGCAGGCAGACCTCGCTCGTTCCCAGTGGTCCCGCGACGTAGGTCGGCGACTGCATGCCCAGTTGGACGCGGGTGATCAGCTCCGTGTCTTCCGCGTTCACGCGGCGGTTGATGCGCCAGTTGAGGTAGCGAACCGCCTTCATCTCGCGGCGCCCGTCCGGCAGGCCATAGCTGATCTCGCGGATCACGGACTCCGTCGCGCTAATCGGCAGGAACTGCATGAAGTCGACCTGGTCCGGGTAGATGTCGAACGCGACGTTCGGGAAGAGCTTGTAATAGAGCCACTTGCGCTGGTGGCTCTCCGGCAGGTGATCCACCCTCGGCAGATGGTGCTGGTAGACGCGCTCGGACGGATTGGCCGAGACCTTCTCGACAAGGTCGCCTTCCATCTTGTCGACCCACTCCTGCGCCTCAATGCGGTAGCTGCGGCCGAACAGGCGGGTGAGACCGGGGTGGCCGACCGGAATGTGCAGGTGGTCGGAATAATTGTCCGAGATCGTCTTCCAGTTGAGCGCGCGGGGCCGGAGGCGGACCTGCTGAAGCGCCCGAAGCTCCTCGAACCGGTACGGCTCAATCTCATTTTCGTACGGCGCCATGACCTCGGCGACCGACGGCACTCCGGGTTCGAGCGTGACGAACAGGAAGCCGCGCCAATTCTCCAGCGACACCGGGAACAGGCTGAGCTTCTCCGTCTGGAGTCCGGGATATTCCTGGCGATGGGGCACGCCGACCAGCCGTCCGTCCCGGGAGTAGCTCCACGCATGGTAGGGGCAGGTCAGGACCTTCGAGCAGCCGGCCTCGCCATCGACCAGCCGCGAGCCGCGGTGGCGGCAGACGTTCGAAAAGGCGCGGATCTCACGGTCGTCGCCGCGCATGACGATGATGCTCTCGCCAAGATACTCGAGCGTGCGCCAATCGCCGGGATTAGGGATCTCGCTTTCGTGGCAGACGACCTGCGGCGAGGCACGGAGGAAGGCGCGCTTTTCGGCCTCGAAGAACTCCTGGTCATAATAAAGCCATCCGGGGAGGCTCATGTCCTCCAGCGGGTCCTTCGTGGGCTCGATCGATTTCAGCTGCGTCGCCATGGTCTGCACTTGCCATTTCGGGGCATTTGCGGCAATGGGCGCCGCGATGGGGTGCAGGCTTGGCCTGTGCCCCAGTTGTTTTTGGAAGACAGCCGGAGGGGCGTCCGCATTGGGCGGCGTCAGCGATCGGCCAAAAGAGAGACGAAGAAACATGCCGCTCTACGAGCATGTTTTCCTCGCGCGTCAGGACTTGGCCCAGGCCCAGGTCGATGCGCTGGCGGAAAACGCTACCAAGATTCTCGAGGACAACGGCGGGAAGGTAGTCAAGACGGAGACCTGGGGTCTTCGCAACCTGGCTTACCGCATCGCCAAGAACCGCAAGGCGCACTACGTCGCCCTCGACATCGACGCTCCGGCCCCG
Source organism: Sphingomonas telluris (assembly GCF_022568775.1). NCBI lineage: Bacteria > Pseudomonadati > Pseudomonadota > Alphaproteobacteria > Sphingomonadales > Sphingomonadaceae > Sphingomonas > Sphingomonas telluris. Next base: position 1,206,297 of record NZ_JAKZHW010000001.1, on the reverse strand, counting down.
GCGATCGCTGAGCTCGAGCGCCAGACCAACATCAACGAGGACGTGATCCGCTTCCTCACCATTCGCGTGGACGAGCATGAGAGCGGCCCGTCCGCGATGATGCGCCGTGGCGAGCGCGACCGCGGTCCGCGCGGCGATGGCGACCGTGGCGGTTTCGGCCGCGACCGTGGCGACCGTGGCGACCGTGGCGACCGCGCTCCCCGCAACGAAGAACTGGAGGCCTAAGCGATGGCACGTGCATTCTTCCGCCGCCGCAAGAGCTGCCCGTTCTCCGGCAAGGACGCCCCCAAGATCGACTACAAGGATGTCCGCCTGCTCCAGGGCTTCATGTCCGAGCGTGGTAAGATCGTCCCCAGCCGCATCACCGCGGTTTCCACCAAGAAGCAGCGCGAGCTGGCGAAGGCGATCAAGCGCGCCCGCCACATCGGCCTGCTTCCCTACGTCGTGAAGTAAGGAGAGGACGACATGGAAGTCATCCTGCTCGAGCGCGTCGAGAAGCTTGGCGGCATCGGCGATGTCGTGAACGTCAAGAACGGTTTCGCGCGCAACTATTTGCTGCCGAACAAGAAGGCGCTCCGCGCCAACGAAGCCAACCGCAAGGTCTTCGAAGCCAACCGCGCGAAGATCGAGGCCGACAACGCCGAGCGCCGCTCGGATGCCGAGAAGGCCGCCAAGGGCGTCGACGGCAAGACGGTTCAGCTGATCCGTCAGGCTTCGAACACCGGCCAGCTCTACGGTTCGGTTTCGGCCCGCGACATCGTCGAGGCTCTCGAGGCCGACGGCGCGAAGGTCACCAAGAGCCAGATCGTTCTCGATCGTCCGATCAAGAACATCGGCGTTCACGACGTGAAGGTCGCGCTGCACCCGGAAGTCGCCATCACGGTGAAGGTCAACGTCGCGCGTTCGCCGGAAGAGGCGGACCTGCAGGCGCAGGGCGTCGACGTCCTCGCCCAGATGTTCGAGGAAGAGGCTGCTCCGGCGGCTGAGGACCTCGCTCCGGAGGCTCCGGCCGAGGAGGCTGCTGCCGCTCCCGCCGATGCGGGCGAGCCGGCCGCGGAGACCGAGACGGCCGAAGAAGAACAGTAAGCTCTTTCGACTGCTGAAGAATTGGGACCGTCGGAGCGATCCGGCGGTCCTTTCTTTTGCCCGAACTTCGCTTCGTCGCGGAAACGATCTTCGGCGCGTCCGTTCGTCGCAATCGCGGCCCACGGCACGGAACGGCAGTGGCTTCATCCTTGTTCTGGCAGAGAGAGCAAGCGGGGCGACGTGTAGGAGTAACGACCCATGGAGAGTGAACGCGAACAGACCCGCGATCAGAACGAAGGCAGCGGACAGCAGCAGCCTCTCGGCCAGCAGAACGACAATCAGACGGGTCAATCGAACCAGCAGCAGTTCGGCCAGTCCGGGCAGCAGCAGGCGACCGGGCAGGGCGGCCAGCAGCCGCTCGATCAGCAGGGCGACTTCGGCTCGCAGGAGCCGGGCCTCAGCAACCAGGGCCAGCAGGAATATGGCCAGAGCGGCGGACAGTCCGCCACGGGCCAGAGCCAGGACAGCGATACGCAGACGCTGAACCAGGACGAGCAGGAAGGCCTCGGCGGCGGTGCTTCGGACCTTGGCGGCGGTGAAACCGGCGAGGGCTCAAGCGGTTTCGTCGGACGCCAGAGCAAGGATTCGAGCGAATGCCTGCAGCAGCAGGGCAATCCGCAATCCGGCTTCGCGGAGCAGGGCCGTGGCGCGTCCAACGAGAGCGCGCAGGATTCGGATAGCGGCGACAGCGACATCGACGGATCGAACGGCAGCATCTGACGCTCGACCGATCGTGAAGGCGTCGCGCCCGTGCCCTGGGTGCGGCGCCTTCTTTAAATGCTACCGAATAGCTTCCTGGCCGCGACGATTGACGTGCCCCGCGCATCCATTCCGAACGGCGGCTGCGGGTCTCCGCCCGGTGACAGCTTCGACAATAGCTCATCGTGCAGCGCGCAGGTCTGCGTTGAGACGTTCACGTCCAGGTCGCGCTTGAGGACATTCCGCATCTGACGGAATCGCGTCTGGATTCCCGCCGGATGACCGGCCTGGAACTCCGCCCGCATGGCCAGCCTTAGCCAGTCCTCATTGTAGGGATCGATCTGCTCCATGCGGTCGATCAATTGCAACGCGCCGGACTCGTCTCCGTGCTTCAACTTCGCTTCGGCCTTCCGGGAAAGGTCGCTCCATTCCCGGCTGCCCTGCTTCGTTCTTTCACGCCGCAGCCACTCGTCGAATTCGGGCGTGATTCCGTCGAGGTCGCCGAACAGCACTTCGTCTCCCGAAAGATGCTCCGGATCGTGGATCTGCACAGTCCTGCTGGATAGCCAGGCGTGCTGCTGGTCGGTCGCGATCAACAGGGGCGCCGCCCGGCGGATCTCGAGAAACGACTGGCGCAGGCTGCCGCGTGCTTGCGACTCCGGCCGGTCCGGCCAGAGGAGCTCGATCAGTCGATCGCGGCTGACATGTTCGTCGAGGTGGGCCGCCAGATAGGCGATGATCGCCCGAGCCTTGCGTCCCCGAGGCCCGACATCCAGCCCGTCGGCGCGCTTCAGCGCGAAGCTGCCACGGCATTCGAGATGCCAGAAGCGCACGCGCGGTCTCAGTTCGACCAGGTCTGCCAAAGTTGCCATTTCTATCTTCCCGCCGAGCCGGAAAGGGCACGCGAGCGACTGGATTTACGGGGCATGTAACACGGAGCGACCGAGTCGGGCAGTCAACGAAAGATATTTAGTGAGCCGGAGGGGAGGCGTGGCTTCACGCCTCCCCTCGGCGAGCGATCGTCACCTGCCGCTGATGACCAGGCTTGCAGTTGCCAAGGTTGCGCCGTTGGCTCTCTCGGCTATCGCGCGGTTCATCTGCGTCATCCCGCTGTCGAGTGCGGTCGAATAGCAATGACGCCGTGCCGCCTCGAACTTCACCTGCTCCTTGCTGCTGTCGAGGCAGATATCCTCGGCGGCTGAGCGGATCCGGTGGACCAGGCGGTCCTGACCGGCTTTGGAGCTAATGTTCAGGTCCGCATAGCTGACGACCTGAAACGGCGCAGTTCCGCCCGTTACGACGACGGGAGGCTGAGCAAAAGCGTTGCTGGAGGCAAACAACAGCGACCCCAAAAGGAGGACCGATTTTCTCATTTTCCCACTCCCGTCTCTTCGCTCAAAGTTGATCCGGGCGTCCCCCGGACCGTCAGCGGGAAGTACGTAGTGGGCGTCACATCCGCGTCAGTTTGCCGTTAAAAACGCGTTAAATCGGTTTTAATCTCGTTAAACCAAGTTAGGCCGCAGTGCGCTCCAGCAGGGCCGCTTCCTTCTCGATGAATGGCCGGAAGCTCGGCCGGGCAAGGATGCTTTCCGTATAGGCCCGCGTGCGCGGATGCCGCTCCGAATCGAGCTCGACGTTGAGGTGGAAGAAGTTTGCAAACGGGCTCGCCACGGCAAGATCGGCAAGCGTGAGCGCGTCCCCAACCAGGTAACCGCCGGGATCGGGAACGACCTTTTCCAGATAGTCGAGGATCGGCGGCAGTTCGTCCCTCAGCGCCGTCTCCGCGGCGCTTTCATCTCCCGGCTGGCCGAGGAAGCGCGGCGCGACGATTCGGTTGAAGAAGACCTTCGCACCGCAGGCGACGAGGATGGTGTCGGCAAATTCGTCGTACCAGATCGTCCGACCACGCGCCTCCGGCTCCGCGGGAATGAGAGGGCGATCGGGATACTTCGCCTCGAGGTAGTGGCAGATCGCGGTCGAATCGCAGAGTCGATAGTCGCCGTCCTGAAACGCCGGCATCTTGCGGAAGGGGCTTGCCGCGCAGAAGTCCGGATCGGGGCTGCCGAGGCCCGTCGGCTTGATCTCGAACTCCAGGCCTTTTTCCGACGCGAAGGCGGCCGTCTTGCGAACATAGGGCGATAGCGTCGAGCCGAAGATAATCATGACGAGTTGCCTCCCGGTGAGCGGTGAGCCGCGGAAAGGTCCGCCGGCTCACCCGTTCTTTCTCCATTAGCATGGGAGACAGATGATGCGCAGCAACAGCGGGCGCGACGAAGCCCGAAATAACATGCACGACCCGACCATCCGGGACCGCAACGAGGATCGCGATGTGAAGAAGAGCGCGATGCACGGGCGTACTACTGAAATGGGATCTTCGGCCCGCAAGCGCGGCCAGAAGGGCCACAGCGGCCACCGCTAGTCTTCAGCGAATGCGGTAATAATCCGCGACCCGGTCCAGCGCGAGCGTGAGCACCAGCTTGCCCGCTCGCGCTGGCCATCCCAGCGCCGTCTCCGCCTCACGCATCCCTTCACCCGAGCAGACCACTCGCCAGAGGATATCGGCAAGACCGGAGCCCGCATGGGCTATTGCCTCGTCGAACCGCCGCTTCGCATCGATCTGGGTGCCCGAGACGTCGATCCCCCTCGACGCGCCTCCGCGCTGGCTGCTGATCGGAGCGGCGTCCCAGGCCATGGTAATGCGCGGGGCGAGCTGGGCTCGCTCCCAGTCCGACCGCAGCCGCTCGCCCGCATCGAATTGCCGAAGCGTCACGAGACCCCGCGCGAAGAGCCAACCCAGGGGCGACTCCGCCAAGTTGACCGTAACCGACCGCGAGGGGCGGCGCCCACGCTTGCTCTTCGGGGCTTCGTCGCAGTCGAGCGCGCGTTCTTCCAATAATCGTCCGTCCCGCAGCTGAGCCAAATTAGTCCTCCCGTCCGAGTCGGGCGGGGCTTGCCACAGCGGCGAATCTGTAGGACAGAAGAAAAACCATATTGGTTCGCGCCTTTTGCGCAGGGGGGCTCATGATCACACGAATTCGCGAAGTGCGGCGGGCGAAGGGGATGACGCTCGACGACGTTGCGAAGGCCTGCAAACCCGCCACGACCCCGCAGACGATCGGTCGGCTCGAAACGGGAATGCGCACCGTATCGGTCGGATGGCTCAACCGCATCGCCGACGCGCTCGGCGTCGACGCGAACGATTTGGTGGCTGGCGGGGCGGGCAAGGCCGAGCTGCCCGTCGTAGCTGTGCTCGGCCCCGGCGGGGCCTCGGCGCCCCGGAAGACCGCAGTGGTCATGGCTCCACGGCCCAAGGGCGACCAGGCGGCAATTACCGTCGCGGCGAGCACCGGCGACTACCGCTCGGGAGACGAGATCTGGTGCGAGATGATCGAGGCGGATGAATTTGCGCGAGCCATGAACCGCGACGTGCTCGTTCCACGGCCCGCCGGGCGGTTCCAGTTCGGCCGGCTGATCGGGCGCGACGATGAGAAGCTACACCTGCTCCCGCTCGGTGCAGGCGGAAGGCAGCAGGTGGTAACGAATCCGCAGTGGATTGCAGTGGCGACGAAGCTGGTTCGGAACCTGTAGGCGCGGCCGTCATTCGACAGCCATGTTTCTTTTCTTCTCCAATCGCCTCGGGTGCGCGTCGTCCCTGCTGATTACCGCGCTCGGAACGCTGCTGATCCTTTACCTGCTCGGCTGGATCGGCCGTTAGGGCACATTCTCAGTCAGAAGGTCGTAGGTCGCGACGAGTTCGTCCTTCTGGTTGTAGACTTCCACGGCCCACCGAACCTGTCCGGTTTCCTCTGACTTGATCGACTTGGAACGCACCGTGAGTTCGACGCGCAGGGAGTCGCCCGGATAGAGCGGCGTCAGAAAGCGCAAATTCTCGAGGCCGGTGTTGGCCAGTACGGGACCAGGATCGGGATCGACGAACAGCCCTGCGGCGAAGCTCAGGATGAGATAGCCGTGCGCAACCCGGCCTTCGAAGATCGGCGACGCCTTCGCCGCCTCCTCGTCCATGTGAGCGTAGAACTTGTCGCCCGTGAACTCCGCGAAATGCTCGATGTCCTGGACGCTGACCGTCCGGCTCGGCGTTTCCCAGGTGTCGCCGATGTTCAGCTCGGACATCTTCAGCCGGAACGGGTGGACGTCGATGACGTGCTTCGGACCGCCGGGAACGTACTGCCCGGTGATCGCGGCGATCATTGTCGGCGATGACTGGATCGCCGTCCGCTGCATATAGTGCTTCACGCCCCGGATGCCGCCCATCTCCTCGCCGCCGCCGGCGCGGCCTGGGCCGCCGTGGACGAGAACGGGCAAGGGCGAACCGTGCCCCGTCGATTCCTTGTGGTTCGTCCGGTCGATCACGAGCATCCGCCCGTGATAGGCGGCCGCCCCACGCACGAACTCCTGTGCGGCGTCCGGCGAGAGCGTGAACAGCGACAGCGCAAGGCTTCCCTTGCCGCGGTTCGCAAGGGCGATCGCATCGTCCATGTCGCGATAGGGCAT